>JAUSNJ010000024.1 GCA_030645355.1 Rhodoferax sp. | reverse complement strand
CCTACAATGAAGCTCCAACCTTCGCAGTTGCCAATGATTGTTGGTTCAGGGCGCGTCAATACTCGACGCGCCCTTTTTTCTTGCCTCCCTCTTTTTAATTCAACCACTTAAGCGTTCTCGTTGATGAATCACATCAGAAATTTTTCGATCATTGCGCACATTGATCATGGCAAATCCACGCTCGCGGACCGGCTGATACAGCGCTGTGGTGGACTCGAAGCGCGCGAGATGGAGGCACAGGTTCTGGACTCGATGGATATTGAGAAAGAGCGTGGGATAACCATCAAGGCACAGACCGCCGCGCTGCAATACAAAGCCAAGAATGGAGAGGTCTACAACCTCAATCTGATCGATACACCGGGGCATGTGGACTTCTCATATGAAGTGAGTCGCTCGCTGTCTGCCTGTGAGGGTGCACTGCTGGTTGTGGATGCAAGCCAGGGTGTTGAAGCGCAGACAGTGGCCAACTGCTACACCGCTCTCGACCTGCATGTGGAAGTGCTGCCGGTACTCAACAAGATCGACTTGCCCAACGCCGACCCCGACAACGCGCGCAGTGAAATCGAAGACGTGATTGGCATTGACGCCACCGACGCGATCGTGTGCTCCGCGAAAACCGGTCTCGGTATCGACGATATTCTCGAAGCCATCGTCGCCAAGATTCCTGCGCCCAAGGGCAATCCGGATGGCCCGCTGCGCGCCATGATCATCGACAGCTGGTTCGACAGTTATGTGGGCGTGGTCATGCTGGTGCGCGTGGTGGATGGGCGTCTGGTCAAGGGTGAGCGCATCAAGATGATGGCCTCGGGTGCCATGTACAACGCCGACAACCTGGGCGTGTTCACACCGGCCAACCAGCCGCGTCCGTCGCTCGAGGCGGGTGAGGTGGGCTACATCATTGCTGGCATCAAGGAACTGCAGGCTGCCAAGGTCGGCGACACCGTCACACTGATCAAGCCGGGCACCGGTGGCGCTGCGGCCACGGCCACCGAAGCCCTGCCGGGCTTCAAGGAAATCCAGCCGCAGGTCTTTGCCGGCCTGTACCCGACCGAAGCCAGTGAGTACGACTCGCTGCGCGACGCGCTGGAAAAACTCAAGCTCAACGATGCCTCGCTGCATTACGAGCCTGAAGTCTCGCAGGCGCTGGGCTTTGGTTTCCGCTGCGGCTTCCTCGGCTTGCTGCACATGGAAATCGTGCAGGAGCGGCTGGAACGCGAGTTTGACCAGGACCTGATCACCACCGCACCCAGCGTGATCTACGAGGTCATGAAGAACGACGGCGAGGTCATCATGGTGGAAAACCCGTCCAAGATGCCCGACGTGGGCAAGACCGCCGAGATTCGCGAGCCCATCGTCACCGTGCACCTCTACATGCCGCAGGAATACGTGGGAGTGGTGATGACGCTGGCCAACCAGAAGCGCGGCGTGCAGATGAACATGGCCTACAAAGGGCGCCAGGTCGTGTTGACCTACGAAATGCCGCTGGCCGAAATCGTGCTCGACTTCTTCGACAAGCTGAAGAGCGTGAGCCGGGGCTATGCCTCCATGGACTACGAGTTCAAGGAGTACCGCGCGGCCGATGTGGTCAAGGTCGACATCTTGCTGAACTCTGAAAAGGTCGATGCGCTATCGATCATGCTGCACCGTAGCCAAAGCATTTACCGCGGTCGTGCGGTCGTGGGCAAGATGCGCGAGATCATTTCCCGCCAGATGTTCGATGTCGCCATCCAGGCCGCCATCGGAGCCAACATCATTGCCCGTGAGACAATCAAAGCCCTGCGCAAAAACGTCCTGGCCAAGTGTTACGGCGGCGATATTTCGCGCAAGAAAAAGCTCCTTGAGAAACAAACAGCAGGCAAGAAACGCATGAAGCAAATCGGTTCCGTGGAAGTACCACAAGAGGCATTTCTCGCCATTCTGCAGGTGGAAGACTGATGCAGGCAATTACCTCAGCCGTTCTGGCAGCCTTTGCGTTGTACGCGGGGTCCTGGTATTTGGGTCTGGTCGAAGGCAATTTTGCCCTGCTGCTGTTCTTGGCAAGCGTGGTAACGGGTGTCTATTGGCTGGCCGAGCGCTACTACTTTTTGCCACAACGGGAGAAGGCTGCCGCAACGCTGGAGGCTTCCGATATCCAGCGGCGTGCTGACCTGGGCAAGATGGGGATCACGCAAGTGGATGGAGACATCGCGGAAGCCAAAACGCGTTTGCTGATGCAGCCCTGGTGGCTGGACTGGACCGCCGGTTTATTCCCCGTGATCATTGCGGTGTTTTTCCTGCGTTCGTTTCTGGTCGAGCCCTTCAAGATTCCATCCGGCTCGATGATCCCGACCCTGTTGGTGGGTGATTTGATTCTGGTGAATAAATTTACCTATGGCTTGCGTCTGCCGGTGCTCAACACCAAACTGACGGAGGGTAATGCCCCGAAGCGGGGCGATGTCATGGTGTTCCGTTACCCACCCAAACCCAGTCTGGACTACATCAAGCGTGTGGTGGGCTTGCCGGGCGACCAGGTTGCGTACATCAACAAGCGCCTGACGATCAACGGCCAGGCGGTTGCAACCTCCAGCGTCCCCGAGTTTTTTGATGAGGACGCCATGCGTTACTTCAAACAGTTCGAGGAGCAACTGGGCGACAAGAAACACAAGCTGCTCAACGACGATGAACGGCCGGCGTTTGTGCCTGGTGCGGATAATTTTGTGGGGCGGGACGGTTGCCTGTATTCCGTTGAAGGCGTGACCTGCAAAGTTCCCGAAGGCCACTACTTCATGATGGGTGACAATCGCGATAATTCACTGGATTCCAGGTACTGGGGTTTTGTGCCCGAGAAGAATATCGTTGGCAAGGCCTTCTTTGTCTGGATGAATTTCAGCAATCCCAAGCGCATAGGCTCGTTTGATTGAAAGGAACGATTCACATGAAAGTGCATAGCAAGTCCAAACAACGCGGCATCACATTCTTTGGGTTGCTCTTTGTTGGCACCGTGATCGCGCTGACCGGTGTGGTCGCCGCGCAGGTTTTTCCAACGATGATTGAGTATCAGGCGATCACCAAAGCGGTCAACAAGGCAGCACTTGAGGGCGGATCGGTCGTCGATATCCGAAACAGCTTTGAACGGATGCAGGCCATCGATGACTTCAAGTCCGTCGACAAGAAAGACCTGGAGATCACCAAAGAGGGTGAAAAAGTGGTCGTGAGTTTTTCCTACCAGCGCGAAATCCACTTGGTGGGTCCGGCCTGGCTGACGCTCAAATACGCCGGTCGCTCCAAATAGCGTGGCACCTGGACTGGTGGAGTTGCAGCGCCGTCTGCAACATGAATTCTCAAACACTTCCCTGCTGACCCAGGCACTGACCCACCGCAGCTTCTCAAGCGATCATTACGAACGCTTGGAGTTCTTGGGTGACTCGGTGCTGAACCTGGCGGTGTCGGACATGCTGTATGCCCGGTTGGCCAGCTTGCCCGAGGGCGACTTGTCGCGTGTGCGTGCCAATCTGGTCAAGCAGGAGACCCTGCACCAGTTGGCGGTAGGCTTGGGTTTGCCCGACGTCATGCGCTTGGGCGAAGGCGAAGTGCGCTCCGGGGGCCAAAAGCGCCCCTCCATTCTGGCGGACACCCTGGAGGCGCTGATTGGTGCGGTCTACCTGGACGGTGGTTTTGCCGTCGCGCAGGCACTGGTGCACCGTCTCTTTGAGGCGGTGGAAATCAACCCCACCATGGATGCCATTGGCAAGGATCCCAAAACCGAATTGCAGGAATGGCTGCAGGGCCGCAAAATGAAGCTGCCGCAGTACAAGGTCGTTGCCACCATTGGCGCGGCACACAAACAGAGCTTCGATGTCGAGTGCGAGATTCCCGAGTTGCGCCTGACCGAGCGGGGCATCGGTGGCTCACGCCGATCCGGAGAACAGGCCGCAGCTGCCGCGATGCTGCTAACCATCAAGGCAAAAGTCAAACCATGACATCCAAAAAAAATACTACGAAAACCATAGCTACAGATGCAGCATCCACGAGGGCTGGCGATGTAAATGACGTGCAGCCCGATCTGGACAGCATGCTCGAAGGCCTGCTCAAGAGCACCCCCAAATTGGCGCAGCCCGGCACGCAGGCCGATGAAGGCCAACGTTGCGGCCTGGTGGCGATTGTTGGCAAGCCCAATGTCGGCAAATCCACACTGCTCAACGCCTTGGTGGGGCAGAAGATCAGTATCACCTCGCGCAAGGCGCAGACCACGCGCCACCGCATCACCGGCATGCACACCCGCGGCGCCACGCAGTTTGTGTTTGTCGACACGCCCGGATTCCAGACCCTGCACGCCAATGCGCTGAACAAGTCACTGAACAAGACGGTGCAGGGCGCCGTGGCCGATGTGGACCTGATTTTGTTCGTCGTCGAGGCTGGCAGCTTCACGCCCGCCGACGCGCGGGTACTGGCCCTGCTGGGCAAGAACATTCCCACGCTGTTGATTGCCAACAAGCTCGACAACATCCACCGCCGGGGTGATATTGCACCGTGGTTGCAAACCATGCAGGACAAGCACCAGTTTGCGGAATTTGTGCCCATGTCGGCCAAGAGTGCCAAGGACACGGAGCGTCTGTTGGGCATCTGCGAAAAGTACCTGCCCGAGCAGGCCTGGTGGTATGCCGAAGACGAACTCACCGACCGCAGCGAGAAATTCCTGGCCAGCGAGTTGGTGCGCGAGAAGCTGTTCCGCCTGACCGGCGACGAGTTGCCCTATACCTCGACCGTGGTCATCGACAAGTTTGAAGAAGAGCCACCGCAACGCAAAGGCCAGAAGCGCCTGCTGCGCATCGCCGCCACCATCGTCGTCGAGCGCGACACCCACAAGGCCATGGTCATTGGCGACAAGGGCGAACGCATCAAACGCATCGGCATGGAAACCCGCGTCGAGCTGGAAAAGTTGGCCGATGCCAAGGTCTTCCTCGAACTCTGGGTCAAGGTGCGCTCCGGCTGGGCAGACGACGAGGCCCGTGTCCGTTCATTCGGCTATGAGTAAGTGGCCACAAAGCGCATCTCTGACGAGCCCGCGTATGTGCTGCACCGCTACGACTGGAGCGAGTCCAGCCTGATCCTGGAGGTGCTGACGCGAAACCACGGGCGCATTGCGCTGGTGGCCAAGGGCGCCAAGCGGCCCAGCTCCAGTTTTCGCCCGGTGCTGCTGCCGCTGCAGATGCTGCATGTGGCTTTTGGCGGTGATGCGGAGATCCGCACCCTGAAGAGCGCCGAGTGGCAGGGCGGCCACGTCATGCCCACGGGCGATGCGCTCTTGTCGGGCTATTACCTGAACGAACTGTTGCTCACCCTGCTGGCCCGCGACGACCCGCACCCCGTGCTGTTTGATGTGTATGCCAACGTCGTGCGCGTGCTGGCCAGTGAGCATGGCGAGGTCCTGCAAGCCGCGCTGCGAACCTATGAGCTGCTGTTGTTGCGGGAAATTGGCCTGCTGCCGCAACTGGACCTGCAAACCCTGACACTGGGCGCGCTGGACGCCGATGCCCGCTACAGCCTGGTGCCCGAGGGTGGCCTGCGCCTGGCCCACGACGACGACCGCGCCAGCCTGAGCGGCGGGCAATGGAGCGATTTGCAGGCCGCGCTGGAAGACGGTGCGCCCTTCACGACCACCTTGCGCGCCTGCGCTGCCGTGACCAGCGAACTCAAGCCCCAGCTGCGCGCCCTGTTGCACTACCATTGCGGTGTCAAGACCCTGCGCACCCGTCAGATGATGATGGATATTCAAACTTTATGATCACCAGTCTCTCCGTTAACCTCAACAAGGTTGCCCTGGTGCGCAACACCCGCCACTTAGGGCTCCCCAGCGTCACCCGCGCGGCCACGCTGTGCCTGCAGGCGGGTGCGGCGGGCATCACCGTGCACCCACGCCCGGACGCACGCCATATCCGCGCCGACGATGTAGTGGATCTGGCCGCGCTGCTCAAGGCCTGGCCGGACCGCGAATTCAATGTCGAGGGCAACCCGTTCCACAACCTGATGGACTGCGTGGCCGATCTGGTGGCGCGCAAGCTGCCGGTGCACCAGGTCACCTTTGTGCCCGACTCCGAGGGCCAGTTCACCAGCGACCACGGCTGGACCTTTCCGCAGGATGCCGCACGTCTGAAACCCTTGATTGATCAGGCCCATGCCCTGGGCCTGCGCGTGAGCCTGTTCATGGATGCAGAGCCCGAATCCATGGCCGCCGCCAAGGCTGTGGGCGCCGACCGCATCGAGCTCTACACCGAGCCCTATGCCGCCGCCTGGGGCACGCCCGAGCAGGATGCCCAGTTGCAGCGCTTCGCCCGTGCCGCCCAGGCTGCGCTGGACGCGGGGCTGGGCGTCAACGCCGGCCACGACCTGAACCGCGACAACCTGGCCGCCTTTGTGCAAAAGGTTCCGGGTGTGCAGGAGGTGTCCATCGGCCACGCACTGATCTCCGACGCGCTGGAGCTGGGCTACGCGGCTACCATCAAGGCCTATCTGGATTGTTTGGCATGAGCGGCGCCGGGCCGTCCCAAGCCGCGAAGGCCCCCTGGGGGGGCAGCGCAGCACACGCAGTGGCAAGCGTGGGGGCCACTTTCCCATGATCTACGGCATCGGAACCGACATCTGCGACGTGCGCCGCATCCGCGACAGCCTGGAGCGCCATGGCGACCGCTTCGCGCTCAAAGTTCTGAGCGACGGCGAGTTCGCCACCTGGCAGGCGCGCAGCCAGCGCTGGCCCGAGCGTGGTGTGCGCTACCTGGCCACGCGTTTTTCTGCCAAAGAGGCCTTCAGCAAGGCCATTGGCCTGGGCATGCGCATGCCCATGACCTGGCGCCTGTGTGAGATCGCCAAGTTGCCCAGTGGGGCGCCCATCGTCGTGCTGCACGGTGGGCTCAAGGAATGGTTCGAAGCCCGCAAACTCAGCGCACACATCAGCGTGACCGACGAGACCGACTACGCGGCGAGCTTCTGCGTGGTGGAAGCGGCATCAGAAACCTAGTGTGGAGGCCCCCCGCGACGCGGTGCCTGCTGAAATTGCATCAATCGGCGGACTCGTGGAAACGGATGGCATTGCGACCCGCTTCCTTGGCCTGGTACATGGCCAGATCCGCCCAACGAAGTATGTCCTCGGGTTTGGCTTCGTGGTCCACAAACAGCGATACACCAATGCTCGCCGTGCAATGGTGTTTCACCGTGGACTGCATGTCTGCGTCCGGTTGCGTCACGAGCACATAGGGTTTCGAAATGGCAGCACAAATCTTTTCGGCAATGGCCTGGGTGAGTGACTCCGCTTCGACTTTGTTGGTGCTCAATGCGCTCAGTATCACGACGAACTCGTCGCCTCCAATGCGGGCGACCGTGTCCTCCGCACGCATCAGGCGTTTGAGACGCCCCGCCACCTCGACCAGCAGCAGGTCACCCACCGCATGCCCGTGGCGATCATTGACGGGTTTGAAATTGTCCAGATCCAGAAAAATGAGCGCGTTGTAGCAACCACTGCGCTTGCTCCCCGCCAGGGTCTGCTTCAGCCGATCGCCCAGCAGGCGGCGGTTCGGAAGTCCGGTGAGGACGTCGTTGAACGCCATGTCATGCACCTGCGCTTCATTGCGTTTGCGCTCCGTGATGTCATAGGAGACCACCGCCACGTTCTTGATCCGGCCCATGCTGTCCCGGATCACGCCGCTGCGGGATTCCATGACACGCATGCCTTTTTCGTGGGGCAGCATGAACCGGTATTCCAGGTGTTGCCCGATTCCGGTGGCGACCGTCTTGCGGAAGGCCTGCACGACGCGGTCGCGATCATCAGGATGAATTTCCACGAAAGACGAGGTGCCGGCGGTCTTGATGTTGCCCAGCAGGCGTACGTACGACGGGCTGTTGTAGACCCGCACGCCGTCGAGGTCGAGCACCGCGACGAATCCGTCCAGATTTTCCGTGATCAGGCGGAAGAACTCGCTTTGCTCGCGCAGCGCCGCTTCGGTTTTCTTGCGATCGGTGATGTCCCGCAGAAAAGCAAATACTTCCCCGTCATTCACTTCCGAATAGGCCGCAGACACGTCCGCGTACCACGGGGAGCCGTCCTTGCGCCTATGGATGGTTTCGAAACGGTGGGCCCCGAACTTGATGATGTGTTCGGTGTTCGCCTTGACCTTTTCGGCACTTTCTCCCAATGCAGAGATATGCATTCCCAGCAGCTCTTCGCGGGTGTACCCCGAGAGGTCGCAATAGGCCGCATTCACGTCCAGCAGCAGCCCCAGTTTCGAGATGTGCAAGTAGCCATCCAGCGACGTCTCGATCGCCTGGCGATGGTTTACCTGTGTGCCGCTCGTACCCATTCAGAATCTCCTCGTGTGCAGCACGTACCGGTGCGTACCCCCAATGCCTCCGACGCCGTTTGCCTTCCGTGCAACCCCTTATTCAGCGAGTTATACACCTGAACGCGCGTGCGCGTTCCAGACCTCCCGTCAACCCACGCCTCTGACCAATTCCTGTGTCAACACCGCAGCCGGCACCTCCCGGCACCCCGCAACATTCTGCCCCGCCCACAGCGGGGAAAAATCGCCGCTGGCCAAGCCCTCGGCCTTGGCACGCAGCGGTGCCACGGCCGAGGTGGCCAGTGGAAAACGGGGCGCCAGTGGGCTGATCGATCCCAGCTCGCGCAGGATGCGGTTGACGATGCCACGCGCTGGGCGACCCGTGAACAGGTTGGTCAATGCGGTGTGGCGGGCGGCATCGCTTTGCAGCACGGCGCGGTGCACGGCGCTGGTGGTGGCTTCGGGGCACAGCAGGTAGGCCGTGCCGACTTGCACGCCCGCCGCGCCCAGCACCAGGGCCGCAGCCACGCCCCGGGCGTCGGCGATGCCGCCAGCGGCGATCACCGGCACGTGCAGGGCGCGCACCAGTTGGGGCAGCAGGGCAAAAGTGCCCACCTGGGTAGTCAGGTCGTCCGACAAAAACATGCCCCGGTGGCCGCCAGCTTCCAGGCCCTGGGCAATGACGGCGTCCACACCGTGGGCCTGCAGCCACAGCGCCTCATCCACGGTGGTGGCGGAGGACAGCACCCTGGCGCCCCAGGCTTTTACCCGTGCCAGCAGGTCGGGCGATGGCAAGCCAAAGTGAAAGCTCACCACGGGAGGTTCAAATTCGGCCAGCACATCGGCCACCGCGGCGCTGAAGGGCAGGCGGGCCGGGGCCGTGGCAATGCTGGCCGGGTCTATGCCGAACTCGGCGTAATAGGGTGCCAGCGCAGCGCGCCAGGCGGCCTCGCGTGCGGGGTCTGGCGCGGGCTGGGTGTGGCAGAAAAAATTGACGTTGTAGGGCCGCGTGGTCTGGGCGCGAATGGCGGTCAGCTCCTGGCGCAGCGCATCGGGCGTGAGCATGGCGCCGGGCAGGGAGCCCAGGCCACCGGCGTTGGACACGGCAACCGTCAGTGCACTGCCCTGCACCCCTGCCATGGGCGCCTGGATGATGGGCAGCTCCGTGCCCACAAGGGTTTGCAAATTCATCATGGTGTGGGCCTTGGGTAGTCGCTGCGCAGCAGACCGTATTGCAGCAGGTCATGGTACCGGCCCAGCCAGAATCCGGCCTGGCGTATGCGCCCCTCGTACTCAAACCCAAGGGCCTGCACACTCTTGAGGGACGCGGTGTTGTCCGGATGCACCTGGGCTTCGATGCGGTTCAGCGCCATATTGTCAAAGCCCCAGTCCAGCGCGGCCGTCAGCGCTTCGCGCATATAGCCCTGGCCCCAGGCGGGTTGCGCCAGCTCATAGCCCAGCGTGCAACAACGCCAGCCCCGGTTCCACTTGAACAGGCCGCAACTGCCGATCAGTGCACCACCGTCTTGCAGCGCAATGCCCCAGCGCACGCCGGGGTTGGGCAGCTTGCGCCACGCGGCAAAGGTCTCGACCAGTTTCGCGGCTTGTGGCAGCTCCGTGAGGGGGTCGGTGCCAAACCAGCGCATGGCCTGCGCGTCGCCATGGATGGCCAACAAGGCGGGTGCATCGGCGGCGGTGATCTCGCGCAGGTGCAGGCGCGGGGTTTGCAGGGTGGGGAAGTCGTTCATGGAGGGTCGCATGGCGTTTCTTGTGGTTCACATAGTTTGCACCAAGCGACCCGGCGCGGAAAGCTTGTATGTCCAATTGGCCTCCAGCCCTCGTACAATATGAGAATACAGCTACTAAATGTATAGCAATCACGCGCTACTGGAGTACTTCCATGACCTTCCACGCCCCCCTCATTATCGACATTGCCGGCCTGTCCCTGACCCCGGTGGACCGCCAGCGCCTGCGCCACCCGCTGGTCGGCGGGCTGATTCTGTTTGCGCGCAACTGGCAAGACCGCGCCCAGCTCACTGCCCTGTGCCGTGACATCAAGAAAGTCCGCGCCGACCTGCTGATCTGCGTGGACCATGAAGGCGGCCGCGTGCAGCGGTTCAAGACCGATGGATTCACCCACCTTCCGCCCATGCGTGCACTGGGTGAAATGTGGCTGGCGTCCCCGAAGGCCAACACCCATGCCGGGCCGCTGGACGCCACCAACGCGGCCACCGCCTGCGGCTACGTGCTGGGTGCCGAGCTGCGCGCCTGCGGTGTGGACTTGAGTTTCACGCCCGTGCTGGACCTGGACTACGGTGAGAGCTCTGTCATCGGCGACCGCTCCTTCGGCCGTGATCCGCGCGTGGTCAGCCTGCTGGCCAAGAGCCTGATGCACGGCCTGCTGCAAAGCGGCATGGCCAATTGCGGTAAGCATTTCCCCGGCCACGGCTTCGTCAGGGCCGACTCGCACACCGACATTCCGGTCGACAAGCGCAGCCTCAAAGCCATCCTGGCCGACGACGCCGCACCCTACCGCTGGCTCAACACGGTGACCACCAGCGTGATGCCGGCCCATGTCATCTATCCCAAGGTGGATGCGCGAGCGGCAGGCTTCTCCAGCACCTGGCTCAATGACATCCTGCGCGGCCAACTGGGCTTTGGTGGCGCCATCTTTAGTGACGACCTGTCCATGGCCGGGGCGCGCCGGATTGACGGCAGGGCTGTCAGCTACACCGAGGCGGCAGTAGCGGCACTCACCGCGGGCTGCGACATGGTGCTGCTGTGCAACCAGTCCACCGCCAGCAGCGTTGGCGGTGGCAGTGCCGTGGACGAACTGATTGCCGGGTTGACCGAAGCCCAGCTCAAAGGCCAGTGGCAGGCCAGTGACGCCAGCGAGGCGCGCCGGCGTGCGCTGCTGCCGGTCACGCCCGCGCTGGACTGGGAGGCGCTGATGGTGCAGCCGGCCTACATGCAGGCGTTGGACTGGGTGGTTTGAGGCGGGGCGCTATCGTGGTCTGGCAGTTTGACCGCGTAGCGTATGACAGCGGTGCCTGGTGGCTGGTGCTGACGGCGCAGTGGGTGCATTTCGGCTGGCTACATGCGGGCGCGAATGTACTGGCCGCCGTGGTCCTGCTGTTGGCGTTTCGGGGTCTGGTGCAAGGGTGTGTGCAATGGGCCGCGCTGCTCGGCGGTTATGTAGGGGTGGCGGTGGTCCTGGTGCTGGATACCAGCTGTGCCTACTATGCGGGCGCGTCCGGCGCCTTGCATGGACTGTTGGCGGGCAGCGCGCTGGGCTTGTTGCTCGGCGCACCGCAACACTCTGCTACGTCGCGCGCACGGTCCCGCCGCGTGGGAGTTCTGTTGTTGATAGTGCTGGCGGTCAAACTGGCGCTGCAGCGTTGGAGTGGCGACCCGTTGGCGCCGGGCTGGCTGGGCATCGCCACGTATTACCCGGCCCACGAAGCCGGTGCGGTGGGAGGGCTGCTGTCAGTCTTGCTGGTCCACACGTTTTGGCGCTGGCGTCTGGCGCAACCGGGCCGTCGCTAACAGCAGGAACAAGCCGGCCACCACGTCGATCCAGTGCAGGGAACCGCCGCCCCCGCCTCCACTGGCCACCGGGGCTGCTGGAGTGACAGGCACCACGGGCTCCACGGGTATGGCCGTAGTCACCGAAATCTTGACCGAGATGCTGGCCCCCAGCGTTGCACCGTCGGTGGGCTGGATCACAAAGGTGTAGTCACCGGCCGGTTGCGCCTTGCTCCAGGTGAAGACACCAGTGACGGCGTTAAACGTCGCGCCTGCGGGCAAGCCGCTGCCGATGAACGCCACCGCGTCGCCCTCCGCATCCCTGGCAGACGCGGTGAATTGCAGCGTGCCGCCCGGCAACACATACTGGGTGGGCAGCGCGTTCATCAGCGGCGCTGCGTTGGCGATTCCCTGGGACTGCAGCAGGGTGTGCACGGCCTTGAAGGCATCGAGCATTCCGGCACCGCAATCGCTGTGGCTTGCGCAGTAGGTTCCGCTGGCATAGGGGCGTGCGGAATTCACTAGATGGGCCTGCACCTCCGCCGGGGAAATGCCGGGTTTGATCTGCATCAGCAGTGCGGCGACACCGGCCACGTGGGGCGCGGAAAAACTGGTTCCGGTGTGCGCGCCATAGCTGTCAGCATCCGGCACCGTGGTGCCGGTGTTTTTGGTGGTGTAAATGCTGTTGCCGGGCGCGCTGATGGTGGTGCCGGGGCCGACGTTGGTGTAGTCGCTGGCGGCGCCCGTTGACGTGTGTGCAGCGACTGCAATCACGCCGGCGCAGTTGGCAGGTTGGGTGATGGTGGTCTTGGAGTATTCGTTGCCGGTGGATACGACGATGACACTGCCCGCAGTGCGTGCTGCGGTGATCGCGTTTTGGTAGGTCAGTGAGCAGGTGCCGCTGCGCCCAAAACTCATGTTGATGACCTTGGCCGGATTGGGGTTGGCCGGTACGCCCGGCACGCTGATTCCGGCGGCCCACTGCAGCGCGGCGGCGGTGTCGGATGTGTAGCCACCACAGACGCCCAGCACCCGCACCGGCAGTATCCGGGCCCGGTAGGCCACGCCGATGATGCCGGTGCCGTTGTTGCCAACGGCTCCAATGATGCCTGCCACTTTGGTGCCGTGCCACGACGAATTCTCGACATCGCACAGGCTGGCCTGGGTGTTCCAGTCGCCGGGGTCCAGCGCATCGGCATCGCGCGCGTTGCCATCGTTGGCGGTCGTGAAGTCGTTGAAGCCGTCCTGGCTGATGAAGTCGTAGCCACCCACAATATTGGCCGCCAGATCGGCATGCGGGCGGTAACCGGTGTCCAGCACAGCGACGGTCACGCCTGCACCACTGACCGGCACACCCGCAGCCATGCGGCCCCAGGCATTGGGCAGGTTGGCGCCACCCGCCTCGACAAAGGGCGATTTCAGGTTGCCTTGCTGTGATGTGTAAGAGGTGTCGTTGGGCACAAAATGCGCAAACACGCGCTCGTCCACCTCGGCATATTCCACGCGCGGGTCCAGCGCCACGGTTTGTGCCAGAGCCCTCAGCTCGGCGTGGCTCATGGTTGCGCTGGTCTGCGCCACGTGGGTGTGCTGCGACACGGATTTGAGGTAGGTCAGCATGCTGGTGGTGGCTCTGCCGGCCATGGCGACGGAGCGGTTCAGCGCCTGGACGCGCTCCTGGCCCGACGCGGCACTTTGCGCTGTGGTTTTGCTACTGCCGTCGTCCCTGAATTTGACAATCAGGCGGTTCATCCGCGGCTGCGACTCCCAAAGCTGTTGCATGACGGCGCGCGGTTGCACGCGGGGTTCGGTGGTGTTTTGGGCAAGCGCATGCAACGAGGCGCTGGCCAGCACGGACACACAGGCCACGGCTGCCATGAAGCGGGTATCAGACATCAGTCAATCCTTGCGTTAACGTGCTTTGTCGTCGAGCTCGGCGTGGGCGACCGATGGCAGTGCGCCCAGCCGCTGCAGCGTAGCGGTCGGCGCCTGGTCCGCCGGCAGTTGCACGCCGTAGACGTGGGTGTCAGCCGAGACCGCGGTCAGGTAGTGCACGGGCGCCTGGGCCTGCGCTTGCAGCGTTTTGACCAGCGCATCGTCGTTAGGGACCGCGGCTTGCCTGAACTGCACGATGACGCGCACCGTGACCGGCTGGGTCATGGCGCGGCCCTGCAACAGGCTGGGCGGGGGTAATGGGTCAGGGTTGGGATACCCGGGACTTTGGGCACAGGCCCACAGGTTCAACGCGGATACGCCAACCAGCAGAAGTTTACGTTTCATCACAAATGCGTCTCCGGGAAATGCCGTGCCATGCCAATAAATGCGCCCGTCTTTACGGCGCGCGGTGCAAACGCGAGCCCTTCAGCGCCGCAATCTGGTCTTGCGTGGTGCTGTCAATCACGGGGTGGCGCTTGAGTAGACCGGAATTTTCAAGCAGGGTGCGCAACTGCTCTACATCCTTCACCGAGGGCGCCACCTTGATCTGTGCCAGCGCGGCCTGCGTGTTGCCACCCTGGATCAGCGCAACAACCTTGGTAGCCCAAATAGCGGGACGGGACATGGTGGAACTCCTCACAGAACAAAAGCTTGCAGTGATTGTGGCACATAGCCCTCGTGGAATGTGCGCAGTTAGCTATCAACTTGATAGCAAAAACAGCGCTGCGGGCCCACCCCGAAAAGCGCCCGTGTCGGCTGGCGCTATGCTTGGACCATGCAAGCTGAGGACCTACAACTGCTGGTGACCCGCGTCATGCCGTTTGGCAAGTATCAGGGGCGCATCATCGCCGATTTGCCGGGCAACTACCTGACCTGGTTCGCACGCACAGGCTTTCCCAAGGGTGAAATCGGCCGCCTGCTGGCGCTGATGCACGAGATCGACCACAACGGGCTGAGCGACCTGCTCAAGCCGTTGCGCCGCAGTTCGGCATAGGGAAGATTCCCGGGTACTAGGGTTCCAGCGCGTTCAGCCCGGTCCACACCGCCGCCTGTTGCCAGGTGGCCAACCACGGCAGCACGTCCTGGGGTGGCATGGGTTGGGCGATGCCGTAGCCTTGCGCCAGATGGCAGCCCAGGCGCAGCAGGGCCGTACCGTGCTCCAGTGTCTCCACCCCTTCGGCGATGACGTCGCGCTTGAAGGCGCCGGCCAGGCGGATGACGCCTTCGACGATGCCCAGGTCTTCTGCGTTGACGAGCATGTTGCGTACAAAGCTCTGGTCGATTTTCAGCAGATCCACGGGCAGTTTGCGCAAATAGGTCAGCGACGAATAGCCGGTGCCAAAGTCGTCCAGCGCAAACTTGACGCCCAGGGCGCGACAGCGCTGCAGCACCGCCACGGCAAGGTCCACGTCCGACAGGGCCGCCGTTTCAAGCACCTCCAGTTCCAGGCGCGTGGCGAAGGCCGTGTCGTGTTGTTCCAGCACGGACTTCAGGTTGTCGTAAAAGTCAGGCTCAAGCAGATGGGCTGCACTGATATTGACGCTGACGTTGAGCGGGTGGCCCTGGTGACCCCATGCAGCCGCCTGTGCCAGCGCGGTGCGGATCACCCATTCACCCAGGGGCTTTTCCAGATTGCTGCCGTCAATGAAAGGCAAAAACTCAGCGGGTGGCACCAGCCCGCGCTGCGGGTGTTGCCAACGGATCAGCGCCTCAACACCGACCATTTCGCCAGTGATCAAATTGACCTTGGGCTGGTAGTGCAACACGAACTCGTCGTGATCCAGCGCATTGCGCAATACATCAAGAAAATTGCGGTGCACCTGGGACTTGCGGTCATTTTCCGGATCGAACAGCACGTAGCGGTTCCTGCCGGCTTCCTTGGCCAGGTACATCGCCTGGTCCGCGTGTCGCAACAAGGTGTCCGCGTCGGAATTGTCGGTGGGGTACAGACTGACACCAATGCTGGCGGAGATGGTGACGGCCTGGCCCTCCAGCATCACCGGGCTATGGGTGACCTGCAGAATGCGGTTCAAGATCAGCGCGCATTCCTGCGGTGTGGAGATGTCGGACAGCAGCAGCACGAACTCGTCACCACCCAGTCGTGCCAGCGTGTCGTCGACACGTAAAACGTGGTGCAGGTTGGCCGTGACACCCACCAGCAATGCATCACCTGCGGCATGCCCCAGGCGATCATTGACGGACTTGAATCCGTCCAGATCCAGGACGCACACGGCCAGCAAATGGCCGTTGCGGGTTGAACGCAGAATGGACTGCTCTAGTCTGTCTGCCAGCAGTCGCCGGTTGGGGGTCCCGGTCAGTGGGTCGTAGTGCGCGATGCGGTCCAACTCCGCCGCATGGGCCTTTAGATGGCTGATATCGGTGAACACGCCAACGTAATGCTGGACCACCCCGCTGGCATCGCGTACCGTCGAGATGGACAACAACTCCGCAAACACCTCACCGTTTTTGCGGCGGTTCCAGACCTCTCCGCGCCAGAAATCACGCTGCGCCAGCGCATCCCACATGCTGCGGTAGAACGCTGCGTCTTGTCGACCCGAGGACAGCATGCTGGGGGATTGACCCACGACCTCTTCAGGGCTGTAGCCGCTGATGCGGGTGAAAGCCGGATTGACTTTCGTGATGCGCATCGTGGGGTCGACCACCATGATGCCCTCGTAGCTGCTGGCAAAGACCGTGTTGGCCTCGCGCTGGGCGCTTTCGAATTGTTTGCGTTCGGTGATGTCGGTGTGGGTTCCCGACATCATCAGCGCCTGGCCGTCCGCCGTGTGTTCGACAATCCGGCCACGTGTCAGTATCCAGCGCCATTCGCCGGATTTGGTGCGCGCACGGAATTCGGCTTCATGGGTGGGCGTCAAGCCGTCGGTGTGGCGCCGGATGGACTCCATCGTTGCCACCAGGTCATCCGGGTGGACCAGATTGCCCCAGTTGTCGGTGGATACATCCATTTCCCCGGGCGCGTATCCCAGCATGGTCTCCCAACGGTCGCTAACCGTGAAGGCGTTGGTCTGCAGGTTCCAGTCCCAATAGCCTTGGTCAGAACCGGCGATCACGCGGGCCAGGCGACGTTCACGCTGCTGCAGGTCGGCAGCGGCTTTGGTTTGTGACGTGATGTTGCGTGAGATTCCGAACAAGCCTATAGCGGTGCCGAGGTCGTCAACAATAGGCCCCTTGGTCACCCAGAACACCAGGGCTTGCCCGTCCAGCGTTGACAGCCGCTCCTCGTGGCTGACGGTCTGGCCGCTGGCGATGATTCGCTGGTCGGTTTCCATGACCTGCCGCGCTGTGTCGGCGGAGAACAGGTGCCTGTCGTCTGCGCCCAGGATTTCGGTGATGGGCTTTCCCGCCAATTGGGCCGTCGCCTGGTTGGCCAGCAGGTATTGACCGTCCAGGTCCTTGGCAAACACGGCGTCCTCGGTGCCGGAGACGATGGCATCGAGCAAGCGGTGTTTGGCTTCAACCCGGGCTGCGGCAACACGCAACATTTCACTCAGTACGCTGACCGCAGTGCCGTTAACGACCAGAAAGAACCACTGCAAGAGGTCCTGGCTGGCGGCTACACGGAAACTGGCAATCGGAGGGATGACAAAGTAGTCAGTGACCAGGGCGACCACAACCGTTGAGGCCAGCCCCGGCCCCATCCCGCCCAGCAAAGCGCTCAACACAATGGGCAGCATAAAGAGAATCAGCATCAAGCGCCCGCCACTCTGGGGCGCCAGGGACTGGTGCAGCACCAGAGCGCTGAACGACACCAGGACAGCAAACACATACATAGGCCAGCGGCTTTTGCGTCCATTCACTCCGCTGGTCAGGGCGTGCATCAGTGTGCTGCCCGCAGAGGTGTTGCCGTCGGGTACAGAGCGCAACGCAAAGAAAAACATGGCGGCGCTGACTGCGACAAAAAATACACCCTTGACGGTGGACAACCACTGGATGGATGCGATATCGGTGAACGCCGAGAGCAATTGGTCCGACAGAAAAATCCACGCCAGCGCAGAGACTGCGTATACCGCCGTGACGGTCACTACGAAGCGATGGCGGGCCGATGTGTTCATGTCCTGGGGAATCTGGCCTGCAGCGCAATGCGGGTCCATGTGGGACCGGAACTGCTTTCTCCGCTGCCAGGACGCGCCATGGGTTGTTGATTGGATGGCAAATTTGACCTAAGTCAAGATATTTGTGCTTGGACTATTTTGCACTTTTTTCGCCAGCCTTAGCTACCGGCTTCCCCATAGTAGTTCACATCCAGCGTCCAGATAGGTCAGATACAGACGCAGCTCAAATTCCAACTGGTGGTAGCCCGGTTCCATATAGGCGCAGAGCTGGTAGAAGGCCTTGTCGTGGGCGCGTTCACGCAGGTGGGCCAGTTCATGGACCACGATCATGCGCAGGAACTCGTGCGGGCCGTCCTTGAATAGCGAGGCGATGCGGATCTCCCGCTTGGATTTCAGCTTGCTGCCCTGCACCCTTGATATCGTGGTGTGGGTGCCCAGTGCGTGCTGCACGATCTGCAGTTTGCTGTCAAAGACCACTTTGCTCAAGGGTTCGGCGCCACGCAGGTATTCGGTTTTGAGTTCCTGCACGTAGTCATAGAGAGCACGGTCGGTGCGCACACCGTGGGCCTCGGGGTATTTTTGCAGCAGCCAGGGGCCAATTCGCCCACCGTCGAGCATCTGCTGCACCTGGGCCAGCGTTTCCGCAGGGTAGCCGTGCAGAAATTTCAACGCTACGGGCGCTACGTTTTTCATAGCGTAGTGCGCTTATTTGACGAGGGCTAGCGGCCAGTTTTCCTTAAGCTTCACGGCGCAAAGCGGGGAACAGGATGATGTCGCGGATGCTGGGGCTGTCGGTCAGCAGCATCATCAGGCGGTCAATGCCGATGCCGCAGCCGCCCGTGGGTGGCATGCCGTGCTCCAGTGCGCGCACAAAGTCGTGGTCGTAGTGCATGGCCTCGTCATCGCCGCTGTCCTTGGCGTCGACCTGGGACTTGAAGCGCGCGGCCTGGTCTTCGGCATCGTTGAGCTCGCTAAAGCCGTTGCCGAACTCGCGGCCGGTGATGTAGAGCTCAAAGCGCTCGGTCACCTCGGGGTTGGTGTCACTGGCGCGCGCCAGTGGCGAGATCTCAACCGGATGCTCGCAGATGAAGGTGGGGTTCCACAGCTTCTCTTCCACGGTTTCTTCAAAGTACAGCACCTGCAAGCTGGCCAGGCTGCGCGTGGACAGGTGGTGCTTGGCCTCGGTCATGCCGAGTTTGCGCAGGGCGTTGGTCAGCCAGGTGGCGTCGTCCACTTTGCGGCCACTGCCGCCTTCCAGCGCTTCACCGGCTTCGGTGTATTTGCAAATCGCTTCATGGATGGTCAAGC
Source organism: Rhodoferax sp. (assembly GCA_030645355.1). Classification (GTDB taxonomy): domain Bacteria; phylum Pseudomonadota; class Gammaproteobacteria; order Burkholderiales; family Burkholderiaceae_C; genus Allorhodoferax. Next base: position 64,698 of record JAUSNJ010000024.1, on the reverse strand, counting down.
GCTCAAACGGTGCCTCCAGGTCCACGGGCTTGCCGCCGTAGGTCAGGTGCAGGCTGTCGCCGGCCTTGATGGCGGCGTCGCGCACCAGGGCTTCGGTAAACGACATCAGGTCCTGGTAGTTCCAGTAGGCCGCGTAGAACTCCATCATCGTGAACTCGGGGTTGTGGCGCACCGAGATGCCTTCGTTGCGGAAGTTGCGGTTGATCTCGAACACCCGGTCAAAGCCGCCGACGATGAGGCGCTTGAGGTACAGCTCGGGCGCAATGCGCAGGAACATTTGCTGGTCCAGCGCGTTGTGGTGGGTCACAAAGGGCTTGGCGTTGGCACCGCCGGGAATGGGGTGCAGCATAGGCGTCTCGACTTCCAGAAAGCCGTGCTGCACCATGAACTCGCGCAGGCCGCTGACCGCCTTGCTGCGGTCCACAAAACGCTTGCGCGCGGTTTCGTCCATCATCAGGTCGATGTAACGCTGGCGGTACTTCACTTCCTGGTCGTTGATGCCGTGGAACTTGTCGGGCATGGGGCGCAGGCTCTTGGTCAGCAGGCGGATGCTGCTGGCGTGCAGGGACAGCTCACCGGTCTTGGTCTTGAACACCGTGCCCTCGGCGGCCACGATGTCGCCCAGGTCCCAGTGCTTGAACAGGGCATACAACTCAGCGCCCACGTCCTCGCCCTTGACATAAATCTGGATGCGTCCGCCGCTGGGGCCAAAGGAGGCGTCCTGCAGCGTGCAGAAGCTGGCCTTGCCCATGACGCGCTTGAGCATCATGCGCCCTGCAACCTTGGCGGTGACTGCCATGCTGGCCAGGATCTCGGTGGAGTGTGCGTCGTACTCGGCGAACAATTCTTCAGCCTTGTGCGTGGGCTTGAAGTCGTTGGGAAAGGCCACGCCGTGGCCGTCAATCTGGCGCTGGCGGATGGCCTTGAGTTTCTCCCGGCGTTCGAGGATCAGCTGGTTTTCGTCCTGGGGAGCAGGGGATTGGGCCGATGCGGAAACGGGTACAGAAACGGGAGCAAGTGGGTCAGACATGGGGTGCGCGCAGTAGGTCAATGAGGGCCGCTTTTGCCGGCCAGAACCCTTGATTCTAAGAGGGGCGGTCCGTATATGATGGAAACGCTCTTTTCATTGGACACCATGCTCTACCAAATTACCTCGCTGCTGCTGGAAGTGGCCGCCGGATTGATCGCCGGAACCTGCCTGCTGCGCCTGTACATGCAGTACCAGCGCATTCCCATGTCGGTGCGCTCGGGCAACCCGCTGGCCAAGTTCATTTTTGCGCTGACCGACTGGCTGGTGTTGCCGCTGCGCCGGGTCATTCCGGCCGTGGGGCGCTGGGACATGGCCAGTCTGGTGGGTGCGTTTCTGGTGCAGTTGGCGCAGTTTGTGATTTTGTGGGCCCTCACCGGCATGACCGCCGGCATGCTGTCCGTGGTGGTGTTGGCCGCCTTTGGCCTGGTGCGCATGGCGATTTCCGGCATGACCGGGCTGGTCATCATTTACGCGATTCTGTCCTGGGTGCAAAGCCATTCGGTTGGCGCGGATTTCCTGGAGCGCCTAGTGCTGCCCGTGTTGATTCCGATACGGCGTGTGGTGCCGCTGGTGGGGGGCATTGACCTGTCTCCGCTGGTGCTGCTGCTGATTCTGCAGGTGGCCGGGATTGTGCTGGGGAATGTGCAGGCTGCGGTGTTGGTGGCGATCTGATGTCTGGTTATTACGCCACGCAAATGTAGAGCGGGGGATTGCGGTGAGTCGGGGTCCGATTTCTGCGCATTTGGCAGTATGAGGACACCGGCTCACCGCAATCCCCCGCGGTGGCGGAAGAAGAAGGGCTTTTAAATCACCGCATCGGCAGGCTGACGTTGCAACATCGCCAGCGAATTGGCCACGGTCTTGCGCAGATCGCGGCGGTCGCAAATCAGGTCTACCGCGCCCTTGGTTTGCAGGAACTCGGAGCGCTGGAAGCCCTCGGGCAAGGTCACACGCACCGTGGACTCGATGACGCGCGGTCCGGCAAAGCCGATCAGGGCCTTGGGCTCGGCGATCACCATGTCGCCCAGGAAGGCAAAGCCGGCACTTACGCCGCCCATGGTCGGGTCGGTCAGCACGCTGATATAGGGCAGGCCCTTTTTGGCTAGGCGGGTCAGCGCGGCATTGGTCTTGGCCATTTGCATCAGCGAGAGCAGGCCCTCCTGCATGCGCGCGCCACCGGTGGCGGTAAAGCACAGGAAGGGTACCTTTTGCTCGATGGCGGTCTCGACGCCGCGTACAAAGCGCTCGCCCACCACGGAGCCCATGCTGCCGCCCATGAAGTCAAACTCAAAACAGGCCGCCACCAGGCTGATGCCCATCACGGCACCGCCCATGACCACCAGCGCATCGGTCTCGCCAGTGTTTTCCAGGGCTTCCTTCAGGCGTTCGGGGTATTTGCGGCTGTCCTTGAACTTGAGCGGGTCCACGGGCAGGATGTCCTGCCCGATGTCGAACCGGCCTTCGTTGTCCAGAAACACATTGAGACGTGCACGGGCGCCAATGCGGTGGTGGTGGCTGCAGCTGGGGCAGACGTTCTGGTTTTGTTCCAGATCGGTCTTGTACAGCACGGATTCGCAGCTGGGGCACTTGACCCACAGGCCTTCCGGGACACTGCGGCGGTCCGCAGGGTCGGTTTGTTGAATTTTCGGGGGAAGCAGTTTTTCAAGCCAGCTCATGGGTTTTCCTTCATCACAAGGGGGAACCGATGGGGCTGCTGCTGGGCAGCAGCGCCCGGTTCCGCAAGGGTGCCATTATGAATCCAAAGCGCTCCGGACTTCTTTCAGGAAGTTCTGGGCAGTGGCCGCCACCTGATCGCGGGGCTGGTTCTCCAGCAATTGGATGATCTTGCTGCCAATCACCACGGCATCGGCCACCCGGGAGATCGTTTTGGCGGTCGCCGCATCGCGGATGCCAAAGCCCACGCCCACTGGCACACTAATGTGCTGGCGGATGCGGGGCAGCATGGCCTCCACGGCACCCACGTCCAGCGCGCCCGAACCGGTCACACCCTTCAACGACACGTAGTACACGTAGCCGCTGGCCACCCGGGCCACCTGCTGCATGCGGGCATCGGTGCTGGTGGGTGCCAGCAGGAAGATCAAATCCATGCTGTGGGCGCGCAGGTCGGCGGCGAAGGCCTCGCACTCTTCGGGCGGGTAGTCGACGATCAGCACGCCGTCTACGCCGGCGGCTGCGGCGCCTTTCACGAAGGGACTGGCTACACCGGGTGTGACGTGTTTCTGGTCGTAGCGCTCCACCGGGTTGGCGTAGCCCATCAGCACCACGGGGGTGGTGGCGTCGGTCTTGCGGAATTCTCGGACCATGGCCAGCACCTGCACCAAGCCAATGCCAAAGGCCAGGGCCTTGTCGCCGGCTTTCTGGATGACGGGGCCGTCGGCGCTGGGGTCGGAAAAGGGCACACCCAACTCAATCACGTCCGCACCACCCGCCACCATGGCGTGCATCAGTTCGGGTGTGACGTCAGCATACGGGTAGCCGGCGGTGACGAAGGGAATCAGCGCCTTGCGGCCCTGTGCCTTGAGTTCGGCAAACTTCAGGGCAATGCGGCTCATGCTGCTGCTCCTTGCTTGACGATCTGGATAGGCTGTTCGCCCCCCTTGACCGACTGGCCGGTGCAGCTGGGCCTGCAGAAGAATTCGCCATTGCTCAGATCGGCCACCGTGCCAATGTCCTTGTCCCCCCGTCCGGACAGATTGACCAGAATGGATTGGTCCGGACGCATGGTCTTAGCCAGCTTCATGCCATAGGCCACCGCATGGCTGGATTCCAGCGCGGGGATGATGCCCTCGGTGCGGCACAGGTAGTGGAAGGCTTCTAGTGCTTCCTTGTCGGTGACGCCCACGTATTCGGCGCGGCCAATATCGGCCAGAAAGGCATGCTCGGGGCCGACGCCGGGGTAGTCCAGGCCGGCGCTGATGCTGTGCGTCTCGGTGACCTGGCCGTTGTCGTCCTGCAGCACATAGGTGCGGTTGCCGTGCAGCACGCCGGGGCTGCCGCGCTGGATGGACGCCGAATGCTTGCCACTGTCCAGGCCTTCTCCCGCAGCCTCCACGCCGATCAGGCGGGTCTTTTCATGTTGGATATAGGGGTAGAAAATGCCCATGGCGTTCGATCCGCCGCCCACGCAGGCGATCACCGCGTCGGGTTGTTTGCCGCCTGTCATTTCGGGCATCTGCACCAGGCATTCCTCGCCGATCACGCTCTGGAAGTCGCGCACCATCATCGGGTAGGGATGCGGTCCCGCCACGGTGCCGATGATGTAGAAAGTGTTGTCCACGTTGGCGACCCAGTCGCGCATGGCCTCGTTCAACGCGTCCTTCAGGGTCTTGCTGCCGCTCTCGACTGGCACCACGGTGGCACCGAGCAACTTCATGCGGTAGACATTGGGGCTCTGGCGCTTGACGTCTTCGCTACCCATATAGACCACGCATTCCAGCCCGTAGCGGGCGCAGATGGTGGCGGTCGCCACACCATGCTGGCCGGCACCGGTCTCGGCAATCACACGCGGCTTGCCCATGCGCTTGGCAAGCATGGCTTGGCCGATGGTGTTGTTGATTTTGTGGGCACCGGTGTGGTTCAGGTCTTCACGTTTCAGGAAGATTTGCGCACCGCCCATCTCACGGCTCATGCGCGCCGCGTGGTAGACCGGTGAAGGGCGCCCCACAAAGTGGGCCAGCTCGGACTTGAACTCGGCGATGAAGGCCGGGTCATGCTGGTACTTGGCGTAAGCGTCTTTCAGCTCATTGATGGCGTGGGTCAGTGTCTCGGAGACAAAGCTGCCGCCGTATTTCCCGAAGTGGCCGGTCGGGTCCGGTTGGTGGTAGTCGTACATAGTCGTAAAGTGTTGAGGACAGAGCTGGCTCGCTGCGAGTAGCTGAGGTCTGTCCCGCAAGGTTTTAGGTGGTGGTCTGATCCGCTGCGCGCACGGCGGCAACGAACTGGAAAATTTTCTCGGGATCCTTGATGCCCTTCAAAGGCAGTCCCTGAGCGTCCACGGCTTCCACGCCGGAGCTCACGTCCACGGCCAGCGTTTTACAGCGCGGCCGAAGCTGTCTGACCCCATCGCCCACGTTTGCAGGTGTGAGTCCACCACTCAAGACGAGGTGAGCGTTGACGTTTGGAGGAAGCAGTGACCAATTGAATGCCTTGCCGCCGCCGCCAAATCCGTCGACATGGGCGTCGAGCAGGATGGCCTGGGCGTTTGAGTAATTGTTGGCGTATTTTACGAGGTCAAAGTCCCGCGCGCCATCGCCCAGTGGTATGCGCGCAGCGCGCACCCATGGGCGGCTGTTGTTCAGCGTTGCCTCGGCACAGTCCTGCGCCGACTCATCACCATGAAATTGGACGGTAGCCCCCGCAACCATTGCGCAGGCAGCTATTATTTCTGTAGCAGGGGCGTTGACAAACAGCAGCACCGGTGTGATGAAGGGCGGCAGGCGTTTGGCCAGCTCGGCGGCGCGCTGGACACTGACAGCACGCGGGCTCTTGGCGTACAGCACGAAACCGATCGCGTCCGCACCGGCCGCCACCGCTGCGTCCACATCCTGCTCGCGGGTCAGACCGCAGATCTTGATTCGGGTTCGTGTAGGAAGTGTCATGGCAACCCATCATACGCAGCCGTGCGGTCGGGGATGCCCCACTTGGGGTCATACCGTGGCCCCAGGAAGTACAGGCCATCGGGGGAAAATGTGGGCGCCGCCGCGCGACGGTCACGTGCTGCCAGCACCTCGGCCATCCATTCCGGTGGCTTTTTCCCCTGACCGATCAGCACCAGGCAGCCCATGATGTTGCGGATCATGTGGTGCAAGAAGGCATTGGCCTCAAACTCGATGCGCCAGTAGGCACCGCGCTTGCTCATGCTGATCTCAAATAGGTTTTTGACCGGAGTCAGTGCCTGGCATTGTGAAGCGCGGAACGATGTGAAGTCGTGTTCGCCCAACAGCAGTTGGGACGCCTGCTGCATGGCCTCACCGTCCAGGCTGCGAAAGGCCCAGCCCACGCGCCCGTGGTCCACGCTGGGGCGAATGGGGGATTCGTACAGCACGTAGGCATAGCGTCGGGATGTTGCACAAGCCCGGCAGTGGAAGGCGTCGGGTGTCAGCACGGCCCACTGGACGGCAATGTCCCGGGGCAGATTGGCGTTGGTTCCACGGACCCAGGAGTAAGTATCCCGTTCTAGCTTCGTGTCAAAGTGAACGACCTGCATGATGCCGTGCACGCCAGCGTCGGTACGGCCCGCGCACAGCGTGGACACTTTTCGGGCTGCGAACTTGCCCAGCGCCTTCTCAAGCTGATCCTGGACGGTTTGCCCGGAAGACTGGCTCTGCCAGCCCTGGTAGGCCCTACCGTTGTAGCTGACGCCCAGCGCAACCCTCACGGCCTGATCAAGCCTGCACCAAGCACCAGGCGTACCAGCAAGGGTTTAGCTCAGGTTCGCCAATGCGCGTTGCGCCTTGGCACGCATCTCGCCAGTTGCCTCGGCAACCACTTCCTCAATCAGGGCGCGGGCGCCGTCCTCGTCACCGATGGAGACAAATTCATCGGCAAGCGCCAATTTTGTCTCCAGGGGGTCTTCGTTCTCGCTGTCCGGTGCCAAGGTTGGTTTTTCGGTGGTCGGCCCGTCCAGATCCAGCGACAGCGAGCCCAGGTCGAACTCCAGCATGCCCGAATCATCCACAGCGGGCGCCGTTGGAACAACCGGTTCGACGGGCATGGGTGCAGTGGCATTGAAATCAGGCCGCGGAAGTTGGTCGTGGTCGTCCAAACTGAAGCTGTCCATGGACAGCGAATTTTCCAGCACCGCACTGGCTTCCTCGTGTACCGGTTCCGGGTCGGGGGCGGGTGCTTCATCTGGAAGGTCAAAGTCCATATCCAGGGCCGAACCCGCTTCAGCGGCAGGCATCTTGACGGTCTGCTCCACTGCGGCTTGGTTGAAGCTGTCGTTGGTAACCTCGGTAATTGCGCTGGCGGGTTCCTCGTCCAGTGAAAAGTCCAGGTCCAGGTCCAGATCGACGCCCGAAACGGGCTCGCTCACGTCGGCGCGTACCGGCTGCGGTATGGTGCTGTTGCCAAACGATGAGTTGGGGGCAGCGGACAGTGGCTGGGTTGCCATATTGTCCGGCGCACCGCCGGGCTGGTACAGGGGGTTGCTGGGGTCGAACCCCAGGCCCATTTCACAAACCCGCACCCAGTCAGGGCCGTTGCCACCCGTCAGTTGAAAGGCTTGCGTGGCACTCGCTTCAAAATTCTTGGCGTCACGGCGCTTGGCGAAAATCTCCAGCAATTTGGTGTGAATCGCCAGTCGTCCCGGGTTGGTACGCACCGCTTCCCTGAGAATTTCTTCGGCCTGCAGGTCACGTCCATAGGCCAGGTACACGTCGGCTTCGGCGACCGGATCCACGTCGTCCGCCGCATCCAGCTGGCTGGCGGAATAGACCATTGATGAGCCAGTAGCCGCGTTTTCGTTGTTGGTGTCGACCCGCTGCCCACCACTGGCTCCAAAGAACGAGTCGGGTTGTAGTCGGCTCTCCAGGAACGAACTATCCATGTGCGACTGATTTTTCTTGCGCTGGCGGCTGCGCCAAAACGCAAAACCACCCAGGAGCGCAATCAAGCCACCGGCACCATACGGAAGCCAAGGGTTTTCCAGCAATTCGTCGATCAATCCGGGAGGTTCTACGGGTTCCGGCACAGGAACCACAACTGCCTTGGGCTTGTCCGCAGCGGATGCTGGCAACGTTGCTGGCGCCGCCACTGGAGCAGAAGCCGGTGCCGACGCTGGCATGGCCATCGGAGCTGAAGCAGGCGCAGAGGCTACAACAACTGGCGCAGGTGCGGAGGCTGGAACAGGAACGGGCGGTGGTGCTGCTACAACCAACGCCGGTGCGGACGATGCCGCTGCCTTGGGTTGAGACGCTGTAACGGCGGGCACCGGTGCGGCTGGAGTAGCGGGGGTACCAAGCTTCTTCAGATCGCTGATGTTTTTGGCAATCTCGGTGGCACGTGCTGCAGCTTCCTTGTCCGCGCGTTCCTTGGCTATTTTTGCGTCGTTCGCCTTGGCTTGTATGGCACCTTTTGAAAGCGTCAACTTGTCTGGCGTTACCGCCGCGGCCTTTTTGTCTTCAACTTTGGTCTCGATTGCACCGCCGGCTTTGCGGGTTGGTGCCGCTACGGCTGCGACGGGTGCATTGGACGCAAGACTGCGTCGGAATTCATTGAAATCCTTGCTCTGGGCAATGACGGTTTGCGTCGCTTCCGCCGCAGACAGCGCTTGGGCCTGCTCTGCGCTGGGGATGTCCATAACGGCGCCGGAGCGGATCCGGTTGATGTTGCTGTGCACAAAAGCGTCTGGATTGGCGCGCAATAGGGCCACCAACATCTGGTCCAGAGAAACTCCTGCCGGCTTATTGTTGGCGGCGATCTTGCTGGCGGTGTCTCCGGTCTTGACGACTATGCGTCGCGCATCGTCGGACGGCGTGCTGGTCGCTGGCTTCGATGGTGCGAGCGTCGTTGCCGAAGGTCGGGCCTGTGGCGGGCTGCTGCGCGAGGGCTGTGGAGGCTCACTCAGGGTGGATCCCGCTGGCATTGCCGGCCTGGAGGAAGTGGCTGGTGCCGGGGAGACCTGCGGCAATGTGGCCGCCACTGGTGCTGGCTTGCGCAGCACGGGTGGGTCAAACAGCATGGTGTAGTCGCGCAGGATGCGCCCGGACGACCAGCTGGCTTCCATGATCATGTCCACAAACGGGTCGTTGACGGGGCGGTCGCTACTAAGGCGTATATAGGCGCGGCCATCAGGGCGGCGTTGCAGTGTTGCTTGCAAGCTGGCCATGGCAGCGTTGTATTCAAGGCCAGCTGCGGCAAATGCTGCAGGGGAAGCGATGCTGGTTTTGAGCGACGCCGCCTCTTCAGCGTTAATTTCAGGCACTTCAATTTCAGCGCGTAACGGTTCGCCCAACGCAGACTGAACAGTGATGCGGCCCAGAGACAAAGCCCAAGCCCCATTTGTGGATAGGCCGAGTAGCGCAATGGCCGCAGCTGCTACAGCGGTCTTCTGCCAAAGATGTGACTTAGCAATCAATTTATATGCCTCCGGTGCTGCTCACGCGAGCGGCAATTACTATGCTTTTTTCGGGCAGAAGGCCCAACTCTTAAAACGTAAAAAGTACCATAACATCAATGTCTTAGCCTGACAAGCTAAGAAAGCGCTTAACTTTGTAAGCTTCGCTTGCTACCCATCATCTTGTGTCGCATTTGTTGCCTGTCGACAACGACTCGGGAGTGTAATCGGTGTCGATGCTCCCGAGTTGCAATTAATTACGCGGCTAGCAAAATCCGTAGCATCCGGCGCAATGGCTCCGCGGCTCCCCAGAGCAATTGGTCACCAATCGTGAAGGCGCCGACGTATTGCGGACCCATAGCCAATTTGCGTACGCGGCCCACCGGAATCGTCATCGTCCCGGTCACTGCGACGGGGGTCAGATCCTTGATCGTGGCCTCGCGTGTGTTGGGGACCACCTTGACCCACTGGTTGTCGGCAGCCATCATGGCTTCCAGGTCGGCCACCGGCACATCCTTGTTCAGCTTGAAGGTCAGCGCCTGGCTATGGCAGCGCATGGCGCCCACGCGCACACAGAAACCGTCCACGGGAATGGCCGGGGCGCTGAAGCCTTCGCCCAAGCCCATGATCTTGTTGGTCTCGGCCATGCCTTTCCATTCTTCCTTGGACTGGCCATTGCCCAGATCCTTGTCGATCCAGGGAATCAGCGAGCCGCCCAGAGGCACGCCGAAGTTAGCGGTTTCAGCGGAAGTTAGTGCTCGCTGCTTGGCAATGACCTTGCGGTCGATCTCCAGGATGGCGCTCTTGGGATCGTCCAACAGGGCTTTGACTTCCGCGTTCAGCGTGCCGTACTGCGTTAGCAGTTCGCGCATGTGCTGCGCGCCACCACCGCTGGCTGCCTGGTAGGTCTGGGTGCTCATCCACTCCACCAGGCCGGCCTTGTACAGCGCACCCACGCCCATCAGCATGCAACTGACAGTGCAGTTGCCACCGATCCAGTTCTTGCCGCCATTGGACAGCGCTTTTTGGATGACCGGCATGTTGACCGGGTCCAGAATGATGATGGCGTCTTTTTCCATCCGCAAGGTAGACGCGGCATCGATCCAGTGGCCGCTCCAGCCGGCGGCGCGCAGTTTGGGGAAGACTTCGGTCGTGTAGTCGCCACCCTGGGCGCTGATGATGATGTCGCAACGCTTCAGCGCGTCAATGTTGAAGGCGTCCTGCAGCGCGGTTTCGTTCTTGGCCTGGGCCGGGGCTTTGCCGCCGGCATTTGAGGTGGAGAAGAACATGGGTTCAATCAACGCGAAGTCGCCCTCGGTTTCCATGCGGTCCATCAGGACCGACCCCACCATGCCGCGCCAACCGACGAGGCCTACGAGATTACCTACCTTCATGACATTGCCCTTTCAGAAAAATTCAACTACTCAGAATTTGATCTGCCCGGCTCGTCTGGCCGGGAAGGGCGCGACGAACCGGGCTCTTTAGCCTTTAATGGTTGTCGTCTTGGTGGTCGCAGGCGTAGCTGACGACACACCGGCCCACGCACCTGTACCGCCGCAGAAGGGCAGTGGCAGGACAGCGGGGCGATTGATTTGCATGCGCCGATTGTAAGCCAGGCACTTACAAGGCCTTGACAACCGCGTCGCCCATCTCGCGCGTGCTGACGCGGGTCGTGCCTTCGCTGTAGATGTCGGCGGTGCGCAGGCCTTGCGCCAGTACTCTTTGCACGGCGGCTTCAATGCGCTGCGCCGAGGCTTCCTGGTTCAGGCTGAAGCGCAGCATCATGGCGGCACTCAGAATGGTGGCCAGCGGGTTGGCGATGCCCTTGCCGGCAATGTCTGGCGCACTGCCGTGGCTGGGTTCGTACAGGCCCTGGTTGCTGGCGTTCAGCGATGCCGAGGGCAGCATGCCGATGGAGCCGGTCAGCATGGAGGCTTCGTCCGACAAAATGTCGCCAAACATGTTCCCGGTCACCACCACGTCAAAACGCTTGGGAGCCTTGACCAGTTGCATGGCGGCGTTATCCACGTACATGTGGTCCAGCTCCACGTCGGGGTATTGCAGACCGACTTCAGAAACCACGTCCTTCCAGAACTGGAAGGTTTCCAGCACATTGGCCTTGTCCACGCTGGTCACGCGCTTGCTGCGCTTGCGCGCGGCCTGGAAAGCCACGTGGGAGATGCGCTCGATTTCGGGGCGCGAATAGCGCATGGTGTCAAAGGCTTCTTCGGCACCAGGGAAGTGGCCATCGGTTGCGATGCGGCGACCACGGGGCTGGCCAAAGTAGATGTCACCGGTCAGTTCGCGGATGATCAGGATGTCCAGGCCCGAGATCAGCTCGGGTTTGAGGCTTGAGGCACCGACCAGCTGTTCGTAGCAGATCGCGGGGCGGAAGTTGGCGAACAGGCCCAGGTTCTTGCGCAGGCCCAGGATGGCCTGCTCGGGGCGCAGCGGGCGGTCCAGCTTGTCGTACTTCCAATCACCGACGGCACCGAACAAAACCGCGTCAGCTTCTTTGGCGAGCTTGAGTGTGGATTCGGGCAGGGGGTGACCATGGGCCTCGTAGGCGGCACCGCCGACCAGGGCGCTTTCCATTTCCAGGGGCAGGCCCAGGACGTTCAATACCTTGACGGCCTCGGCGACGATTTCGGTACCGATGCCATCACCGGGCAATACTGCAATTTTCATATTCAAACTTTCTCAATCCGTTGGGGTCAGAGCACGTCGCTGCGCGACTGGTCTGACCCGCAATGCTCTACTATTAATAGCAACTCATGCAGTCATGCTGCGGGCAAGCCACGGTTTTTGCGCAAGCCGTTCGGTCTCAAATGCCTTGATCTTGTCGGCATGGCGCAGGGTCAGGCCAATGTCATCGAAGCCATTGAGCAGGCAGTATTTGCGGAAAGCCTGCACGTCAAACGCAATCTCTTCACCCTGGGGCTTGACGATGACCTGGCGCTCCAGATCGATGGTGAGCTGGTAGCCGGGGAAGGCCAGCGCTTCGTTGAACAACTGGTCGACCTGTGCTTCACTCAGCACGATTGGCAGCAGGCCGTTCTTGAAGCTGTTGTTGAAGAAAATGTCTGCGTAGCTGGGTGCAATGATGGCGCGAAAGCCGTACTGGTCCAGCGCCCAGGGCGCATGTTCGCGCGACGAACCGCAGCCAAAGTTCTTGCGCGCCAGCAGGATGCTTGCTCCGGCATAGCGCGGCTGGTTCAACACAAAGTCCGGGTTGGGTTTGCGGCTGGCAGGGTCCTGGCCCGGAAAGCCCGCGTCCAGGTAACGCCACTCGTCGAACAGGTTTTGTCCAAAACCGGTCTTGCGGATGGACTTCAGAAACTGCTTGGGGATGATGGCGTCCGTGTCCACGTTCTCGCGGTCCATGGGCGCGACCAGCCCCTTGTGAATGGTGAACGGGTTCATTTCTTGGCCGCGCCTTCGATCTTCTCTCCAGCCTTCTGGATGTCCTGGCCCACACCCTTGACGGTGTTGCAAGCGGTTACCAGCAACAGGGCAGATGCGCACACGGCGTAAACGATGGTTTTCATGGTGGTGTCCTCTCGGTGGGGTTGGTTGGGTTAGCTGAACTTGCGGATATCGACAAAATGGCCGTGGATGGCTGCTGCTGCTGCCATCGCCGGGCTTACCAGATGGGTACGTCCACCGGCGCCTTGACGCCCTTCGAAATTGCGGTTGCTGGTGGAGGCGCAGCGCTCGCCCGGCTCCAGCCGGTCCGCATTCATGGCCAGGCACATGGAGCAACCGGGTTCGCGCCATTCGAAGCCGGCAGCCTTGAATATTTCGTGCAGTCCTTCGCGCTCAGCCTGGTCTTTCACCAGGCCAGAGCCCGGAACCACCATCGCCAGCTTGATGTTCTTGGCGACCTTCTGGCCGAGCTTCCTGACCACAGCGGCGGCTTCGCGCATGTCTTCGATGCGGCTGTTGGTGCAGGAACCGATGAAGACCTTGTCGACAAACAGATCGTCCAGCGCCTTGCCGGGCTCCAGACCCATATAGGTCAATGCACGTTCGATGGCGCCACGTTTGTTGGCGTCTTTTTCCTTGTCCGGGTCCGGCACACGGGCGTCAATGCCCAGTACCATTTCAGGCGACGTACCCCAGGTCACTTGCGGAACGATCTGGGTGGCGTCCAGAGCGACCACGGTGTCGAAATGCGCACCGGCGTCGGAGTGCAGTGTCTTCCAGAACGCCACGGCCTGGTCCCACTCCACGGCCGCCGCCTCGGGGCTGGTGGCATTGGCACCGGGGGCGAGAGGACGGCCTTTGACGTAGTCAATGGTCTTTTCATCCACCGCCACCAGGCCTGCGCGGGCGCCGGCCTCGATGGCCATATTGCAGACGGTCATGCGGCCTTCCATGGAGAGGGCACGAATGGCAGTGCCGCCAAACTCGATGGTGTAACCGGTACCGCCCGCGGTGCCGATCTTGCCGATGATGGCCAGCACAATGTCCTTGGCCGTGATGCCATGGGCGACCGTGCCTTCGACCTTGACCAGCATGTTCTTGGCCTTTTTGGCCAGCAGGGTTTGCGTGGCCATCACATGCTCGACCTCGCTGGTACCGATGCCGTGTGCCAGTGCACCAAACGCGCCGTGGGTGGAGGTGTGCGAGTCACCACAGACGACCGTCATGCCGGGCAGGGTGGCACCGTTCTCTGGCCCGATGACGTGCACGATGCCCTGGCGCTTGGACAGGAAGGGGAAGTAGGCGGCGGATCCAAATTCACTGATATTGGAGTCCAGCGTCATGACCTGCTCTTTGCTTGTCGGGTCGGTGATGCCGTCGTAGCCGCGCTCCCAGCCGGTGGTGGGCGTGTTGTGGTCGGCGGTGGCCACAATGGAGCTGACACGCCAGACCTTGCGGCCGGCGACACGCAGGCCTTCGAAGGCCTGGGGGCGGGTGACTTCATGGACCAGGGGGCGGTCGATGTAGAGGATGGCGGTGCCGTCGTCTTCGGTGTGGACGACATGGTCGTCCCAGAGTTTGTCGTAGAGCGTGCGTGCCATGGTGAGGTTTTCCTTGTGAAATTGAATTTTAGGCTTGGGCCCCTGGCTGCGGGGTCATCGTGTGGTTAGCGGCGGTGAGGTGGTCCACCAGCAGCCGCGCCGTGCGCGGCAGCGTGGAGAAGTCGCGGGCTACCAGCTCGATGCGGCGTGTGGTCCAGGCATCGTTCAGGGCCACGGCCATGAGGCCGCCCGCGCTGTGCATCAGCGTAAAGGCGCGCAAGGGCATCACGCCAATGCCCAGCCCGTTGAGGATCATGCGGCCCATGGCGTCCAGTCCACTGACCTGTATGCGCAGTTTGATGCTCTGCCCCAATGCAGCAGCGGCCTGGCGCATGGCCACATAAATGGAGCTGTTGGAGTGCAGTCCCACGTGGTCAAAGGCCAGGGTTTCTTCAAAGGCCACGCTGGTCTTGGCTGCCAGTGCATGTCCCGTGGGCACGATGAGCACGAGCTGGTCTTGTCGATAGGGCAGGGTTTGCAGCTCGCCCACACCATCGGCTGTGTTGCACACGCCGAGATCGGCTGCACCTTCCTGCACCGCGCGCAGCACTTCGCTGCTCAGATGTTCTTCGAGGTCGATCTTGACGCCCTGGTGCGTGCGGATGAAGGCACCCAGGTCTTCTGGCAAAAACTGCACCGTGGCCGAGATGCTGGCGTGCATCCGGACCTGGCCGCGCGCGCCATCTGCGTATTCGCTGAGTTCGGCCTGCATGCGTTCGAGGCTGAACAGCACGCTACGCGCATGGTGCAACAGGCTCTGGCCCGCAGGCGTCAGGTGGACACCGCGTGAGTGGCGGTGCAAGAGCGCACTGCCCAGCGTGGCCTCCAGATCACTGAGCCGCTTGCTCAGGGCCGAAGGCGCAATGAACTCCCGTTGCGCCGCCTTGCCAATGCTGCCCAGTTCGCAGACCGCGGCAAAGAGCTGAAGCGAAGTCAGGTCTATGCGGCGGGCAATACTGCGGTCGGGGGTGCTCATTGTTCCTTGTTGGCATCGCTAATGGCGATGAATGCCCCTATTTTGCTACAGCATTTTATGAGTTGACATCGTGTTTTGCGATGGTAGGTATGCCAAGCCATGTTGCCCAGGGGCGGCTACCCCCTAACCCAGCGCGCGGAGGGCGCCGACGCCCAGGGATGCGTGGAAGACATTCTCAGAAGAAATAGCCCTTAGCCCTCGTGCAATATACCAATGCAGCTATCAAATGTGTAGCAAGCCGGTTGGCTGCTGACCGGCCAGGTTGAGTAACCGGTTGAAGTCAGCCAGTGGGCAGGCAAATAAAAAGCCCGCCGACGGTAACCGCCAGCGGGCTTTCTAGGGAGTGCGGCAATTTAGCGTTGCGCGATAGGCAGTACGTCGCGGCGCTCGGAGCCGGTGAACAACTGGCGTGGACGGCCAATCTTGTACTCGGGATCGCCAATCATTTCATTCAATTGCGCGATCCAGCCGACGGTACGGGCCAGTGCGAAGATCGCGGTGAACAGGCTCACCGGAATACCGATAGCGCGCTGGACGATGCCGGAGTAGAAGTCCACGTTGGGGTAGAGCTTGCGTGAAACGAAGTACTCGTCTTCCAAAGCGATTTTTTCGAGCGCCATCGCGAGCTTGAACAAAGGATCGTTTTCCAGGCCCAGGGCCGTCAGAACTTCCTTGCAGGTTTCCTGCATCAGTTTGGCGCGTGGGTCGTAGTTCTTGTACACGCGGTGACCAAAGCCCATCAGCTTGACGCCAGAGTTCTTGTCCTTGACCTGCTCCATGAACTGTCCGACCTTGGAGATGCCGCCCATTTTCTGGATGTCTTCCAGCATGTTCAGGCAAGCCTCGTTGGCGCCACCGTGGGCAGGGCCCCACAGGCAGGCTACACCGGCGGCAATGGCGGCAAAGGGGTTGGTGCCGGAGCTGCCGCACAGGCGCACGGTGGAGGTGGATGCGTTTTGCTCGTGGTCGGCGTGCAGCACGAAAATTCGGTCCAGTGCACGTTCGATCACGGGGTTGACAACGTATTCTTCGCAGGGCGTTGCGAACATCATGTGCAAGAAGTTACCGGCGTAGCTCAGGTTGTTCTTGGGGTACATGTAAGGCTGACCAGCGCTGTACTTGTACGCCATCGCAACCAGCGTAGGCATTTTTGCGATCAAACGAATCGCGGAGACTTCGCGGTGTTCCGGATTGTTGATATCGGTGCTGTCATGGTAGAAGGCCGACAGGGCGCCCACCAGTCCGGTCATGATGGCCATGGGGTGCGCATCGCGGCGGAAGCCACGCAGGAAAAACTGCATCTGCTCGTTGACCATGGTGTGGTTGGCCACACGCTTGGTGAATTCGGCCTTGCCCTGTGCGTTGGGCAGGTTTCCGTACAACAACAAGTGGCAAGTCTCCATGAAATCGCAGTTGGTCGCCAACTGCTCAATCGGGTAGCCGCGGTACAGCAACTCGCCCTTGTCACCATCGATGTAGGTGATGGCCGACTGGCACGACGCCGTCGACAGGAAGCCGGGGTCGTACGTGAACATGCCGGTTTGCGCATACAGCTTGCGAATGTCCACAACATCCGGGCCGACGCTGCCCTGGTAGACAGGCAATTCGACGCTGGGGCTGCCATTGCTGAATGACAGGGTGGCTTTGTTGTCTGCTAGTTTCATTTTCGACCTTTCAACAGTTTTTTCTCAACATACTTAGAACTTCGTGCACATCTTCGCGATCCAGCGACTCCGATACCTGCGCGACCGATTTCCGTGCCAATTGCACGTCCAACAAATCGTTGTCGCTCAAGTCCATCAATAAGCCCAGTGCATGGGCCTGGCGTACCGTCAGCGACTCGCTGAAGTTTTGAAAGAACCGCTCGATGAACAAGTCGTTCTCCAGCAGCCCGCGGCGACACCGCCACCGCAGCTTGCTGAGAGCCCGTTCGTCAAGCAGGTTGTCTTCGACTTCATGCATATCCATCAAACGGTGCGCATCACCATCATTTCCTTGATCTTGCCAATGGCCTTGGTCGGGTTCAATCCCTTGGGGCACACGTCCACACAATTCATGATGGAGTGGCAGCGGAACAGGCGGTATGGGTCTTCCAGGTTGTCCAGGCGTTCGCCGGTGGCCTGGTCGCGGCTATCCGCGAGAAAGCGGTAGGCTTGCAACAGACCGGCAGGACCCACGAACTTGTCGGGGTTCCACCAGAAACTGGGGCAGCTGGTGGAGCAGCTCGCGCACAAAATGCATTCATACAGGCCATTGAGCTCTTCGCGCTCTTCGGGGCTTTGCAGACGTTCTATTTCAGGCGGCACCGTGTCGTTGATCAAATACGGCTTGATCGAGTTGTACTGCTTGAAGAACTGCGTCATGTCCACGATCAGGTCGCGGATGACGGGCAGGCCGGGCAGGGGCTTCAAGACGATCTTGCCGGGCAGTGTCAGCATATTGGTCAGGCAGGCCAGACCGTTCTTGCCATTGATGTTCATGGCGTCTGAACCGCACACGCCCTCGCGGCAGGAGCGCCGGAACGAGATGGTAGGGTCAATCGCCTTGAGTTTCATCAGGGCGTCCAGCAGCATGCGCTCATTGCCATCGAGTTCCACTTCGATGTCCTGCATGTAGGGCTTGGCGTCCTTGTCCGGATCGTAGCGGTAGATGGAGAAAGTGCGTTTGGTCATAAGTGTTCCTCAATCTCTCAGAATGTGCGAACTTTGAGTGGCACGGATTCAACCGTCAAGGGCTTCATTTGCACCGGCTTGTAGCTCAGCGAATTGCTCTCGCTATGCCACAGTGTGTGCTTGTGCCAGTCGGCATCGTTGCGGCCATTCGGGTGCTCTGGCGTATCGTTGTAGTCGTCCACCGTGTGGGCGCCACGGCTCTCATGGCGTGCTGCCGCCGACACGATGGTGGCCTGGGCCGCTTCAATCAGGTTGTCCACTTCCAGGGCTTCGATCCGTGCGGTGTTGAAGACCTTGGATTTGTCCTTCAAGGTGATCGCGTTGACACGCTTGCGCAGCTCGGCGATCTTGACCACGCCTTCGTCCATGCTCTTCTGGGTGCGGAACACGCCGGCGTGCAATTGCATGCTGGCGCGCAGATCATCCGCCACATTCTGTGCGTATTCACCGTTGGTGGAGTTGTCCAGGCGTGACAGTCGGGCAATGGTGCGGTCGGCCGCATCGGCAGGCAGCGGCTTGTGGGCCTTGGTTTTGCTGGCAAAGTCCACGATGTGGTTGCCGGCAGCGCGGCCAAACACCAGCAGGTCCAGCAGTGAGTTGGTGCCCAGGCGGTTGGCGCCGTGCACGCTGACGCAGGAGCATTCGCCCACTGCATACAGGCCATTGACGACGGCGTTGTGCACATCGCCCTTGGGAACGACGACCTGGCCGTTCACATTGGTGGGAATACCGCCCATCTGGTAGTGGATGGTGGGAACGACGGGGATGGGCTCACGGGTGATGTCCACATTGGCGAAGTTGACGCCAATCTCGTACACCGACGGCAGGCGCTTGTGGATGGTCTCTGCGCCCAGGTGGTCGAGTTTGAGCAGCACGTAGTCTTTGTTGGGTCCGCAGCCACGGCCTTCCTTGATTTCCTGGTCCATGGAGCGGGACACGAAATCGCGCGGAGCCAGGTCCTTCAAGGTTGGGGCGTAGCGCTCCATGAAGCGTTCGCCGTTGCTGTTCAGCAAAATGGCGCCTTCGCCGCGGCAGCCTTCGGTCAGCAACACGCCGGCACCAGCGACACCGGTGGGGTGGAATTGCCAGAACTCCATGTCTTCGAGTGGAATGCCGGCACGGGCCGCCATGCCCAGGCCGTCACCGGTGTTGATGAAGGCATTGGTCGAGGCTGCGAAGATACGGCCGGCACCGCCGGTGGCCAGCAGCACGGTCTTGGCGTGCAGCACATGCAGGTCGCCGGTTTCCATTTCCAGTGCGGTCACGCCGACCACATCGCCTTCGGCGTCGCGGATCAGGTCCAGCGCCATCCATTCGACGAAGAAACTGGTCTTGGCTTCCACATTCTTTTGGTACAGCGTGTGCAGCATGGCGTGGCCGGTGCGGTCGGCCGCAGCGCAGGCGCGCTCGACAGCTTTTTCACCGTAGTTGGCGGTGTGGCCGCCAAAGGGACGCTGGTAAATGGTGCCGTCCGGGTTGCGGTCAAACGGCATGCCCATGTGTTCCAGGTCGTAGACGACCTTGGGTGCTTCACGGCACATGAACTCGATGGCATCCTGGTCGCCCAGCCAGTCCGAACCCTTGATGGTGTCGTAGAAGTGGTAGTGCCAGTTGTCGTCGTTCATGTTGCCCAGCGAGGCACCAATGCCGCCTTGCGCGGCCACGGTGTGCGAACGGGTCGGGAACACTTTGCTCAGGACGGCGACGTTCAGGCCGGCGCGGGCCAGTTGCAGCGACGCGCGCATGCCGGAGCCACCGGCACCGACGATGACGACATCAAATTTTCTTGTTGTAACGGGATAGGTCATGAAATCAGCCTCAGTAGTTCAATGGGATCAAAGGCGCCACAGGACCTGGATGGCCCAGCCCGCACAGCCCACGAGCCAGACAATGGCAAAAACCTGCAGTGCAAGTCGCACATACACAGGCTGGATGTAGTCCATGAAAATTTCGCGCATGCCCACCCATGCGTGGTACAGCAGCGCAATGATGACGGCAAAGGTCAGCGTCTTCATCCATTGGGCGGAGAAGATGCCGGCCCATTTGTCGTAGCCCATGGGGCCTTTA
Organism: Rhodoferax sp.; assembly: GCA_030645355.1. GTDB lineage: Bacteria > Pseudomonadota > Gammaproteobacteria > Burkholderiales > Burkholderiaceae_C > Allorhodoferax. The sequence goes on along the minus strand of JAUSNJ010000024.1, from coordinate 44,849 downwards.
CCAAATATGACCTGCGCCAGCACGACAAATGTGAACAGCGCCATCAAAAGGCCGGTAACGCGCTGGGCAAGCCAGTCGCGAAGACCGTAGTGCGCGCCAACGACGACACGCTTGGATCCGTAATTTACAGACATATTGGGTTCCTGAATGGGTAAATCGGAGATGTTTGGACGGTGAGCGCGGCCGTATCAGTACAGGCCGAACAACTTGGCACCGAGCACCGCGGTCAGACCCAGGCTCAACAGCAGGGTGATCTGGGCGGTCTTCTTGCCGGCTTCCTTGGTGACGGTGTGAAACAGGTCCATGCGGATGTGGCGCATGCCGGCAAAGAAGTGGTGCAAGTATGCCCAGATCAGACCCAGGGCAACCAGTTTGACCAAAATGCCGGGCACAAAACCGATGCCGTTGTTGAATGCCGATGTGAAGCGTGCGAACGAGAATTCCGAACTGACCGAAGTGTCAAACATCCAGATGATGAAGGGCATCAACAGGAACATGATCAGGCCACTGGCGCGGTGCATGCCGGAAACAATGGCCGCCAACGGCCAACGGTAACCGGGTAAGTCATTGAATGCATTGATATTGCGGAATTCCGGCCGTTTGGCGCGGGGTGCAGGTTTGAGCTCAGACATGAGTAGGCTTTCTGGATGTAACCGGATGTAATTATTGCTGCTTCAAGTCAAAATTCTATTGCACTGCAACAGGCTGACACTGGACTTGCATCAACAAGGTGTTCAATTGAGGGCATTCCGATAGTAGTGCTTGTTCGTGAGGTACAGACCCCGGCGCATTTCCATGGGCGCATCGTTATAGGTGTAGGCGATGCGTTCCACACTCAGAAGCGGGGTTTGCGGATCGGTTTTCAACAGTTCGCATTGTTCCGGGTCAGGCAACACGGCGCGGATTTTTTCTTCCGCCCGTACCATCCGCACATCAAATTCGGTTTCAAACAAGGCGTACATCGGTCCGTTGTAGTCCCGCAGCCGCTCGGCAGTCAGCCCCTTGAATGGCGCCGCAGGCAGCCACAGGTCTTCCAGGATGGTTGGGTTGCCGGTAAACGACAACACGCGGCGCACTTGCAGCACGGCGTCGCCGGTGCGAATGGCCAGCGCACGCGCCACTTCCACCGACGCGCGGGTCCGCTTGCAATCAATGATGTGGCGTTGTGCTGGGCCTTCGCTGCTGGGGTCGCCGTTGTCGGGGATCAGCTTGAGAAAGCGGTACTGAATCTGGCGTTCTGCGTGGGTGGCTACGAAGGTGCCCTTGCCCTGGCGCCGCACGAGCAGGTTCTCGGACGCCAGTTCATCAATGGCCTTGCGGACAGTCCCCTGGCTGACCTTGAATCGGGCGGCGAGTTCGATCTCGCTGGGAATGGCGGCACTGGGTTTCCATTCGCCCGCCTGAAGACTTTGCAGAATCAATACCTTGATCTGCTGGTACAGCGGGCTGAACGCCGGTGTTTGCGGCGCCGCGGCGACAGACCCACCCAACTCGGTGCCCTGAGTTGTGGCGTGGTCATTGCTGGGAGTAGTCGTTGCGGACATGAATGGGGCCCCGGAAGTCAGCTTGGAGTCAGTCTCGAAAACATGCGCAATCATATCTTATATAAGACATAAGACAAATTGACTTTGCAGCTATTTCAGGGGTAAACTCCAAAACATTCTGAAGGATTCAACCTTTTGCTTGGGTCCCCGGACAGTCGCCGTTTTCACAACACTTCCTGGAGTTATCACCATGAGCAAAAAGCCCGTTCGCGTTGCAGTCACCGGAGCCGCCGGTCAAATTGGATACGCCATTCTGTTTCGTATCGCCTCGGGCGAAATGCTGGGCAAAGACCAGCCCATCGTGCTGAGTTTGCTGGAAGTTCCAGTGGAAAAAGCCCAGCAGGCCCTGCAGGGTGTGATGATGGAATTGCAGGACTGTGCATTCCCCTTGCTGGTGGGCATGGAAGCCCATAGCGACCCCATGACGGCATTCAAGGATGTGGACTACGCGCTGCTGATTGGTTCACGTCCCCGTGGTCCCGGCATGGAACGTGCCGAATTGCTGGCCGTGAATGCGGAAATTTTCACCGCACAAGGCAAGGCCCTGAATGCTGTTGCCAGCCGCAATGTGCGTGTGCTGGTGGTTGGCAACCCTGCCAACACCAATGCCTACATCGCGATGAAGAGCGCGCCCGATTTGCCACGCAAGAATTTCACCGCCATGCTGCGCCTGGACCACAACCGCGCCTTGAGCCAGTTGGCGTCTAAGACCGGCAAGGCCGTGGCCGACATCGAAAAGATGGCCGTGTGGGGCAACCACTCGCCCACCATGTATGCCGATTACCGTTTTGCCACCATCAACGGCCAAAGCGTCAAGGACATGATCAACGACCAGGACTGGAACGCCAATACCTTCCTGCCCACCGTGGGCAAGCGCGGTGCCGCCATCATCGCAGCGCGCGGCGTGTCGTCCGCAGCGTCCGCGGCCAACGCCGCGATTGACCATATGCGCGATTGGGCCCTGGGCACCAACGGCAAGTGGGTCACCATGGGCATCCCTTCGGACGGCCAGTACGGCATCCCCAAGGACACGATGTTCGGCTTTGCCGTGACCTGCGAAGGCGGCGAATACAAACTGGTCGAAGGCCTGCCGGTCGACGCGTTCAGCCAGGAATGCATCAACAAGACGCTCAAGGAGTTGCAGGACGAGCAGGCCGGCGTCGCCCACCTGCTGTAAATCGTGGAACACCCGCGCGACATTCTTCTTGGTGCCCAGGGCACTGCGGATTTGTTGCCGGTGTGTGACCACTACAGTGGCGTCGAGGCGCGGATGGTCAAGAGCCTGCAACTGCAGGCCGAGATGATGGAAGAGTTCGGTGTCTGCGTATTTGACGTGACACTGGACTGCGAAGATGGAGCACCCGTTGGCGGCGAGGTCGATCAGGCAAATATGGTCTGCGCCCTCGCCAATAGCGCGAATGATGCTTCCAATTTGATAGCGGATGGATTGTCGCGCCGGGTCGGCGCACGGCTGCATGCGGTGGACCACCCGGCGTTCGCGTCCGACGTGGCGATTGTGGTGGGCGGCGCAGCGCAGTCCCTGAGTTACGTCATGCTCCCCAAGGTGGAGTCCCTGCACGATGTGCACCTGGCACTGGAAGCCATTGACGCTGCCGTACGTCCGGGCCAGTGTGTCGACCGTTTGCCCCTGCACGTCCTGATCGAATCGCCACGCGCTGTGCACCGGGCGTTCGAGATTGCGGAACATCCCCGGGTGCAATCATTGAGTTTTGGTTTGATGGATTTTGTATCCGCCCACGGGGGCGCCATTTCCCACACGGCGATGGGCGTTCGGGCTGCCACGGATGGCGCAACACTGGACCAGTTTCACCATCCGCTGGTGGTGCGGGCCAAGCTTGACATTGCAAGCGCCTGCCATGCGTCCGGCAAAGTCCCTTCCCATTGTGTGGTGACCGAATTGCGCGATGCTTCGGTGGTGGAGCGCGCCGCAAGAACGGCGGCTGGTGCATTGGGCTACACCCGTATGTGGAGTATCCATCCTGGGCAGATTCGCCCCATTTTGCGAGCCTTTACGCCTTCCCTTGAGGCCATCGAGATGGCCGCACGTATTGTGGAAAAGGCCAGCCGGGAAGAATGGGCACCGATATCGGTGGATGGCAAACTGCATGATCGGGCCAGTTTTCGGTATTTCTGGCAGGTGCTGGAACGCGCTCACCAGACCGGTTGCGAAATGCCCGGATCCACGCATGCATTCTTCCCGTCCAGGGTTCACTAAGTGAGGGTACTTCCATGATGAAACATTTGATAGTTGGTCTGTTGTTGCCATTGGCCATGGCCTTGCCAGCGCAAGCGGTCGAACCCAGCAAGCCGGTGGCAAAGACCAAACGGTCACCCGCCAAGGCGGCCTTGCGAGCGGCTGCAGAGCCGGAGGCCCTGGCGCCGGTGGTTTTGTCGCCCGAGCAAGAGGCGATTGCCAGGAAAGTGCTGGTCGGCAAGATTCAGTGCGAACTGTCCGTTCAAGTCACGATGACGCCGGACGCCCATTCGTTGGGTCGCTTCGTGCTGGAGATCGGTCGCAAACGCTATTTGATGGAGCCTGTCGTGACCAGTACCGGGGCGGTCCGTCTGGAAGAGGCGTCGTCCGGTGCAGTGTGGTTGCAATTGGCCAACAAATCCATGCTGATGAACCAGAAAGAGGGTAAGCGTCTGGCAGACGATTGCATGAACCCGGACCAATTGCTGGTCGCCCAAGCGCTGGAACGCAATCCGGTGCCCGGCTTGCTGGACGCGCCAAAGACCGCACTGGTACCGGTTGTTGCCAGCGGTGGGGTCCAGGAAATGGTTCAAGGTGCTGCAAAATAGATAGCGCACTATGCCCTGTTGACGAGGGCTAGATAGACTTTTGTTGTTTAAGAAGGAGTGAATACTATGTTGAAAGCCTACCGTGACCATGTGGCCGAACGTGCCGCATTGGGCATTCCCCCGCTGCCCTTGTCTGCCAAGCAGACCGCAGAGTTGATTGAGCTGCTCAAGGCCCCCCCCAAAGGGGAAGAGGCTACGTTGGTGGACCTGATCACCCACCGCGTGCCCGCCGGTGTGGACGATGCCGCCAAGGTCAAGGCCAGCTACCTGGCCGCTGTGGCCCACGGAACCGAAAAGTGCACTCTGATCAGCCGCGAACGCGCTACCGAGTTGCTGGGAACCATGCTGGGCGGCTACAACATCAGCCCCATGGTCGATCTACTGGACGATGCAGTGGTCGCAAGCCAAGCCGCCGAGGGCCTGAAGAAGACCCTGTTGATGTTCGACCAGTTCCACGACGTCAAGGAAAAGGCCGACAAGGGCAATGCCGCCGCCAAGGCCGTGCTGCAGAGCTGGGCCGATGCCGAGTGGTTCACCAGCCGTCCCGAAGTGCCGCAAAGCATCACGTTGACCGTGTTCAAGGTCGCCGGTGAAATCAATACCGACGACCTGTCGCCCGCACCGGATGCGTTCAGCCGCCCTGACATCCCGATGCACGCGCTGGCCATGCACAAGAACGCCCGCCCTGGCATCGTGCCGGAGGAAGACGGCAAGCGTGGCCCGGTCAAGTTCATCGAAAGCCTGAAGGCCAAGGGCAATCTGGTTGCGTACGTGGGTGACGTGGTGGGAACCGGTTCATCGCGCAAGTCGGCCACCAACTCCGTGTTGTGGTTCACCGGCGAAGACATCCCGTTCGTGCCGAACAAGCGCTTTGGCGGTGTCTGTCTGGGCAGCAAGATCGCCCCGATTTTCTACAACACCATGGAAGACTCGGGCGCCTTGCCGATCGAGCTGGACGTCAGCCAGATGAACATGGGCGATGTCATCGAACTGCGTCCCTACGACGGCAAGGCATTGAAGGATGGCAAGGTGGTTGCCGAGTTCAAGGTCAAGAGCGACGTGCTGTTTGACGAAGTGCGCGCGGGTGGCCGCATTCCGCTGATCATTGGCCGTGGCCTCACCGCCAAGGCGCGTGAAGCACTGGGCCTGCCTGTCAGCACCCTGTTCCGTCTGCCGCACAACCCGGCCGATACACACAAGGGCTTCACGCTGGCACAAAAAATGGTGGGCCGCGCCTGTGGTCTGCCTGTCGTCAATGGCAACCAGCAGGGTGTCCGCCCTGGCACCTACTGTGAGCCCAAGATGACCAGCGTGGGTTCGCAAGACACCACCGGCCCCATGACCCGCGACGAGCTGAAAGACCTGGCCTGCCTGGGCTTCAGCGCCGATCTGGTGATGCAATCCTTCTGCCACACGGCCGCGTACCCCAAGCCCGTGGACGTGAAGATGCACCACGAGTTGCCCGACTTCATCAGCACCCGCGGCGGCGTGCCGTTGCGTCCTGGTGACGGCATCATCCACAGCTGGCTCAACCGCATGCTGTTGCCCGACACCGTGGGCACTGGTGGCGATAGCCACACCCGTTTCCCCATCGGCATCAGCTTCCCCGCGGGTTCCGGTCTGGTGGCGTTTGGCGCTGCCACCGGCGTCATGCCGCTGGACATGCCAGAGTCCGTGCTGGTCCGCTTCAAGGGCAAGATGCAGCCCGGCGTCACGCTGCGTGACCTGGTCAATGCGATCCCTTTGTATGCCATCAAGGCCGGTCTGCTGACCGTGGCCAAGCAGGGCAAGAAGAACATCTTCTCGGGTCGCATTCTGGAGATCGAAGGGCTGCCGGACCTGAAGGTCGAGCAGGCGTTCGAGCTGAGCGACGCGTCGGCCGAACGCAGCGCCGGTGGTTGCACCGTACACCTGAACAAGGAACCCATCATCGAATACATCAACAGCAACATCACGATGTTGAAGTGGATGATCGCGACGGGTTACTCTGACGTGCGCACCATCAACCGCCGCATCAAGGCGATGGAAGCCTGGCTGGCCGATCCCCAGTTGCTCAAGGGCGATGCGGATGCGGAATATGCAGCGGTTATCGAGATCGATCTGGCCGACATCCATGAGCCTATCGTGGCCTGCCCCAACGACCCGGACGATGTGAAAACCTTGTCGGAAGTGGCCGGCGCCAAGATCGACGAAGTCTTCATTGGCTCCTGCATGACCAACATTGGCCACTTCCGTGCCGCTTCCAAACTGTTGGAAAACAAGCGCGACATCCCGGTCAAGCTGTGGATGGCACCACCCACCAAGATGGACGCCAAGCAGTTGTCGGAAGAAGGCCACTATGGCGTGTTGGGCTCGGCCGGTGCGCGCATGGAAATGCCGGGTTGCAGCCTGTGCATGGGTAACCAGGCGCAGGTGAAGGAGGGCGCCACCGTGTTCTCCACGTCCACCCGCAACTTCCCCAATCGCTTGGGCAAGAACAGCAATGTGTACCTGGGTTCCGCCGAGTTGGCTGCCATCTGCTCCAAGCTGGGTCGCATTCCGACCAAGGCTGAGTACATGGCCGACATGGGCGTCTTGACCGCGGCTAGCGACAAGATCTACCAATACCTGAACTTTGACCAGGTGAAGGACTACACCGACATGGCTGACACGGTGAAGGACGGTGTGGCGGCGTAAGCCTTCCACCTTCCGTTTCAATCCTGAAGCCCCGCGGCGCAAGCTGCGGGGCTTTTTTGTTGCGCGCCGAGGGTGTCGCAATCATTTCGGTCGCACGCATCAGGCCAGGGGTGGCCGTTTTGCTCCGTGTCCCCCGTCCTTCGGGCTCCTCCTTTACCTGCGCAAAACGGTCACCCCTGGCCTGACGCATGAGTCCTTGGCGCCGGGCGAATTCAGAGCCAACGTTGGCGCATAAGCCGACTGCCAAACGAGCCGAGATAATGCGCGACATGCAATTCCTGAACACCATTCCCTTCTCCCTGCAAACAGTTCTACTGCTGATCGCCAGCAATGTGTTCATGACCTTCGCCTGGTACGGGCACCTGAAGAACATGGCAACCGCACCCTGGTACTTTGCTGCGCTTGCAAGCTGGGGTATCGCCCTGTTTGAATACCTGCTGCAGGTGCCCGGCAACCGCATAGGTTTCCAGCAGGCTGGGTTCACCGTGGCCCAACTCAAAATCACGCAAGAGGTCATCACACTGAGCGTCTTTGTGCCGTTCGCGATGCTCTATATGAATGAGCCGTTCAAAATGGACTACGTTTGGGCCGGGCTCTGCATGGTCGGCGCGGTTTACTTCATCTTTAGGACTGCTTAGCGGGTGCTGGAGAGGAGCAATCCCGGGGCGGTTAAACTTCGCCGTCTTGAAAACGTCAAGTTGTTGGTCTTTTGGGTGAAGGAATCGTGATGCTGTTTGGAAAACTTCTGCCGCGTGAGGGCAATTTTTTTGAAATGTTCAACCAGCATGCGGACCGTATTGTGGAAGCGGCGCACGCCTTTTCCAAACTGGTCGCCAATTACGCGGACCTGGACCTGCGCGCCAAATACAACCAGGAAGTGGATGATGCCGAACGCGCAGCCGACCGCGTCACGCACGAATGCAACAAAGCCATCCACATCACTTTCATCACGCCGATTGACCGCGAGCAGATCCACTCGTTGATCAACACCATGGACGATGTGGCGGATCTGATCCAGGATTCTGCCGAAACCATGGCGCTGTATGACGTGCGCCACATGACGGAGGAAATTACCCGCTTGACCGATTTGAGTGTGAAGTGCTGCGAGCGCTTACGTGATGCCGTCAAGTTGTTGGGCAATATCGCAGAGCCATCCACCGCCGAGGCCGCGTTGAAGACCTGTGAAGAGATCGACCGGCTGGAATCGGACGCGGATCGCGTGATGCGCACTGCCATGAGCAAGCTGTTCCGCGAGGAACCGGACGTGCGTGAAGTCATCAAACTCAAGGCGATCTATGAGTTGCTGGAAACCATTACCGACAAGTGCGAAGACGTGGCCAATGTGATTGAGGGCATCGTCCTCGAGAATTCCTGAACCGGTCGCGGATACGACGATGGAAACCGTACAAACGGCCCTGTGGGTAGTAGTCTTGCTGGTGGTGCTGGCCCTGTTGTTCGACTTCATGAATGGTTTTCATGACGCTGCGAACTCGATCGCAACCGTGGTGTCCACGGGTGTCCTGAAGCCAGGTCAAGCCATTCTTTTCGCGGCCTTCTTCAATGTCATCGCGATTTTTGTCTTTCAGCTAAGTGTGGCAGCGACGGTGGGCAAAGGCATTGTTCAACCGGGCGTGGTCGATACCCATGTGGTCTTTGGTGCGCTGCTGGGAGCGATCACCTGGAATGTCATCACCTGGTATTACGGGATCCCCAGCAGTTCTTCGCACGCACTGATCGGTGGAGTTGTGGGGGCGGTGATTGCCAAGTCCGGCGCGGGAACACTGGTGTCGGCGGGGATTCTCAAGACCGTTGTCTTCATCTTCGTGTCGCCCGTGCTGGGTTTTGTTTTGGGCTCCCTCATGATGGTTGCGGTGGCCTGGGTATTCCGCAGGAGCCGGCCCTCCAAGGTCGACAAATGGTTTCGACGCCTGCAACTCGTGTCCGCTGGCGCGTACAGCCTGGGCCACGGCGGTAACGACGCGCAAAAGACCATAGGCATCATCTGGATGCTGCTGATTGCAACGGGCTACACCGCTGCCGGAGCGGCATCACCCCCCACCTGGGTCATCCTGTGCTGCTACACGGCGATTGGTGCGGGCACCATGTTTGGCGGCTGGCGCATCGTGAAGACCATGGGGCAGAAAATCACCAAGCTCAAACCCGTGGGCGGCTTTTGTGCCGAAACGGGGGGCGCCATCACGTTGTTTCTCGCGACAGCATTGGGTATCCCGGTGTCGACGACCCACACCATTACCGGTGCGATTGTCGGCGTCGGCTCAACCCAACGCGCCAGTGCCGTGCGCTGGGGCGTTGCCGGCAACATCGTCTGGGCCTGGATCTTTACGATTCCCGCCAGTGCATTTGTGGCGGCGGTGGCCTACTGGATCAGTCTGAAGATTTTTTGACATCCATTGGTTGCGAGATCAACCGGGCCTCCCCAACCTGGTATTCGAAGTAGTGCTGAAAACTGAAGGCCAGGCTGGCCATCAGAACCGTGGTTCCGACCAGGAGTGACGTGACCAGCGCCCCCACGGTGAACCAGTTGGTTTGACCGCTTGCTGCGTCGGATGGCGCGCCGGGATTGAAGCGCTTGTTCCACTTGTCAGCCGCCGTCAGGCCATACACAAGGGCGTTGATGGTGCAACCGGCAATGGTGAAGCCCAGCATTGGAATCAGTACCCAGCTCCAGGTGTCATCCAGACCCACTGAGCGTGCGCGGTACACACCATAGAGTCCCATCAGTGTAGGGATTGGCAGGAGCCAGGCCAGGCGGTCTGTCACGCCAAACAGGTAAATGCGGTGCAGTCCAAGCGGGCCACCGGCGAAAGCAAGCCAGGTGGCCAGGGTTTTGTTTTTCATGTCTGCGATTGTGCCGGAGCCTCGGAGCTGCCCAGCCCTATGGTGCGATCCATCAACACAACATCCAGCCAGCGGTCGAATTTCCAGCCACAGTTGGCCAGAACCCCAACGGGATTGAATCCGCAGGCCTTGTGTACTCCAACGGAGCCATGGTTGGCGGAATCACCGATGACGGCAATCAGCTTGCGCACGCCGGCGCGCTCGGCCTGAGCCATCAGTTCCACCAGCAGCAGTCGGCCCAGTCCTTTGCCATGGGCGGACGCGGCCAGATAAATGGAGTCTTCGGCGGAAAAACGGTAGGCCGGACGGGGCTTGAACCACTGGCAGTATGCAAAGCCGACGACGTTGCCCGCGTACTCCACGACTAGATAGGGGAGTCCCTTGGACAGAACATCGGCGCGGCGTTGCGCCATGTCCTGTTCGCTGGGCGGGTCCGTCTCAAAGGTACCGGTTCCGTTCAGTACGTGGTGGGCATAAATGGCGGTAATGGTCGGGATGTCAGCGTCCGTGCTGGGGCGAATCTTGGTCATGAATCTCTTACAGGTTATAATGGAAAGCTATTCAGAGTGTCACTGGCCGGGTGGTCAGTTGCGTGTCTCAACTTTGAATTACATGGTGGAAAGCAATTTCTGCCACCCAAAGGATAAATCATGGTCGTCATTCGACTCGCCCGTGGCGGTGCTAAAGCACGCCCGTTTTTCAATATCGTTGTGGCTGACAAGCGCACACGCCGTGATGGACGCTTCATCGAGCGTATCGGTTTTTACAACCCCATTGCAACGGCCAACGAAGAAAGCATCCGCATTGCGCAGGATCGTCTGACTTACTGGCAAGGCGTTGGCGCACAGGCTTCTCCCACTGTGGAACGCCTGATCCAGCAAGCGGCCAAGAAGGCCGCTTAATAGGCCAAGTTGCTGCGAGGAGGGCGATCGCCCTCTGACCGGCACCCTACGCGCATGCTCACCGGACTCGAAGCTGCTGAATTGCCAGCGGATGCCATTGAAGTCGGACGGATTGCGGACGCGTGGGGCGTCAAGGGTTGGTTCAAAGTCCTGCCCTACAGTGCCGATCCAGAGGCGCTTTTTTCTTCCAAACGCTGGTTTCTATTGCCCACCGAGCGCGGTGCGCAGACGTTCACGGGTGTCGCCCAACTGTCCGTCAAGGAAGCCAAGGAACACTCTGACACGGTAGTCGCCACCGCCCATGGTGTGGACGACCGCACCGCTGCTGAAGCCCTGCGCGGATCCCGCATTTTTGTCTCACGCTCCAGTTTTCCGACGGCCGCCCAGGATGAATACTATTGGGTCGATCTGATTGGCCTGGATGTGGTGAATCGCCAGGACGAAGCCTTGGGGGTGGTCAAGGAGTTGCTGTCCACCGGAGCGCAAACCGTGCTGGTGATGGAATACCAGGAAGACGGCAAGACCTGTGAACGCATGATCCCGTTTGTGGCTGCCTATGTGGATGATGTGGACCTGACGGCACGCCGCATCCGCGTGGACTGGCAAACCGACTACTGAGTCCAGGCGCATGCGCTTCGATGTCGTCACTCTTTTTCCTGAGCTTTTCACTCCGTTTCTGACCGTTGGCATCACCCGGCGCGCCTTTGAGTCCGGGCAGGTAGATGTCCAGTTTTCCAATCCGCGGGACTTTGCCACCGGCAATTACCGTCGCGTGGACGACAGACCCTTTGGCGGCGGGCCTGGCATGGTGATGATGGCGCAACCCCTACAGTTGGCACTCGCCCACATTCGGTCCCAACGCAATGACGGCGCCCCGGTGGTGCTGTTTTCACCCATTGGCAAGCGCCTGGACCACGCGGCGGTTCAGCGCTGGTCCGGCAGTTCGGGCGCGATTCTGGTCTGCGGCCGCTATGAAGGCATTGACCAGCGATTCATTGATACCCATGTGGACGAGCAGATCAGTCTGGGGGATTTTGTATTGTCGGGTGGCGAAGTTCCGGCCATCGCATTGCTGGACGCCGTGGCGCGCCTGCAGCCGGGCGTGCTGTCGGACGCGGATAGCCACCACCTGGACAGCTTCAATCCGTCGCTGGATGGCCTGCTGGATTGCCCGCACTACACGCGCCCGGAAGAATGGGATGGCCACCGAGTGCCCGACGTCCTGTTATCCGGCCACCATGGCCAGATCGAGCGCTGGCGGCGTGATCAGCGCCTGCAATTTACCGCAGTGCACCGCCCTGATTTGCTGGAAGTGGCGCGTGGCGCAGGCCTGCTGAGCCAGCAGGACGAGGCGCTTCTGGCTGGTCGGCGATGAACTTGCTATAATGGCAGGCTAACCAATCCTCTGTACGGCCAAAGCGGCAGTTTGCCCGCTTTGCACCAACCGGTGCCGGCGCATACACGATTACGAAGGAAAAACATGAACCTGATCCAAACTCTTGAGCAAGAAGAAATTGCTCGCCTGGGTAAAACCATTCCTGATTTCGCTCCCGGTGACACCGTGGTGGTGAGCGTCAACGTGGTCGAAGGCACGCGCAAGCGCGTGCAGGCTTACGAAGGCGTCGTGATCGCCAAGCGCAACCGTGGCCTCAACAGTGGCTTCATCGTGCGCAAGATCTCCAGCGGTGAAGGCGTGGAGCGTACGTTCCAGACCTACAGCCCGCTGATCGCCGGCATTGAAGTCAAGCGCCGTGGTGATGTGCGCCGCGCCAAGCTGTACTACCTGCGCGACCGCAGCGGCAAGTCGGCACGTATCAAGGAAAAACTGCCAGCCAAGAAGACCGCGGTTTAATTCCAAACCGTGTCTTCAGCGAAACCGCCCGGCGCAAGCTTGTGGCGGTTTTTTTATGACTGTTTTGCCGTCCTTTGACCCACGCCAGGTTCCGGTGATCGGTGTTGACCGTCACCTGCCAAAGGTGCAGCCGCGCGTCATGCAACCGCAGGCGCTGGCGCAGCGCTTTGCAGCAGCCCATAGCTGGACGCCCGAGTTGCTGGCCGAGCCTCGTTTTTCAGAACGGCCTGCTGTGCATGCGTCAGTGCTGATTCCGCTGGTCATGCGGGACCAGGGCCTGACCGTGTTGTTGACCGAGCGCACCACCCATCTGTCCAGCCATTCCGGACAAATTGCTTTTCCTGGCGGCAAGGCGGACCCGGACGATTCCAACGCGGTGGATACCGCCTTGCGCGAGGCGCAGGAGGAAATCGGCCTGGATCGCAAGTTTGTGGAGGTGCTGGGCACTTTGCCGATCTATACGACCGGCAGCGCCTTCATCGTGACGCCTGTGGTGGCACTGGTCCAGGCGGAGCATGTGGTGACCGCCAATCCGCATGAAGTTGCGGATGTCTTTGAAGTGCCACTGGACTTTTTGATGGACCCCGCCAACCACCACCGCCATGCGGTCGAATGGGCGGGCGCTCGCCGCGAGTGGCTGTCCATGCCCTATGTGGATGCCAAGGCCGAGCGCTTTATCTGGGGTGCAACCGCCGGCATGCTGCGTAACTTTTATCGGTTCCTGCTGGACTGAGCTGCGCAGGCAGTCGCTATGATTGCCCCATGAGTTTTCTCTCCATACTATTTGCGCTGCTGCTGGAGCAGGCACGGCCTCTGGGGCAAGGCAATCCTGTTCATCTGGGGGTGCGCAACTGGGTGCGCTGGGTGGTTCGCAATCTGGATACAGGCAAGCCGCACCATAGCTGGCTGGCGTGGTGGATTGCAGTCGTAGCCCCCGCAGTGGTTGCCTGCGGCGTCCATTGGCTGCTGGTGTGGTCACTGGGGTGGATTGCCGCAGCGGTGTGGAGCACTGCGATTTTGTACGCCACCCTGGGATTTCGCCAGTTCAGCCACCACTTCACCGTGATCCGCGATGCGTTGCTGGCGGGCGAGGAAGATGTGGCGCGGCAACAGCTGGCGCTATGGATGCGCATGGACGTCAGTGCCTTGCCGCGCAGCCAGATTGTGCGGCATGTGATTGAACACTCCGTTTTGAGCGCCCATCGCCACGTGTTTGGCGTGTTCGCCTGGTACTCCTTGCTGGCTGCGATGGGCCTGGGTCCGGCGGGCGCAGTGTTGTACCGGATCGGCGAATACTTTGCCAGCTATGCCAACCGTCCCAATCGTCCCTCCCTTGCGCCACTGAGTGATGCACTGAAAGCGGCCGCCAGCCTTGCCTGGTATGTCATGGATTGGGTGCCCGCCCGCATCACGGCGCTGGGGTTTGCCTTTGTCGGCAGCTTTGAGGAAGCCGTGGACAGCTGGCGCCAGCACGAAGCCCAGTTTCCGGGTGACAACGACGGCGTCGTGCTGGCAGCCACCGCCGGCGCGGTCAACGTCAAACTGGGCGAGCCGGAGAGCCCGGGAGCAGGGCAAACGCCACAGCCCGTGCACCTGCGTGCCGTGGTCGGGCTGGTGTGGCGCACCGTCGTGATGTGGATGGTTTTTTTGGCGCTGCTGTCGCTGGCCAGGCTGCTGGGGTAGGGCCGGTCAATACCGCTTCTGCGAAAGCTCGGCGAATAAATTGCTATATATTTTGTAGCGATTCATGCTTATTTCACGGGGGCCAGGGGCCAAATAGCCATCAGAGATTTTTTGTAGAGCGGCAATCACACCGCAGCCCGGCTCATGCAAGTGGCTGCAGTTGTAGAACTTGCAGTCGCTGGCGTGTGCCTTGATGTCGGGCATCAGGCTGGCCAGGTGCATGGGCTCGATGTGGTTCAGACCGAATTCCTGAAAACCGGGAGAGTCGATCACCGCCGTGGTCTTGGCCATATCCACCCAATACAGCGTGGTGCTGGTGGTGGTGTGCTTGCCGGAGTTCAGCGCCGTTGAGATGGCGTTGGTGAGCACCTGCGCGTCGGGAATCAAGCGGTTGATCAGGGTGCTCTTTCCGGACCCCGACGGACCCAGCACCAGCGTGGTTTTGCCCGCGAGCACAACGTCCAGGTGGTGCTCCGTGTCGAGGGTGGTGTCTCCCTTGGGTTTCAGTGCCATCGGCAGTACGGTGTAGCCCATGTCGCGGTACACGCCCATGCGCGCCCAGGCGCGCTGGAATGGCTCGGCCAGATCGCTCTTGTTGACGGCAATGATGGGCTGGATGTGTTCGGCTTCGGCGGCGATAAGCGCCCGCGCCAGCTGGCTCTCCGAGAACTCAGGTTCGGCTGCGATCAGGATCAGCACCTGGTCAAGATTGGCGGCAAAAGACTTGGTGCGGATTTCGTCCTGCCGGTAGAACAGGTTGCGCCGCGGTTGCACCTTTTCGATGGTGCCTTCGTCTTCGCTGGCCTGCCACAGCACGTGGTCACCGACGACAGTCTGGCTCTTCTTGCCGCGCGGATGGCAAATCAGGCGCCGTCCGTCCGGCGTTTCAACCCACACGTGGCGGCCGTGCCCGGCAATCACGAGACCGGTTTCCAAAGGGGGGGGTGTTGCCATGGCTGCTGGCGTTCAGTGGGCCGCGGCCAGGATGCGCTCCAGGCGCTCCGTCGCGGGTGGGTGGGAGTAATAAAACTGAACGTAGACCGGGTCCGGCGTCAACGTCGATGCATTGTCTTCAAACAGCTTGAGCAGTGCGTTTGCCAGGTCCGGGCCACTGGTCTGTGTCACGGCATAGGCATCAGCCTCGAACTCATGCTTGCGCGACATCTGCGCGAAGACCGGGCCCATCAAGGTGCCCAGCAGCGGCAGCACCATCATGAACAGCAGCAGCGCCAGGGCGTCATTGGGTGCATCCAGGTTGGGCGCGACCCCCAGGCCAGTATAAAACCAGACTTGTTGGCTGACCCAGCCCAGCGCAAAGAACCCGACCAGACTCAAGGCAAACATCGCGACGATGCGCTTGATTACATGCCGGTGCGTGAAATGTCCCAGTTCGTGGGCCAGTACCGCGTCAACTTCGGCTGGACTCAGTTGTGCCAAAAGGGTGTCATAAAACACGACACGTTTGGAGGCACCGAAGCCGGTGAAATAGGCGTTGGCATGGGCGCTGCGTTTGCTGCCGTCCATCACGAAGAAGCCCTTGGAGGTGAAGCCACACCGGGCCATCAGCGCGGTCACTCGCTCCTTGACCTGTGGATCTTCCAGCGGCTGGAACTTGTTGAACAGCGGTGCAATCCAGGTGGGGTAAATCAGCAGCGCCAACAGGTTGAAACCCATCCATACGCCCCAGACCCACAGCCACCACCACGCTCCTGTTGCTCCCATCATCCAGATCACCAGCGTGATGAAGGGCAATCCGATCAATGCGGACAACAACAGGGATTTGGCAAAGTCCTGAAGCCATAGCGTCAAACGGGTCTTGTTGAAGCCAAAGCGCTCTTCGATGACAAAGGTCTGGTAGAGCGTAAAAGGCAGGTCCAGCAGTCCGCCGATGGCCACAAATGCGGCCAGCAGCGCAACTTGCTGGGCGAGGGGATTCTCGAGTACGCCTGCGAGCAACTGGTTCAGTGCTGACAGTCCACCCAGCAGAGTCCAGGCAATGGTCAGCACCGCACCCCAGGCCAGTTCCAGCAGGCCAAAGCGCGCTTTGGCGATGGTGTAATCGGCGGCCTTCTGATGTGCTGCGAGCGCAACTTTTTCTGCGAAGGCCGCTGGTACGGCATGACGGTTCTGCGCGACGTGGCGAATTTGGCGCGAGGCGAGCCAGAATTTCAGAATCAGGCTGAGGCTCAGGGCCAGCGCAAAGACCACCGTCGTGGTCAGGGAAGCAGAAGAAGGGCTGGCAAAGAGATCATTCATGGCGATGGAGTTTAGGTCATCAGCGACAATCGCCCGCATGGACGAACCCAACACCACCCCTCTCGGCAAATCCGACAAAAACTTGGTCTGGCTCGATTGCGAGATGACCGGCCTCGACCCGGATGTCGAGCGCATTATCGAAATCGCGGTCATCGTGACCGGCCCCAACCTGGAGTGCCGCACCGAAGGCCCCGTATTGGTGATCCACCAGAGCGATGCCCAACTGGACAAGATGGACGCCTGGAACAAGGGGACCCACGGCAAGAGCGGGTTGACCGATAAAGTGAAGGCATCGACCGTGACCGAAGAGCAGGCGCAGAATGAACTGATTGCGTTCCTGAAGCAGTATGTGCCTGCCAACGGCTCGCCCATGTGTGGCAACTCCATCGGCCAGGATAGGCGTTTCCTGGTCAAGTACATGCCCAAGCTGGAAGCCTTTTTTCACTACCGCAACCTGGATGTCAGCACACTCAAGGAACTGTCCAAGCGCTGGCGGCCCGACGTTCATGCGTCTTTCAAGAAGCAGCAGCGCCACACGGCGCTGGCCGATGTGCACGAGTCCATCGATGAACTGGAACACTACCGACAGCACTTTTTAAAATTGAGTTAGGTAGAAACCCGGATCCATGGCATAATCGAAGGCTGCGCTACAAGCAGTAGTGCATTTGTACATCTCCCTTCATTCACCGGGTCCGCCTATTTGGGCCCCAAGCGCTGGAAAGTATTCAGACGCAGGTTCCGTTTGATGGTTGATGTTTTTTAACCATTGACGGAGCAGCCGCATACCCTGCGGCACTCGCGTGTGAGTAAAACCATGACTGACGCTTTTGAAGTGACAGGTGCCTTTGCGCCTGCCGAAATTTCCTCTAACCCCTCTTTTGCCAGCGACGCTGTAATGACAGCCGACGCCAGCAACGGCCTCGATACGCCTGAAGTCCCCGAAGCACCAGAAGCACCCAATGGCTTCGTGCTGCTGGGTCTGGCGCCCGAGCTGGTCCATGCTGTCAAGGACCTGGGCTACACCCAGCCTACATCGGTTCAACTGAAGACCATTCCCCTTGCCCTGCCCGGCGAGAGCGACGGTCAATCGGCGGCCAAGTACATTGACCTGATGGTCTCCAGCCAGACCGGCAGCGGCAAGACAGCGGCCTTTCTGCTGCCCGTATTGCACACCCTGCTGAAGCAGCAAGCCCAAGCCGAAGCCGACGAGCGCGCAGCGTTCGAGCGCGAAGTGGCAGAAGCCATAGCCCGTGGCGAAGCACCTCCCAAGCGTTCCAAGCGCAAGGATCCGACCAACCCTCGCAACTTCAAGGCACCGGCTCCCGGCGCGTTGATCGTCTGCCCGACCCGTGAACTGGCCCAGCAAGTGGCCAATGACGCGATCGATCTGGTGCAGCATTGCCGCGGTCTGCGCATCGCCAACATCGTGGGCGGCATGCCGTACCAGCTGCAAATCGCCAAGTTGCAGAACGCCAACCTGGTGGTGGCCACGCCCGGCCGTCTGCTGGACCTGCAACGCTCCATGCAAATCAAGCTGGACCAAGTCCAGTTCCTGGTGGTGGACGAAGCCGACCGCATGCTGGACCTGGGCTTCTCCGACGATCTGGCCGAAATCAACCAGCTCACCATCGCCCGCAAGCAGACCATGATGTTCAGCGCCACCTTTGCGCCCCGCATCCAGCAGTTGGCTGCCCGCGTGATGCGCGAACCCCAGCGCATCACCATCGACAGCCCGCAGGAAAAGCACGTCAACATTAAGCAAGTGCTGTTCTGGGCCGACAACGCCCACCACAAGCGCAAGCTGTTGGACCACTGGCTGCGTGACACGACCATCAACCAGGCCATCGTCTTCGCCAGCACCCAGATCGAGTGTGATGGTTTGGCTGGCGACTTGCAGCAAGACGGATTTGATGCCGTGGCATTGCACGGTGCCCTGAGCCAGGGTCTGCGCAACCGCCGCCTGATGGCATTGCGCAATGGCCAGGTGCAAATTCTGGTGGCCACCGATGTCGCGGCCCGGGGTATTGACGTCCCCACCATCACCCACGTGTTCAACTTTGGTTTGCCGATGAAGGCCGAGGACTACACCCACCGCATTGGCCGCACCGGCCGTGCCGGGCGCGATGGTTTGGCCGTCACTTTTGCCGAAGTGCGTGACCGCCGCAAGATTTTCGACATTGAAGCCTACACCCGCCAACACTTCAAGTCCGAGACCATTCCAGGACTGGAGCCACAGCAGCGCTTCCCCGAGTCCCGTCCCGGTACCGGTGCCAGCTTTGGTGGTCGCGGCAGTCACTTTGCGGACCGCGCACCGCGTGACCGCAACTTTGGCGGTGGCGCCGGTGGTGCACGCCCCAGCTTCGGTGGCAACCGTGGCGGCAATCCAGGTTTTGGTGACAGAAATGCTGCTGGTCCTCGTGATGCAGGTCCAGGCAGCTATCAAAATAATAGCGGATTTGGTGGCGGAAACCGTGACAACGGTCCACGCGATGTTGGTGACAACGGTGGTTTCAGCTACGCCCGCAAGGGTGGCTTCAACGACCGCTTTGCCGGTGGTGGCCGCCCCGATGCAGCCCCCCGCAGTGGTGGCGACTTCGCTGCGGCGCGCAAACCAGCATTCAGCAAGCCCATGGGTGTGAAGCCCGGAAATGCGGGCAAGGTGTTTGTGCCGCGCGATGCCAAGAAGCGTGCTGCCCGTACGTTTGACTAACAGCGTTTGAAGCTCGAAAAAAAGGACCCTGCGGGGTCCTTTTTTTGGTCCAGGATCAGGACATGCCGTTGCGGCTGGCCAGTTCCACAAACAGGCCGGCGTGGTCGAGGTCTGCCAGGCCATGCTCAATGCCCTGGGCATACAACTGCTCGAACAAGGCCGTGATCGGCGCATCAAAGCCGACTTCCTGGGCGGTGGACAGCGCGTTGCGCAAATCCTTGAGCTGGACGGACATCTTCCCCCGGGGTGCAAAGTCGCGCTCTACCATTCGCTGGCCGTGCACCTGCAGTATGCGGCTGTCGGCAAAACCACCGGTGATGGCTTCTTTGACCTTGCCCATGTCGGCGCCGCCGCGTTCACACAGCAAAAGCGCCTCTGCGACGATGCCAATCGTTGCACCCACGATCATCTGGTTGGCCAACTTGGTGAGTTGTCCGGCGCCGGTGGGCCCGACATGCGTGGCGCGGCCAAACACATCCAGAATGGGCCGCGCACGCTCGAAACTGCTGGCTTTGCCCCCTGCCATGATGGCCAGCGTGCCATTGTCTGCGCCTATGGTGCCGCCCGAGACCGGCGCATCCAGGTAGGCGATGTGCCGCTCGCTCAGTCGTGCTGCATGGTCACGGGCCTCGACCGGTTTGATGGACGACATGTCGACCACCAGGCTGCCTGGTTGCAGGGCGGCAGCCGTACCCATATCAAACAAGACCTGCCCGACAACAGCACCGTCGTCCAGCATGGTAATGACCAGTTCAGCGTCCCGAACAGCCTCGGCTGGCTGCTCGTGCACGATCGCACCCGCAGCGGCAAGGCGCTGCGCCTTGCCTAGCGTGCGATTCCAAACATGCACGGTGTGCCCTGCTTCACACATGCGGCGCCCCATTGGAAAGCCCATGAGGCCGATACCTAACAGTGCAATTTTCATCTCGTGTTCCTCAGCAAGTTACCAGAATACAGCGTACGCGCACGGTGGCGTGCCCAGGCGAGGGTATTTCCTGTCAGATGCCTGACGGAGTGCGGCCGCTTTCCACGCCGATCAGACCCCCCACCAAACCCGCTGCACTGGCAACTTTTTGCCATCAAGTTGACGCATGTCAAAGAAGTGCGCAAGCCGCTTGCCACGTGTCCTAAACCTAATCTGTATTAGTTTTCTTTTTGACCGTTCGGCCTACCATCGCGCTCGCTAGATACCCCCAGTCGTAATAAGAAAACTGATTGGAGTGCGTGCCCAGAATTTGGTAATGAGCGTATTCAACTTGGAGAGAAGCATATGAAACGATTGAACAAAACGGCCATATCCCTGGTGGTTGGCTGCATGGGCTTTGCTGCTTCGGCAGTCTGGTCGGCAGATTCCCTGCAGGACGTGTTGAAAGAGCGTGGCCTGAGCCAGCAGGATTTGTTGGCGGCTGCCAAGACGTATGTACCGACGGGCAAGCGCGACGAGTTTGTGGCGTTTAGCTCTGGCGGGCAATCGGGGCAGGTGATCGTATATGCCATTCCCTCGATGCGCATTCTGAAGTACATCGGTGTGTTCACACCCGAGCCATGGCAAGGTTATGGCTTTGATGAGAGCTCCAAGAAGGTTCTGGCTGGCGGCAAGATTGACGGCAAGGACATCACATGGGGCGACACCCACCACCCCGCCATTTCCGAAACCAACGGCGAGTACGATGGCCAGTTCCTGTTCATCAATGACAAGGCCAATCCCCGCATCGCCGTCATCGACTTGCGTGACTTCGAGACCAAGCAGATCATCGTCAACCCGATCTTCAAGTCGGAACACGGCGGAACGTTTGTTACCACCAACACCGAGTACGTGATCGAAGCGGCGCAGTATGCAGCGCCGCTGGAGAACAAGAAGTTCTACCCGCTCGAGGAGTTCAACGAAAAATACCGCGGCGGTATCACCTACTGGAAGTTTGACCGCAAGGAAGGGCGCATCGACACCGCCAAGTCGTTCTCCCTGGAGTTGCCACCGTATTCGCAGGATCTGTCCGACGCCGGTAAGGGCGTGTCCGAAGGCTGGTCATTCACCAACTCTTTCTGCTCCGAACGCTATGTCGGTGGTATCGAAAAAGGCCGCCCTCCCTATGAGGCGGGCTGCTCGGCCAAAGACACGGACTACATGCACGTGATCAACTGGAAAAAGGCTGCCGAACTGGTGGCTGCCGGCAAGGCCAAGAAGATCAACGGACATGATGTGCTGATGATGGAAACCGCCATCAAGGAAGGCGTGCTGTTTCTGATTCCGGAACCCAAATCACCACACGGTGTCGACGTGACCCCTGATGGCAAGAACATCATCGTGGCCGGCAAACTCGACACCCACGTGTCGGTTTACAGCTTCGAGAAAATTCAGGCTGCCATCAAAGCTGGCAAGTTTGAGTCCAAAGATCCGTACGGCATCCCGGTGATCGCCATGAAAGATGCGGTTGCAACACAGGTTTCCCTGGGTCTTGGCCCGCTGCATACCCAGTATGACAGCAAGCCCTGCATTGCCTACACCTCGCTGTATGTGGACTCGCAGGTTGCCAAGTGGAACTACTGCGAAGGCAAGGTGCTCGACAAGCTCAGCGTGCACTACAACATTGGCCACCTGATGACGATGGAGGGTGATTCCACCAAGCCTGCCGGCAAATACCTGGTCGCTCTGAACAAGCTCGCCATTGACCGCTTCGTGCCAGTCGGGCCTCTGCACCCACAAAATCACCAGCTGATCGACATCAGCGGCGACAAGATGCAGCTTTTGTATGACATGCCATTGCCTCTGGGTGAGCCGCATTACGTTGTCGCTATTGATGCCAAGAAACTCAAGCCAGCCGTGCGTTACAAGGTTGGTACCGACAGCCGTACCGACAAACCACACGCAGGCGCGACCAAGGCGGGCGAAGAACGCATTGTGAAGAAGGGCAACAAGGTTGAAGTATTCGGCACCTTGATCCGTTCGCACATCACGCCTGAAACCATCGAAGTTGAAGTCGGCGATGAAGTGACCATCAACCTGACCAATCTGGAACGCGCCCAGGACGAAACGCACGGCTTCACCGTGTCCACGTTCAACGTGCACGCGTCGGTTGAACCCGGCAAGACCGTAGCGGTCAAGTTCAAGGCCGACAAGGAAGGCGTCTACCCGTACTACTGCACAGAGTTCTGCTCTGCGTTGCACCTGGAAATGCAAGGCTATTTGTTGGTGAAGCCAAAGGGCTGGAAACCCACCAAGACGACACTGGCTGCGCAAAACTACACTGAAGCGGACTACAAAGCCACGCTGAAGAAAGTGGCTGACACACAGGTCATCATTGACTCCGTGGTGGCCTACATCACCAGTGTGAACTACAAGGACTTCCCTGAAGTCGTGGCGATGGTGGAAGACGCGTTTGACCAACTTGGCAAGACCAAGGACATCAAGGCCAAGCATGAAGCTGCATTCGCCAAGAAGGATTGGGAAAACGCCAATCTGTGGGCAGAGCAAGTGTGGCAATACCAGGTGAAGACTGCAGACCTGGGATTGCGGGCCAAGACTTTCCTGGAACAGAACGGTGCCAAGAAGGTCAAGTAAACACGGTTGATCGCATCCAGAGTCGGGGGGTCGATCAACTCGACTCCCCGAATTCATTTGAAAAGGTAAAACCATGAAGACAAAATTGTTTCTCGCCGCTATGCTGGCCACGATCGCATCCGGCGCCGCCATGGCGGATGGTGCGGCGCTCTACGCGGAAAAGACCTGCATTGCCTGCCACGGCAAGGAAGGCAAGAAGCCGATGACACCGACCTTTCCCAAGCTCGCTGGACAAAATGCGGCTTACATGGAGCAGCAAATGCGTGACATCAAAAGCGGAGCACGATCCAACGCAAGCAGTGCAGCCATGAAAGGCGTCATGGTCAACCCCGAGGGGGTGGAGCTTGTGACGGACAAGGACATTAAAGAAATGGCGCTGTACCTTTCCAAGCTCAAATAGCCTGCCCCTTTTTCCAAAATACTTGAGGTAACTGATATGAAAAAAATTCTTGCGCTGGCGCTGTCGCTGGCTTTGGCTCCTGCGCTCAGTTTGGCTGGTCCGCCAGCCGCCAAGCAAGCGGGGATTGAGGCGAAGGACTATAAATGGAACGCCCAGGAAGGCGAAAAAATTGAAGCCCTGAAACTCAAGGGCAACGCCAAGGACGGCAAAGAAGGCTATGAAGTGTGCGGAGCCTGTCACCTGCCTTCCGGTGCGGGACGTCCTGACGGCACGTTCCCCCAACTGGCCGGGCAACACACCACGGTGCTGATCAAGCAAATGGCCGACATTCGTGCCGGCTTGCGCGACAACCCCACCATGTATCCATTTGCCAAGGAGCTGACAGATGCGCAGGAACTGGCCAATGTCTCTGCCTACATCGAGAGCTTGTGCATTCCCGCCGTACACGGAATGTATGAAGGCCCGGATGCAGCGAAGCAGATTGCGGACGGCAAGGTCATGTATGAGAAAGAGTGCATTGAGTGCCACAAGGCCAATGGTGAGGGCGTCAAAGACAAGTTCTATCCGGTGCTTGCGGGCCAGCACTACAAGTACCTGTTGCGGCAAATGACGGAAATTCGGGATGGCCATCGTCGCAATGCGAATCCCGACATGGTGACGATCATCAAGAAATATGACAACGCGCAACTGGTCGCCATTTCAGCCTACCAGTCCAGTCTGGTCATGCCGGGCGCAATGTGCAAAGCGGGTGCGGCTGCCAAGCCTGCCAAGAAGAAGTAAGCCATTACCATGCAAGACCAGACCAAACAAAATCGCCTGATCACGGTCCTTACCCTGGTGGCCCTGGTGGCCATGATCAGCGCCTTTTTTGCGCCAATCTGGTGGGTATCCCTTACGGCGCCCAACTATCCCAAGGATGCCTTTCCGGATGGCATCCGTATTCACTTTCACTTTGATGTCGTGAAGAATGGCTGCAGCGCCGTGGGTGCCAGCACCCGCATGGGGTCGGAGACCATGCAGGCAGACATGGGACCGGACTCCGAGCGTTACAACCCGATTCTGGACGCCAAGAAAGACGTCAACAAGGATGCTGCCGGTCTGGACTGTGTTCACGAGATGAACACCATCAACCACTACGTGGGCATGTTCCCGATTGCAACCGGGGCGCCGGTCGAGAAGCCGTTGGCCAAGTTCTTCTTTGGCTTCTTCACGGTAATGCTACTGGGCTTCATCACGCCTGAAGGCAAGCGTCGCCTGCTCGTTTTAGGGGGCGGGTTTTCGGCGGTTGCCGTCTGGATGCTGGTGCACCAGTTTGCACTGGGCCACCTGTCTGAACACGTCAAGAACTATATGGCCGAGGCGGCCACCTTTTTCAACGAACCTGCACGCATCAAAGTGTGGGGTGACAACGTTACCCTGTACAGCCAGATAGCCATGGGCGGGCTCATCGCAGCAATGGTGGCGGTGGTTATTGGTGTGGCGAAGTTCCGTCGTTTCGTGTTGCTGCTCGTTCTGGTCCCCAGCCTGTTGCCGCTGTACTTTGTGATTGAGTATGCGGGTTGGCTTTGGTTTTTTGGCCACAACATGCACGCCTGGGGCGCGTTCACGGTCAAGCCGTTTATGCCAACGCTGTTTGGTGAGGGCAAGGTTGCGCAGTTTTCCACCTACTCCTACCCGTATTGGGGCTACGGTTTACTGATGGTCGTGTTTGTGTGTTTGACGCTCGCCATGTTGATGCGCAGGCGCCAATTGCGTGAAGCCGATCAAGGCCTTGGGGCATAGCATGACGGTCAGACGCTGGTTGATCGTGCCCACCCTGTTGCTGGGCATGACCAGCCTGTTGGTGGCGCGGACCACGGATGGGGATGACGACACCAATCGCCCCCCGGCATTGGGCGCCACCGCCGATCTGTCGACCGCACCCCGTGTCGGCGTGGATCGACCCAAGCCTACGTTTCCGCTGTACGAACGCGACAAGCGTGTCCACGGGCTGAAGCCCTTCCAGGCCTTGGTGGATGCCGCCAAACCGGGTGATGTGTTGCGTCCACCGCCGGGAAACTACTCCGGACCGGTCGTGCTGACCAAGGCGTTGACGATTGAAGGAGGCGGCGCGGTCACGATTGATTCTGGTGACCGTGGCACCGTCTTTTCGGTGCAGGCTGACGGCGTGGTTTTGCGGGGCCTTCATTTGACGGGCTCCGGTGACTCCCATGACACGGATGACTCCTGCCTGGATGTACGCGGCCACCACAACGTATTGGAAAACCTGGTCATTGACAACTGCCTCTTCGGCATCGATCTGAAGCAGTCCAATGACAACGTCCTGCGCAAGAACAAGATCCGCTCCAAGCCGGTTGACCTGGGTGTGCGCGGAGACGGGCTGCGCCTGTGGTACAGCCACCGCAATCTGGTGGAAGGCAACGAAATATCGGATTCGCGCGATATGGTGGCCTGGTATTCGAATGACAACATCTACCGGCGAAACGTTGGAACGCGCAGCCGCTATTCGATTCACTTCATGTTCGCCCGCGACAACATCGTGGAGTACAACCGCTTTTATGACAACGCCGTGGGCGTGTATTTCATGTACACCGAGGGCGGCGTATTACGGCACAACCTGATCTCGCATGCGACCGGCGCCACCGGCATGGCGATTGGCTTCAAGGAAGCCAGCAACACCCTGATCGAGGGAAACGAAGTCATTTACTGCGCGATTGGCATCGGGTCGGATCTGTCACCCTTCCAACCGGACAGCAAGATCTGGGTGAAGAACAACCGGTTTGCATTCAATGGCATTGCCGTGCAATTCACCAGTGAACTCGGTGGAAACGTTCTGACCGACAACCTGTTTGAAGGCAACCTGACCAACGTGGTGCAGGCAGGGCGCGGCAAGGCTGGCCTCAACGAGTGGACCGGCAACTACTGGGACGACTACAAGGGCTTTGACCGTGACGGCAACGGCACGGGCGACACGCCGTATGAGTTGTATGCCTATGCCGACCAGATCTGGATTGAACTCCCCATGGCGCGGTTTTTCAAGACCGCTCCGGTGATGGAGTTGCTGGACTTTCTGGAGCGCCTGGCGCCTTTCTCTTCGCCCGAGTTGACGCTCAAAGATGCCACCCCGAAATTTTTAAAACCAGGTTGGGTTAGAGGATGACCGATAGCCAAGCTCCCAAGCCGGACGTTCCGGCAAAGACCACCAAATCCAAAATGACGCGGCAAGATCGGCGTCGTTGGATGCGTTCCGCGTTGCTCGCTGGCGGTGTGTTCGGTGCTGCATTGTCGGGCTACCTGCCACTGGCGTATGCGCAAAAGAAGCGCCTGCGGCCACCGGGCGCGTTGGACGAGAAGGACCTTTTGGGTTCCTGCATCAAGTGCGGGCAGTGCGTCCAGGTGTGCCCCGTGCAGGCGATCAAACTGGCGGACCTGGTTGACGGCTTTGGTGTGGGTGTGCCCTATATTGATGCCCGCCAGCAGGCTTGCGACTTTTCTTGCGATGCCGTTCAGTGCATATTGGCTTGCCCCACAGGTTCTCTAGCCTACATCAAGCCGGCGTTTCTGCCGGTGCGCGCAGGTGCTGTGCTCGCTGCCAAGCCAGTCTTGTTGGCCAAGGAGAAGGACCCGGAGCCGACGTTGAATCTGAAGGAGCGCATGGGCGTGGCCCGTCTGGTGCGTCCGGAGTCGTGCCTGGCAGTGCAGGGCAAGGGCTTCAAGGGCCAAACCCGCGGGCCTTCGTTCAAAGGCCGCATGCGATACATGTCGGTTGATCGCTGGAAGCCCATCGCGATCGCGGACCACCCCTACGATGTGCCCCAGTGCAATCTGTGCGTGACCGAGTGTCCGGTAAAGGGGGCGATCTCCATCGAAACCTTTGTTGGAAGCGATGGCCGTAGCCGCAGCCAGCCCATGGTGCACGAGCCGTGCGTGGGCTGCGGGGTGTGCGAGATGGTGTGCCCCACCGAGCAGCCCTGCATCGTCATCGAGGCGCGTGAGGAGTGGAAGACATGAGTGATCCGCACCGCCAGCGCTTCTTTGAACAGATCGCCATCCTGTTTGGCCGCGAACCCCAAAAGCCGGTTGAAATTACCGAGCGGGCACAGCAGGTGCACGAGCTCAAACGCATGGCCAACAAGACCGAGGTGCGCGCCGCCATCATGCTGGCACACCAGAAGCCGCACGGCAACACCTGGCGCAACCGGCGCTGGGCGGTGCTGATCGCGATAAACCTGTTTTTCGTTGTCTCGTTTGGCTTTGATATCCAGATTCTGGAAGGCTCCTTGACGGCCTCGCGTTTCATTGGCTTTCACCTGATCGACCTGAACTCGGCGCTGCAGGTCATGCTGGCGCACAAACACATCATCGTTAACCTGCTGATTGGCACGATGACCGTGCTGGTGATCTGGATGCTGCTGGGCGGGCGCACCTTCTGTTCCTGGGTCTGCCCTTACCACCTGTTGGCGGAGTGGGCGGAGAAACTGCACCTGTTTCTGGCGCGCAAGAAGCTCGTGACCGACCAGAACATGAACCGCCGCCTGCGCACGGCCTTCTGGCTGGTGTTTGCGCTGGCGACCTTTGGTTCGGGTTACACGGTGTTTGAGGCCATCTCGCCGACCGGCATTTTGTCCCGTGCGCTGATCTACGGGCCCGGCGTGGCGCTGTTGTGGGTGGCCGCTCTGTTGCTGTTCGAGATTGTGATCTCCCGCAGAGCCTGGTGCCGTTATGCCTGCCCCATCGGGCTGACCTATGGCGTGGTGGGGATCCTGTCGCCGGTGCGCATCAAGTACAAACTGGATGGCTGCTTTCATGAAGGCGACTGCCGCAAGGTCTGCCTGGTGCCTCACGTGCTGGAGACCGTCGTGAAGGGGCGCGCAGTGGATACCGAGGTGACATTGGGCCCCGATTGCACCCGTTGCGGCTTGTGTGTGGACACCTGCCCTACGGGGTCGCTAACCTTTGATATCAAGGGCTTGTCCAAGCTGCTTTAATGGTCGATCGCCGACTGTTCCATTTGTTCTGACTGAGTTGACACTGTGATCCGTTTTCAAACCGTTACCAAAACCTTCCGGCGCGCCCGGATTCTTGACAACATCGATTTGCAGGTGGGCTTGGGCG
This sequence comes from Rhodoferax sp., assembly GCA_030645355.1. GTDB lineage: Bacteria > Pseudomonadota > Gammaproteobacteria > Burkholderiales > Burkholderiaceae_C > Allorhodoferax. The sequence continues at coordinate 16,470 of JAUSNJ010000024.1, read as the reverse complement.
AGCGCGTCGCGCTGATAGGCTCCAACGGTGCCGGCAAGACAACGCTGATTCGTTGCCTGCTGGGTGAATACGTCCACGAGGGAACGGTGCTGATCGACGGACGCAATCCGCGCGACCAACGAACCGAGGTGCTGGGCATGATCGGCTTTGTGCCGCAACTGCCGCCCCCCCTCAAGATGCCCGTGGGCCAACTGCTTGCATTTTCCGCCGCGCTGTGCGGTACAGATCCGAAACGCATGCACGAACTGGCCGCACGACTGGGCCTGGACCTCAGTGGCATTCTGACGCGCCCGTTCGTCAAGCTCTCGGGTGGCATGAAGCAGAAGCTGCTGATCGCCATTGCGCTGGGGCGCGATGCCAAGGTGCTGGTCATGGACGAGCCCGCCGCCAACCTGGATCCCCAGGCGCGCAAGATTTTCTTCGAACTACTGGCCGAGCGGGCCAGCAGTGCCACGATGCTAATTTCCAGCCACCGCATCAACGAAGTCTCGTCGCTGGTCAACCGGGTGGTGGAGCTGGACATGGGCAAGGTCGTGCTGGACGACTCGGTGGCGGACGACGTTGCGCTCTCAGGCATGCTGCGCGCGCGCGTCATCAGCAAACGCCAGGAGCCTGCCCTGACCAAGGCATTGGGGCTGTGGGACTTTCATGCGCTGGACAACGACATGACGGAGTGGGAGGGACTCGTGGCTGGCCCTGACCGGCTGCGCTTCCTGGGCATGGTGTCGCGCTATGTATCGGTGGTCAACCACGTGTCCATTACCGAAATCGAATCATGAGACGACGCGTTCTGTTACTGCAGGGCTTTGCATTGACACCCATGGCGTCCCTGCTGCTCGCAGCGTGTGGGGAAGACAAGGACATGCCCAATGGCATGGCGGTGTTCAAGTGGGACCGCGACACCTGCACCCGCTGCAAGATGGCAATTTCCGACCATCGCTTCGCCTGCCAGATCCGGGGTGGCCCCAAGGACACCGTCTTCAAGTTTGATGACATCGGTTGCGCCGCCACGTGGCTGGCCGAAAAGGGCAAGGAACATCCCTGGATGGCAGATGCCACCACCCGCATGTGGGTGGCGGACTTCAGCAGCGGCGGCAAACTCTGGCTGCAGGCGGCCTCGGCGCACTATGTCAACGGCAAGGTCTCGCCCATGGGCTACAACTATGCAGCCTACGCCCAGGCCCAGCCGGACAGCATCTCGTTTGACGCCATGGGGCAACGAACCGCCGCCACCTGGCCGGCCAACTGCTACCCACGCGGCACCGATACCGCATCGGCGACTCCAGCGACATCCGCCGTGCTGAAATAATTGAGAATCTGACACACCATGAAACAACTCTGGCTGACGGCCAAACTCGATATGGCGGAATCGCTGCGCGCGCGCTGGTTCCTGATCTACACCCTGGTCTTCGGCGGCATTGTGGCGCTGCTGTTTCTGTTCGGCCTGACCGAGTCGCGCGTGCTGGGCTTCATCGGCCTGTCACGCTTGCTGGTGACCTACATCCAGCTCACCATGGCCATCCTGCCGATCTTTGTGCTGATCACCACCGTGCGCTCGGTGGCCGGTGACCGCGAGGCCGGAGTCTTTGAATACCTGTTGTCGCTGCCGGTGTCGCTGGGCGCCTGGTTCTGGGGGAAGATTCTGGGACGCTACCTGGTGATCTTTCTGCCGGTCTTTGGCGCGATGCTGATGGCCGTGGTGATTGCACTGGTGCGCGGCATTCCGGTGCCATGGGGCATCTTTGGCTACTACACGGCCTTGCTGGCAGTCATGGCGGCGTGCTTCCTGGGCATCGGCATGCTGATCTCGTCTTTGGCGCGCAGCACCGACATGGCGCAGGGCGCCGCCTTCATGGTCTGGCTGACGTTCTTGCTGTTCCTCGACCTGATCCTGCTGGGCGTCATGATCCAGGGCAAGGTGGCCCCGGAGATCGCCGTCATGATGGCCCTGGCCAACCCGCTGCAGGTGTTCCGCACTGCGGCGCTGGCGCTGTTTGATCCGCAACTCATCGTGTTGGGGCCGTCGGCCTTCGTGATTCTGGATACCTTTGGGGTGCTGGGCTACAAGATCTTTGCGCTGGCCTATCCGCTGGGCTTGGGCCTGGCGTCGGCCACTGCGGGCTATGTGTTTTTCCGCCGCGGGGATCTGCCGTGACGGGTGTTGCCACACGCTGGTGGAAGCACCTGGGCGCGGTTGGCATGGTGGGTCTGCTGGCGGGTCCGTTCGCGTTGGTGCACGGCGCGCCGACATCGGCACCTGCACCTGCACCGGTGCCCGCCGCACCGGTGGACAGTGCCGCGTTGTTTGCAGCGGCGCTTCTCGATCTGGAGGGCCAGCCAACCACCCTGTCCAAATACCGTGGCAAACCGCTGATTGTCAATTTCTGGGCGCGCTGGTGCGGACCGTGCAAGGTCGAAATCCCCGAGTTGGTCAGTTTGCAGAAGCGCAATTCCGGTGTCGAAGTGTTGGGCCTTAATCTGGAAAACAACCCCGCCACCGTGCGCGACTTTGCCTTTGCCTACGACGTCAACTATCCGGTTTTTCTGACCCGTGAACCGGGGCTGGCGTTGATGCGGGCACTGGGTAATCACAAGACCGTGCTGCCCTTTACCGTGGTGTTGAATCGCCATGGCGCTATCGTCAGCAGCCATATCGGCGCCATGACGCGGGACAGCCTCGATGCGGCCGTGGTTGCGGCGTTGAAGCCGGTGGCTGAGCCCAAGCCGTCACCATGACCACCGAGCACGACATCAACCGGAGCTTTGGCCGCGAGGCAGTCCTGCAGGACGAGCGCCGCGCGCGCATCCGCACCGTGTTCAACGCCGTGGCACGACGCTATGACCTGATGAACGACCTGATGAGCATGGGCATTCATCGCCTGTGGAAGCGCACGCTGGCACGACGCGTGCGGCAGGTGCAGGGCAGGGTGGTCGATCTGGCGGGCGGCACGGGGGATGTGGCCCGGCTGTTGCTTGCGCCGGGGCGGCAGGTGACGGTATGTGACCCCAGTCTGGCCATGATGCAGGTGGGCCAGCAGCGCGCGCAAGCCGAGCGCATCGAGTGGCTGGCCGGCGAGGCCGAGCACCTGCCGCTGGCCGACGCCAGTGTGGACCTGCTGACCGTGTCGTTTGGCTTGCGCAACGCCACCCACCTGGAGCGCGCCCTGGCCGAGGCCCTGCGCGTGCTCAAGCCCGGTGGCACGTTTGTCTGCCTGGAGTTCTCCTCCCCCGCCTACTGGCTGGCGCCGCTGTACAACCTGTACTCGTTTCTGGTGATTCCCCGCCTGGGTGCGGCCATTGCGCGCGAACCCATGGCCTACCAGTACCTGGTCGAATCCATACGCCGTTTTCCCCCCCAGCAGGGCTTTGCCGACATGCTGCGCGCGGCCGGGTTTGCCGAGGTGCACTGGGAGAACCTGTCGTTCGGCATTGCCTGCCTGCACTTTGGAACCCGTGCCCATGAAAGCTGATCGCCCGCCTAGCCTGTTGGCCCGGCCCGGCCAGGGACTGCTGGTCTGGTGGACCGCCATACGCCCGCGCACGCTGAGCATTGCTGCAACCCCGGTTGTTGTGGGCTCCGCACTGGCCTGGGCCGACGGATCGTCGCCCGCGTGGGCCGTGTTGCTGGCCACGCTGGCGTGTGCGCTGCTGATACAGGTGGGCACCAATCTGCACAACGACGTCGCCGATTTTGAGCGCGGCACCGACCGGCCCGACCGGGTCGGTCCACTTCGCGTGACGGCTGCCGGCTGGGTGCAACCTGCCAGTGTGCGCAGTGCCGCGCGGGTCAGCTTTGGTCTGGCGCTGGTGCTGGGTCTGTACCTGGTGGTGCAGGGCGGCTGGCCGATTCTGCTGGCGGGTCTGGCGTCGCTGCTGGCGGGCTGGTCGTATTCGGGCGGCACGCGCCCCATCTCGCACACCGCCTGGGGCGAGGTGTTTGTGCTGGTGTTCTTCGGCCTGGTGGCCGTGGCCGGCAGCCACTGGTTGCAGCATGGCGACGCCTATCTGGACGCCTGGTTGTGCGGCGCCACCATCGGGCTGCCCGCTGCCGCCGTGCTGCTGGTCAACAATTTTCGCGATGTCGAGAACGACTTGCGCAGCGGGCGACGCACGCTGGCCGCGCGCTTGGGTGACGCGGGCTCGCAGCGCGCCTACGCGGCCATGGTGTTGCTGCCCTTTGCGCTGGTGCTGCTGTTGGCGTTGCATGGCCGGCCTGGCGTGCTGGTGGCCGCGCTGGCCATCCCGTACGCGTGGTCGCTGCTGCCGCGGCTGCGGCGAAGCGCCACGGGCGCGCAGCTCAACGCCCTGCTGGGCGCCACGGCGCGGCTGGGCCTGCTGCTGGGTGTGCTGCTAACGGTGGGGGTCTTTCTGTGAGACCGGATGTGGTGCAGACGCTGCTGCCCCTGGCGCTGGCGTTCATCATGTTCTACCTGGGCCTGACCCTGGTGGTGGCCGATTTTCGCCAGGTGGCACTGCGGCCCAAGGCGCTGGCGGTGGGGTTGGCGGGGCAGGTGCTGCTGGTGCCCCTGGTCGGGTTCGCGGTGGTGCGCTTTAGTGGCCTGGACCCGGTGATGGCCGTGGGTTTGATGGTGCTGGCCGCGTGCCCCAGTGGGGTCAGCTCCGGGCTGTTGACCCATCTGGCGCGGGGCGATACGGCGCTGGCGATTTCACTGACGGCGGTCACCAGTCTGGCATCGGTAGTGACGCTGCCACTGGTAGTGGGCGCGGCCTACCAAGTCTTCATGGCCAGCCAACTGGCGGTGCAGTTGCCAGTGGCGGCCATGGTCAAAGGCATCTTCGTGCTCACCACTTTACCGGTCCTGCTGGGCATGGTCTTGCGCTGGCGCTTTGCGCCCGTCGTCATGCGCGTGGAGGCCCCCATCGGTAAAGTCACCACGGCCCTGTTCGTGCTGATTGTGCTCAACACCTTTTGGGACCAACGCCAGGTGCTGCTGGACAACCTGCCGACCCTGGGGCCCGCCGTTGTTGTGCTCAATGTGCTGATACTGGGTGGGGCGTATGCCCTGTCCCGCATGACCGGCTTGACCCGGCGTGACCGCATCGCCGTCATCACCGAGTGCGGCTTGAAGAATTCTGCGCTGGGCATTGTGGTCAGCCTGCAGTGGTTGCACCAGCCGGCCATGAGTGCGCCCAGCGTGGTCTATGCGCTGTCGATGAACGCCTTTGCCCTGACGTTTGTCGTGCTGATGCGCAAAACCGTGAAGTGGTGACGACCATGCAGCGCGCAGCCTGGTTTGGCTTGGCTCTGGTCTGCACACTGGCCATTGCGTCCGCAAGCGCTAGCGCGCCATCGTTGCAGGCATTGATCGATGCCACGCCCCGCGGCGCGACCTTGCGTCTGGCACCGGGCGTCTACGCGGGGCCGGCCACGATACGGGCACCCATGGTGGTCGAAGGCGACCACCAGGCGGTGATCCAGGGCAACGGCCGTGGGACCGTGCTCAGTGTCGAAGCGGATGACGTCACGCTGCGCGGCCTGCGCTTGCAGGGCAGTGGCGATTCCCACGATGGGGTCGATGCGGGCTTGCTGCTGCAAGGCAACGGCCATGTGGTGGAGGACAACAACTTTGAAGACGTGCTGTTCGGCATCCACCTAAAGGCCGTCGACCGCGCGCGGGTCAAGGGTAACCGGGTGACCGGCAAGGCCCTGTCCATGGGTCTGCGGGGCGACGCCATCCGGCTGTGGAACAGCCATGACAACCGGGTGGAGGACAACACCTTCGTCAGGGCGCGGGACATCACCCTGGCCAACTCGCCGCACAACCGCATCACGGGCAACCGCTTTACCGATGGCCGCTACGGCATGCACTTGATCTTTTCACCGCATCTGCATATCGAGGGGAACACGCTGGCCCACACGGGGACCGGCATCGTGGGCTTGTACTCCGCGGATCTGACCATTCGTTACAACCACATCGCCCACGCGCTGACCGATGGCGGCGCAGGTATTGTCATTAAGGAAAGCCCGGGTTCACGGGTGGAGTACAACCAGATCCTGCACTGTGGCGTGGGCCTGAAGGCAGATGCGTCCCTTGATGCGGGCAACGCACTGGTGGTGCGTGGCAACCAGTTTGCCTACAACATCATTGCGCTGTTTTTCTACGGTGAAGTGGGTGGGCACCAGTTCATTGACAACCGCTTTGAGAACAACCTGACCACGGTGGCCGTCAGCGCGCCGGGCGTGGCCAGTGCCAACCAGTGGCAGGACAACATGTGGGACGAGTACCAGGGCTTTGACCGCAACCACGACGGTGTGGGCGACACCGCGCATGAACTGTTTCTGTATGCCGACCGCATCTGGATGGAGACCCCCATGGCCACTTTTTTCCGCAACTCCCCCGCGCTGGAAATGCTGGATTTTCTGGAGCGCCTGGCTCCGTTTTCCTCACCCTACCGACTGCTGCGCGACCCGGCGCCCCGCATGCACTAACGTCGCACCCCATTTTTTCTGTTCCAAGGACACTCAACATGATGAAACCAAGCCTTCACACCATCGCCGCTCTGTGCCTGACCAGTTGGGCCGCGCTCTCCCCGGTGCATGCCGCCGACGCCGACACCGACAAGGGCCTGGCCCGGGTCACCGAGCTGGCCCAGGTCAACGGCCAGGCCCTGGCTTGCCAGGACATGGACGCGGTCGCCAAAGCCAAGAAGCTGATGCTGGCCCACGCCCCGAAGACGCCCCGCTTTGGCAGCGCGTTTGAAGAGGCCACCAATGCGAGCTATCTGGCGCAGGTGCGCGGCACCGCGCCGTGCCCCGACGCTGCCGCCTTTGCCAGCAAGCTGGCTGCGTTGGCCAAGGCTTTGCAGACTGACTTGCCTGCCACCGCGACCGGTGTGAAGTGACATGCCGGTCTTGAATCGCGGCGCGTGCTTGGGTGCCTGCGCACTGGTGCTGGCGTTGTCGGTGACATCGGCCGTGTTTGCGCAGAGTGACGCGGCCAGCAAGCCACCACCGGCAGATGCGTCCGCCCAGGCGATCTCCACGCCGCGCTATTTGCTGATGGCGCCCAACGGGCGCTCGGTCACGTCCGAAGATTTTCGGGGCCGCCTGCAACTGGTCAGCTTTGGCTTCACCTCGTGCCCGGATGTCTGCCCGACCACGCTGCTGGAGATGACCCATGTGCTGACAGCGCTGGGTGCCAGGGCCCAGTACCTGCAGCCCATCTTCATTACCGTGGACCCGCAGCGCGACACGGCGCAGGTGCTGGGCGCCTACACCGCGGCGTTTGATGCGCGCATCCTGGGGCTGACCGGTCCGGCCGCTTTGGTGCAGCGGGCCGCCGCCAATTTCAAGGTGCAATTTGAAAAAGTCCGGGAGCCCGGCGCCGGCCCGGACGTCTATACCATGGACCATTCGGCCGGCATGTTTCTGCTCGGCCCCGATGGCAACCTGGTGGCCAAGTTTGGCTATGGCGCACCGGTGACCGAGATCACCGAGCGCATCCAATACTGGCTGACCGTGGCTGGCAAATGAAACGCCGTGAACTGTTGGGCCTGATGGGTGGTGCGGGCTTGGGCTGGTCGGTGTTGCCCGGCGCAGCCCGCGCCGCGCAACCCGCAAAAGATGCCGGTACGCAGCGCGTGGTCATCGTCGGCGGGGCATGGGCGGGCCTGAGCGCGGCGCGCGAACTGCGCCTGCGTGCGCCCGAGCTGGACGTGCTGGTGATAGACCGTGAGCCCGTGCTGCGCGCGCTGCCCTTGAGCACACCGTGGCTGGTGGACCGCACGCCGGAGCGCATGCCGCGCCTGGACCGGGCGGCACTGGCCGCGCAACTGGGCTACCGGTTTGTGGCCGCCGACGTGCAGCGCATCGACCGCGCGCAGCGCAACGTCGTCACCGCGCAGGGCGGCCCGTATGCGTATGACTGGCTGCTGCTGGCAACCGGCGTTTCCTACGACTACGGCGCATGGTTTGGTGCCGACACGCGGGCGGCACAGGCCGCACAGACTTTGTACCCCGCAGGCTTCGTCGCCAGCGAGCTGGATGTGCTGAAAGCACGCCTGCAAAGCTTCACCGGCGGCAACCTGCTCATCAACGTGCCCGCGCCGCCCAACCGCTGCCCGCCCGCGCCCTACGAGCGCGCGATGCTGATGGCCTGGTGGCTGAAGAGCCGGCGCATCAAGGGCCGGGTCACCGTGCTGGACGCAGGCGGCGGCATGCCCCGCTTCACCCGCCTGTTTGCCGAGCGCTACCCCGACCACATCGACTTTCAACCCCACACCACCATCCGTGCGGTCGATCCGTTTGCGCGCACCGTGTCCACCGACGACGGCGACCTGCACTTCGACCATGCCATGCTGCTGCCACCCCTGCGCGCCAGTGCCGTGGTGGAGCAGGCCGGTCTGCTGGGCCACGACCCGCAAGGCCAGCCCACGCGCTGGGCCGGTGTCGACCCGCTGCGCCTGCGCGCGCCGCTGGACGAACGGGTGTTTCTAGCCGGCGACCTGCTCGACACCGTCTCACCGCTGTTTGGCCACTACCCCAAGACAGCCCACATGGCCACCCGCCTGGGCGTGGCCGCCGCCCAGCAGATTGCCGCGCGCAGCCGCAGTGGCGGCGCCCACGCCACCGAGCCACCGCTGGCCCTGCCGCACAGCGTGTGTCACGTGTGGCTGGATGCTGACCCGGCAGAGCAGCTGCGCATCGAGACCCAGTACCGCCTGCGCGGCGACGGCCTGATCACCCAGGCCGTGGGCCAGCACGACAACCCGCAGCCGCGCGGCGAAGACCTGCAGTGGGGGCTGGGGCTGTATGCCGATGCGCTGGGTGTTAAGTAGTGAAATGTGCCTCTAGCCCTCGTGAAATAAGCTTGTATAGCTATCAATAACGTAGCAATTTGGTTTTGTGAATGGACGATCCTCATGGGCCGAGGGGCGTGGGCTATATTGCAGGCCTGATGCGCCGGGATAGGCGACGGACTTAAGGGGGAATCAATGCCAATCTCTTGGAACAAACATTAGGGCGCACAGAATGCAGATCCGTTCGCTTACCCCCGAAGACGCCTCGGCGTTCCAGGCATTGCGTCTACGCGGCCTGCAGGAGTGCCCCATGGCGTTCGCATCGAGCTTCGAGGAAGAGTTTGCAACGCCCATCGTCGAAATCGAGCGACGCCTTCTACCAAAGCCCGAAGCCGCGATCTTTGGTGCGTTCGAGGATCAAACTCTTTTGGCGCTTGTCGGCATACGACGCGAAGGCATGGTGAAACTGGCGCATAAGGCCTTTGTCTGGGGCATGTATGTTGCGCCGGAGGCGCGCGGTCGCGGTGTCGGCGCCGAGCTTCTGAAGTACGCGTTGGCATACGCGGGCACGACGTTGCGCGTCCGTCAGGTGAACCTTGGCGTCAATACGAGAAACACAGCTGCCGTCGCTCTTTACAGGAAGCTTGGCTTCACAGAGTTCGGTCTTGAGCGCGAATTCCTGCAAGTGAACGGCGACCTTCACGACGAATACCAGATGGTCTGTCGGGTCAGCAGTCCTGCGTAACTGAAGCCATCATGCCCATAGCCATTCGCACTGCCACAACTGCTGACGCCACAGCAATTTGCGATGTGGTCCGACGATCCATTGCTGCGTGTTGTGTCGCAGACCATCGTAATGATCCAGACATTGTCTCGGCGTGGCTACAGAACAAAACCCCGGAGAACGCGGCTGTGTGGATTGGGTCGGTTGATGCCATTGCCGTGGTAGCCGTGCGCGGCAGCGATCTTGTCGGCTTTGCGCTGCTCAACCGCGATGAACTTGCCCTGTGCTACGTCGCACCGGAAGCGCTCTACCAAGGTGTAGGCAAAGGACTCTTGCGCGCCATCGAATCGCTCGCCTTGTCGCGCGGTGTTTCCGCGCTTCGACTGGACAGCACGCGGACGGCGCGCGATTTCTATGCGCGCAACGGCTTCAGTGTTTCCGGCCCGGTCCAGGTTTGGGCGGGCTTGGAAGGGGCGCCCATGGTGAAGCACTTGACGGCTGAACCTTCGCCGTTGCCCGCCGGTTGCAGATAGAACGAAAGCACACAGGATGAATCCTCTCCCCGAAACCCTCACCACTGCCCGCTTGCACTTGCGCTGTCCGGTCATCGACGACGCAGGCGCGATTTTCCGGTCTTATGCGCAAGACCCGCAGGTCTGCCGCTTCATGATTTGGGTGCCACATGCCTCGGTGGCAGTCACTGAAGATTTCATGGCGTCTTGTGTGGCGGCGTGGGCGAGTGGAAGCCGCAAGGCCTTTGTCATCACAGAACTCGGAGAGTCCGAGCCCATTGGAATGCTCGAAGCCAGAATGCAGGGCTCGACGGTCGATATCGGCTATGTATTGGCAGCCTCTCACTGGGGGCGGGGACTCATGCCAGAGGCCATTCAATCGCTCACTGTGGCGGCCCTCCAGAGCCCAGAAATTTTTCGTGTTCAGGCAACGTGCGACAGCGAAAACACTCCGTCGCAACGCGCGCTTGAAAAGGCGGGGTTCAACCGAGAGGGGCGCATGGAGCGCTACACGGTCCATCCCAACATCTCCTCTGCTCCCCGAGCGTGCTTCATGTATGCGAAGTGCAGGTGACATACGAAGAGGTGCTGACATGCGTGCGTTGAAACTGAGCAAGGCCTTTACCTTGATGGAGTCGGGCCCTGTTGTGCTGGTGACGACCCATGATGAACAGAAAGACAACATCATGACCATCTCCTGGACCATGGTGATGGATTTCACGCCGGTGTTTGCGATCACCACGGGCGACTGGAATCACTCTTGCGCGGCGTTGCGAAAAAATAAGGAGTGCGTCATTGCCATTCCCACGGTGGACATGTTGGACAAGGTAGTCGGTATAGGGACGTGCTCGGGTAAGGACACCGACAAGTTCGCCAAGTTCAAGCTCACGCCGGTGAAGGGAAAAATCGTCAGAGCACCCTTGATCATGGAGTGCCTCGCCAACATGGAGTGCAAGGTCATCGACGTTATTGAAAAGCACAACATCTTCGTGCTGGAGGTGGTGGCCGCCTACATCGATCCCACGCGCAAGGAGCGGCGCGTGGTGCATGCGATTGGCGACGGAACCTTCATCGTCGACGGGCGCAGGATGGATCGCAAAATGATGATGGCCTCCAGGCTTCCGTCTGGCGTTTAGTGTTCCAGGGCCTCTGGGCAAAAATTCACATGGAAAACTAGCCGGTAGCCCTCGTGAAATGGACGTATACAGCTATCAAATATGTAGCGTTTTGGGTGTGCTCGTGCTTGGGCTATATTGCAAGCCTGATGCGCCAGGATAGGCGACAGACCAAAGGGGGAATTCATGGAACCATTTTTCGGGAACAGACGCTACGGGTCGCATGGGTGAGCGGGCTGTTGCGCTTGGGAGTGAATGCGGTCTGCGCTGCAATCCAATTTATTCCGGCGGATATCCTGGGATGCCAGGATATCCGCCCATCTACATCACGTTAAGCCACTATGAGCACGCCGCGCATTTGTGTCGACTTCAATGAAATGCCGTGTGCTGGAGAGGTGCTTCTGTCGCAGGAAGACAGCAAGATAGATTCGAGCGGATCGTTGGTTCATTTCCATGAGGGAAAAGAGGTGACGGTGTATATGGATGACTGCGACGAGAACGGCAATCCGGACCGACTGATCGCGAAGGGCAATGCAATGCGAAACGGCCACGGCGGTTGGACTGCTGCCGCACGCTGGTTGCTCAAGATAGACGAGGACGGGATTCGTCACGAATCTGAGACACTTCGGCATGGGTAAAAAGTGGTTTAACAGGTTCGTTGACTGGACCCACAACGGCAGGACGCGCTCCTGCCAATCTTCACAACTGAGTGAGCCGTTGTGGTCCATTCACGGCCGACGTTAGGCTCAAAATCCGTCGCACTTAGAAAGGCTCTTCCCAAATGAAAAGAGACATGGAACTAGTGCGATCCATCCTACTGGATCTTGAAGGCCGTAAGCCGGATCTTTCGCGCAAGGACGACTTCGGATACGAGTGGGAAAAAGTTGCTTCCGACCTCGGCGCTGACGTCGATGCTTTGAATTACCACCTCACACTATTGTTCGAAGCTCAGCTAATCGATGGCTGGGCTTTGCGTGGTCTGACTCATCCGCCTGGTAAGGCGCTCCGACTCGACAGTGACTATGTGTTCCACGTGGTGCCTAGACACTTGACTTGGGAAGGTCATGAGTTCCTAGAATCAGTGCGTGACGCGGAAATCTGGAAGAAGACTAAGGGCGCAGCGTCGAGCATCGGGTCATTCGGCCTGGACACATTGAAGGAATTGGCCAAAGGATTCATTAAAACCAAGATCAAGGACCACACAGGGGTTGAGCTGTGAACCGCTTGCACCGCCATGGGCCTAACGAAGTTGTCGAATGGAACCACAACGGCGGCCGTTATGTGCGCTATTCTTCAAAGCTGAGTGCGCCGTTGCGGCCCATTCACGGCCAACGTTATGCCTTCTAAGTATCGGCGCGTGATTGAACTGGAACTTTGGTCGCGGCCATCGTTCAACTTGCCTATGGATATCGGAAAGCAGGAAATTGCTCCACGATGTATCAATGATCTGAAATTACCTGAAGGTGTAGTGCTTGGGCTGTCAGAGATCCCTGATCCAATTGACTCAAAGAACCTTGGCACGGCGCTCGCTGCGGGTGAACTGTCACGACAGGAGTTCGATGAATTTTGTGCACGCAATGGGCTTGAGGCCGAGGTTAGTTCAATTGATAGCGCCGCAAAATTTCTTGAATATGTCTATGGCCGGGGGCTCGCGTGGGTTCACTTGACAGCGTCAGATGAAGGAGTTGCTATGGGGCAGCGCATAAATGCATGGGCGCACTCTGAGGGTTACTGCCTCGTGGAGCCCTATAGTCATTGCTTCTTGAAAGAGGCCAGTCTTGAGCATTTGCTTTCATCAGATGCATAGCAGTTTGCTCGGTGCGGACACGCAGCCGCAGCATGCTGCTTCGTGGCATATGCTGCGTGCCGGGCAGCGCCAACGTTGACGCGAAAACATGTCCAGAGAAGTCTGCATCGTTTCCGCCCGCGATGGTATGAGTCTTACGCTCTCTAATTTCGTGAGTGAGGATGCCTCTCATATTTCTGAATCTTTTCTTGTCGAGGTAAAGGCATACGGCATGCGAGCTGAATCTAGGGCGTCTACATACATGGCCAATGACCTCGGGGCTTTCTTTCAATCTATCGCCACTGAGTGGAAAGGCTGGAAGGGCGAAAAGCTGTGGAGTACGCTCGAAAACGAACTGGAGTTGAAAGCAACGTCGGACTCTCTCGGTCACGTCCGTTTGGAGTTCGTCCTGCGCAAACCTCATACGGGTTTTAACTGGGAGGTTCGTGCTGCGCTCGAGTTGGAGGCGGGGCAGCTCGATGGAATCGCGCAAGATGTGCAGCTGGCCTGGAATGCGCCTGAATAGGTCACGCTTCCCCATGCCCACCCGAATCCACGCCATTCACGCTGACATCACGAAACTGCCGGTGCAGGCCATCGTGAACGCGGCCAATGCGTCACTGCTGGGCGGGGGTGGCGTGGACGGTGCGATTCATCGCGCGGCGGGGCCGGAATTGTTGCGCGCGTGCCAACTGCTGGCGGGGTGCGATACCGGCGATGCCAAGTTGACGCTGGGCTATAGGCTGGCCGCCCACTATGTCATCCACACGGTCGGACCGGTGTGGCACGGTGGCGCGCAGGGCGAGCCGGCGCTTCTGGCATCGTGCTACCGCCGGTGCATGGAGATCGCCGCTGCGCAGGGGATTCGCACACTCGCGTTCCCTTGCATCAGCACGGGTGTCTACGGATACCCGATCGAACCGGCCGCGCGCATTGCGGTCGCCACGGTACGATCAGCCGTGCAGACCTTCACGGAGATTCAGGAGGTGGTGTTCTGCTGTTTCTCGGACAGCGATCTGGCTGTTTACCAACGGCTATTGCGTGAACCGACGTGGGAGTAAGTCCGCTCAGTGCCGCGCGTACACGCTGGTGCGCCCATCCATCCCCACTAGCATCGTGTTGAAGGCTTCGCGCCGAATCTCCTTGGGCTGCCCCGACGCGTTGTCGAGGATGGTGCAGGCGGTGTCGCAAATCGGGTTGTAGCTCTCGCGCCCGGGTGCACCGCGCGGCAGGCCAGGTACGGCCAGGCCGCGCGCGCGGGGTTGCTCCTTGAGCAGCAGCAGGATGTCTTCGGCCGGCACGTGGCCCTCGACAAAATAGCGACCGATCTTGGCGGTGTGCACGGACTCCAGTGCCGTCGGTACGTTGAGCCAGCGTTTGATCTTGGGCATGTCGGCCTGCAGCTTTTCCTCAATGGTGACCACAAAGCCGTTTTGTCGCAGGTGGTCGGCCCAGTCGATGCAGGCCAGGCAGGGGCTGGGTGCGTAGACGACCACGGCCGGCAGGGCGGCCACAGCCGGCTCTGCCGCATGGCCGACCATTGGGGCCAGCAGGTGGGCCAACAGCACGGCGCCCAGAGCGATTCGGCGGCGCATCAGCAGCCCTTGACCGGTTTACCGGGCTTGCAGCCCTTGAGAATCCACAGCGAAATTTCGCCGGCTATTTCATCCGCACGCACCTTGCGCGCCATGCTCAGCACGTCGCGCCCGTCGTTGGTTTTGAGCAGGGGGTCGGAACCGGCCTGCAACAGCAGCATGGCGTTGTCCTTGCGTGTGGAGAACGCCGCCATGTGTAAGGGGGTGCGGCCATCGACGTCGCGCGCATTGGGGTTGGCACCGGCAGCCAGCAACACCTTGAGCGCTCCGCTGTCGCCGTTCATGGCGGCGTAGTGCAGGGGGGTGGCGCCCAATGGGGTGCGTAGGTCGCGGTTCTGCGCGGACGCTTTCAACAGCCGCTCCACATCCTGGCGCGTACCCATGCGCGCGGCGTCGTGCATGGGGGTTTCATTCATGCCCGACAACGCGTCAGCGGCTGGCTGGGCTTGCGCCCAGGTTAGTGGAAGTGTGAAGCCGACGAACAAGGCCACCAGCACCGGTTTTAAAATCAACAATCGTTTCATGCCGTTACCGCCGTGCAATGTGTCAGGGTTGACCCGACTGGATCAGCGTCAGGTAGGCCAGAATATCCTGCAGGTCCTGGGCCTTGAGCTGGTTGAGTATGCCGACCATTTCCACTTCGTCATGCGAGCGCTCGCCTTTGATGAAGGACGTCATCTGCTTCATCAGGTAATTGCTGTACTGGCCCACCAGACGCGGAAACTTGCCGCGGCCCATGCCGTCCTTGCCGTGGCAGGCAAAGCATTCCTTGTTGTAGATTTTTTTGCCGTTGTCTAGATCTCCCGGCGCGCGGGGAATGATCATGACCTTTTCCATGGCGGTCAGGCGGGTCAGGGCGTCGTCGTCGGGCTTGAATTCCGGCCATTGGGTGGGCAGTTCGATGGCAGCCAGGTAGGCGGAAACGTCCTCTACATCCTGGTCTGACATCTCGCGTTCCTGCGTGTAGGGGAACATGGGCAGGTTGACGCGGGTGCGGGCGCGAAACGACTTGAGCTGGTCGGCAATATGGGCTGCGCGCTGCCCGGCGATGCGGGGGTATTCGCCCTTCTTGCCGCCCTGGCCGAATTCCCCGTGGCAGCCAGCGCAGGTGGCGTTGATCTCCTTGCCTTTTTCAAGATTTTGGGCGCTGACGAACGGTGCCGTGCAGACAAGTAAGAGGCAAAGCAGCAGTGTTTTCATCATGGTTCCGGGGCGCCAACCCCGCAGGCTTTCGGGCTGGGCCATTGTGGCCCGTTTGGCCCGGCAGCACATTGAAACAAGATAAGTTTTGCCGAACTTCACATCAGCAGGTGCTCGCCTGCGTTGTCGCCGCCCAGGGTCACGTAGTTCACCTTGCGGATGTCCATCAGTTTCTTGCCGCCGGAGTAGCTGATGGAGCTTTGCACGTCCTGCTCCATCTCAATGAGAGTGTTGGCCAGCTTTCCCTTGATGGGCTCCAGAATGCGCTTGCCCTCGACGTGCTTGTATTCGCCCTTGTTGAAGTCACTGGCCGAGCCGTAGTATTCCTTGAACAGCTTGCCGTCCACTTCCACCGTTTGCCCCGGGCTCTCTTCATGGCCGGCGAACAGGGAACCAATCATCACCATGGTGGCGCCAAATCGGATGCTCTTGGCGATGTCGCCATGGTCACGGATGCCGCCGTCGGCAATGATGGGCTTGGTGGCAACGCGGGCGCACCACTTGACGGCCGACAGCTGCCAGCCACCGGTGCCAAAACCGGTCTTGAGCTTGGTGATGCAGACCTTGCCCGGGCCCACGCCCACCTTGGTGGCGTCGGCGCCCCAGTTCTCCAGATCGATCACCGCCACGGGCGTGGCCACGTTGCCCGCGATCACGAAGCTGCCCGGGAGCCGGGCCTTGATGTAGCCGATCATGTCGCGCACGCTGTCGGCATGGCCGTGGGCGATGTCGATCGTGATGTACTCGGGCACCAGGCCTTCGGCGGCCAGGGTGTCCA
>JAUSNJ010000021.1 GCA_030645355.1 Rhodoferax sp. | reverse complement strand
TTCAGAAACTGCAGACGGCGTTACACGCGAAAGCGAAGTCGGAAGCTGGGTATCGCTTCTATGCGCTGTACGACAAGATTTACCGTTCAGACATTCTGTTTCATGCATGGAACCAGTGCCGCTCCAACAAGGGCGCACCGGGCGTGGATGGACAGGACTTTGAGGAAGTCGAGAAGTATGGCGTGCTGAGGTGGCTTGGCGAACTGGCGCTTGCACTCAAGACAGAGAAATATCAACCGGAGCCAATCAGGCGAGTGTTTATTCCGAAAGCCAACGGCAAGCTCAGGCCGCTGGGCATCTCGACTCTCAGAGACAGGGTGTGCATGACAGCAATGATGCTGGTACTGGAACCCATCTTTGAGGCGGACCTTCCTGACGAGCAGTACGCCTATCGTGCGGGGCGCAATGCCCAGCAGGCGGTGCGGCTAGTTGAAGAGACGCTGTTCCATGGACGAAAGGAAGTCGTAGACGCGGACTTGGCCGACTACTTCGGGAGCATTCCGCACGCGGAACTCATGTTGTCGCTGGCGCGGCGCATTGTGGATACGCGTGTGCTGCATCTAACCAAGATGTGGCTGGAATGCGCAACGGAGGAAACAGACGGCCGGGGCCGCAAGACACGAATGACCGAGGCGAAGGACACGGGTCGGGGAATCCCGCAGGGCGCCCCCATCTCACCACTGCTGGCAAATGTTTACATGCGCCGGTTTGTGTTGGCATGGAAGAAGTTCGGGCTGGAGCGAACCCTTGGGGCCAAACTGGTGACCTATGCTGATGACCTCGTGATTTTGTGCGGCAAAGGCAAGGCCGAACAGGCTCTGCAAAAGCTGCGCGAAATCATGGGCAAGCTGAAGCTCACGGTCAACGAAGAGAAGACACGAATTTGCAAGGTGCCGGAAGAGACCTTCGATTTCCTGGGGTATACGTTTGGTCGGTTGTACTCGCCAAAGACAGGCAAGGCCCGAATCGGGATGCGCCCGTCCAAGAAGAGTATCAAGCGCATGGTTGAGAAAGTCCATGCCATGACCGAAAGAAGAACGAGTTGGCAAGAGACCACGGACGTGGTGGAAAAGTTGAATCGTTCATTGCGCGGCTGGGCGAACTACTTCAAAGTGGGTTCGGACAGTGATGCGTATAGGGCACTCGACAGCTACACCGCACCGCGGTTGCGCCGGTGGTTACGCTTCAAATACAAACTCAGACAAAGAAAGGGCGGGAGCTATCCACTCTCGCACCTGTACGGGTACTTCGGGCTCGTACGTCTGAGCGCGAGGGGGCGTGAGCAGACGTGGGCGAAGGTGTGAAGTCTTGTCCG
>JAUSNJ010000016.1 GCA_030645355.1 Rhodoferax sp. | reverse complement strand
CACCATGGCCACGGTGATTGCGTCCCAGGCGCTGATCACCGGCGCGTTCTCCGTGACCAAACAGGTGATCCAGTTGGGTTATCTGCCCCGTTTGCAGATTCAACACACTAGTGTCAAGGACACGGGCCAGATCTATCTGCCGTTTGTGAACTGGGGCCTCTTTGTGCTGATTGTGCTGGCCGTCGTGATGTTCCGTTCTTCCAGCAATCTGGCCGCAGCCTATGGCATCGCAGTATGTACCGACATGCTCATCACCACGGTCCTCACGTTCTACGTCATTCGCTACAGCTGGAACTATCCGCTGGCCCTGTGCATCGCGGCCACGGGATTCTTCTTTGTCGTCGACTTTGCGTTCTGGGCTTCCAACCTGCTCAAGCTGTTTGAAGGTGGCTGGTTCCCCTTGGCGATCGGGGGCGCGATCTTTACGCTGATGCTGACCTGGAAAGATGGCCGCCGGCTCCTCAACGAAAAGCTGCGTGCCGATGCCATTGACCTGCCCAGCTTTCTGGAAGCCGTGTTTGTCAGCCCACCAGCCCGCGTGGAGGGCACGGCGGTGTTTCTGACGGCCGAGGTCGGAACGGTGCCCAATGCCATGCTGCACAACCTCAAGCACAACAAGGTGCTGCACAGCAACAACCTGTTTGTCACCGTGCGCAACCATGAGGTGCCTTGGATCGGCCTGAACAAGCGGCTGGAGATAGACTCCCTCGGGCACGACTGCTGGCAGGTGGTCATTCACTACGGATTCAAGAACGACCCCGATGTGCCCAAGGCCTTGGAGCAAATCAAGGGACGGGGGTGCGAAATGAACACCATGACCACCAGTTACTTTCTCTCCCGCGACACGGTGGTGCCCACCATTGGCAAGGGCATGGCGCAGTGGCGGGAGAAACTGTTTGCCCAAATGCACCACAATGCCAGCGGCGCGGCCGACTTCCTGAACCTGCCCAATAACGCCGTGGTGGAGTTGGGCTCCAAGATCGAAATCTGAAACCCCTGCCCACGTGACCGTGCCGCCCTCACTGGAAACCGCGCGCTGCATACTCACCGTTTTACGGCCCGAGCATGCCCATCTGCTGCTGGCCTATCGGCAGCGCAACGCCACCCATCTGGCGCCCTGGGAGCCGACCCGCAGTACCGAAGACGCCACGTTGCAGGACGCCTGCCAGCGCGCGGCCGCCCGGTCCGCACAGGGCTACGCTGATGGGGATTCCGTGCAGTTCATTGCCGTTGATCGGCAAACGCAGACCATGGTGGCAGCTTGCAACTTCACCAACATCGTCAGGGGGCCTTTCCAGGCCTGCTATCTGGGCTATTCGGTCGGCCAGGACTCGCAGGGCCAGGGTCTGATGCGCGAAGTGGTGCAGGCCGGGATGGACTATGTGTTTGGCACCTTGGGCCTGCACCGCATCATGGCCAACCACATGCCGTCCAATGTGCGCAGCGAGCGATTGCTGCGGTCTCTGGGCTTCGAGCGCGAGGGCTATGCCCGGGCCTACCTGCAGATCGCGGGCCACTGGGAGGACATGGTGCTCAACGCCCGGATCAACCCGCAGTCCTGAGCCACAATGAACCGCATGCAGTTCTTCAAAGACATCAGCCTCTCCGCCTTCACCGCCGGCTTTGTCGCCGTGCTGGTGGGCTTCACCAGTTCGGTGGCCATCGTGTTCCAGGCCGCGCAGGCCTTGCATGCCACGCCGGAGATGATCGCCTCGTGGATGTGGTCGTTGGGTCTGGGCATGGGCCTGTGCACGCTGCTGCTCTCGCTGTGGTGGAAGAAGCCGGTGATGGTGGCCTGGAGCACGCCGGGTGCGGCGGTGCTGGCCACGGCCGGTGCCACCGGCGTTTTTTCCATTCACGAGGCCATTGGCGCCTTCATGGTCTGTGCGGTGCTGATCACGTTGTCGGGTGTCACCGGCTGGTTCGAGCGGGTCATGAACCGCATCCCGCTGGCACTGGCATCGGCGCTGCTGGCCGGCGTGCTGGCGCGCTTTGGCCTGGCCGGCTTTTCTGCCGCGCAGACCGCCTTGCCGCTGGTGCTGGTCATGCTACTGGCCTATCTGCTGGGCAAGCGGCTGTGGCCGCGCTACGCGGTGCCGACCACACTGCTGGTTGCTATTGTTTTTGTAGCTATATCGTCAGATTTCACGAGGGCTGATATCGCTTTTGGCTTAACAATTCCGGTGTTCGTGGCCCCCAGCTTCACACTGGCGGCCCTGGTCAGTTTGGCGCTGCCGCTGTTCATCGTGACCATGGCGTCCCAGAACCTGCCGGGTGTGGCGGCCATCCAGTCCACCGGCTATGGCGACCAGCGCGCCAAGGGCGGCGACGCGGGCATACCTATCTCCAAGACCATCACGCTGACCGGTGTCGCCACCCTGCTGCTGGCACCCTTTGGCGCGTTCGCGCTGAACCTGAGCGCCATCACGGCAGCCATCTGCATGGGGCCAGAGGCGCATGCCAACCCGGCGCGGCGCTATACCGCGGCCGTGTCCTGTGGCCTGCTGTATGTCGTCATCGGCCTGTTTGGCGCCGCCATCACGGGGGTGCTGACCGCGTTCCCTAAGGAACTGGTGGCTGCCATTGCCGGGCTGGCCCTGCTGGGCACGATTGGCGGCGCCCTGTCGGCGGCCTTGCAGCACGAGCCGCACCGTGAGGCTGCCATCATTACTTTCCTGGTGACGCTCAGCGGCGTCGTGGTGGCGGGCGTGGGCTCCGCCTTCTGGGGCGTGGTGGCCGGGGCGGTCGCACTGCTGGTGCAGCACATGGGGCGCAGCACGCTGTTGCGCCATCCCGATTAGCCCCACGGTCGACCCGCCACGGTAGTCGCGGTAGAGTCCAGTTCAGTTACTTCACACTTCCCATCCTCGGCGGCCCACTATGGAAATCCTGTTTGTTTGCGATCCCCTCGAATCTTTCAAGATTTACAAGGACACCACCTTTGCCATGATGCGCGAGGCCCAGCGCCGCGGCCACAGCATCGTGGCCTGTGAGCCGCGCCACCTGCTGTGGGAGCGCGGTGGCGTGGTGCGGGCGCACATGCGCCACATCACGCTCACCGGCCACGAGGAGCGCTGGTTCCACGAGGCACCCCGCACGCCCGAGCAGCGCTTGCGCGCGCTCAAGGACTTCGCCGCTATCGTCATGCGCAAGGACCCGCCGTTTGACAGCGAGTTTTTCTACGCCACGCACCTGCTGGAACAGGCCGAGCGCGAGGGCGCCAAGGTCTTCAACAAGCCGCGAGCGCTGCGCGACCACCCGGAGAAGCTGGCGATTCTGGAGTTCCCGGAGTTCATTGGCCCGACGCTGGTGACGCGCGATGCCGAGGAAATTCGCCGCTTCCATGCCGAGCACGAGGACATCATCTTGAAGCCGCTGGACGGCATGGGCGGCATGGGGATCTTCCGTGTGAAGGCCGATGGTCTGAACCTGGGCGGCATCATCGAGACCCTGAACAAGGATGGCACCGAGACCGTGATGGTGCAGAAATTCCTGCCGGCCATTGCCCAGGGCGACAAGCGCGTGCTGGTGATTGGTGGCAAGCCGGTGCCGTTTTGCCTGGCACGCATTCCGCAGGGCAACGAGGTGCGGGGCAACCTGGCCGTGGGCGGCAAGGGCGTGGCGCAGCCGTTGAGCGAATCCGACCGGCGCATCGCCGAAGGCCTGGGACCGATCCTGGCGGCGCGTGGCCTGCTGCTGGTGGGGCTGGATGTGATTGGCGACAGCCTGACCGAAATCAACGTGACCAGCCCGACATGCTTCCAGGAAATCACGGATCAGACTGGCTTTGATGTGGCGGCAATGTTTGTCGATGCGCTGGAGGCCGCTGCGCGCTGACGGCCATTCATTTAGCCAGTTTTTTCAGGTTGAGGTCGCCGGGCCGTTCGCGTGCCAGCGCCTGCCAGATGGTTTGTGCGTCGTCGCTGGCGCCAGCCTGCTGCAGCTGGGCGGCGTAGAGGACCCAGGCCGAAAACGACGCGTCGGGAGCAGGCTTGATCAATGCCAGCATCCGTGCCGCATCCGCCGCCACCACGGAGAAGCCCGTGCTGGTGGCGTTGGCAACTGGTTCACCGGTCTGGTTCAGCGGCTCGACTTTCCAGGAGTACCGGTTGCCCAGCCGCAGGCCGGAGTCGGGCGTGAGCGCAAGCTGTGCCTCCGTGGTGCTGCGCTGCCAAATAGCTGTGTTGGTGTCGTCGTTGACGGTCACGCGGTAGCTGCTGGCCCCCGCCATGTGCTCCCACCGCAGGGTTGGCGTGGTATCCGGAATGGCGGTATTGGACGGATACATGGGGAGCTTGCCCAGCAAGACGGCCCCACCGCGCATGGTCATGGAGGCCCGGGAGAGCTTGCCGGTGGCAATCCGGACATCGGGCAGGGCACCGTCTGCAACACTGCGCATCTTGACCGTGCCTGTGGTTACGGACTGCACGCCACCGCTGGTGACACGAAACTGACCCGGGCCGCTGGCAAGATATTCCTTGCCGGTGACCAGGTCGATCGCGGAAAACTGGAAACCTGCGGGCGCGTCGACCACGCTGCCATTGGCCATTTCGCCCAGTATCGCCAGCGGTGGTTTGCTGACCAGACCGGGCTTGCCGGCCACGTCAGTAATCAGGACGTCGGTCCGGCCAGCGGATGGCTGCAAAAGACAGACCAGCAGTGTGGCAAGGGCGGTGGCTCTAAGCAGGTTCATGGCTGTTCCCCGGTTCGGGCTTCCAGGCAAATACCGCGATGGCGGAATGACCCCGGATCGACATCGTACCCATGGAAACCAGGGCACGGGTGTCGTGGATGTGATGGTACACACTGCTGGAGAGCAGGACGGGAAACCCCGAGTCCTTGGTGAGCCCCTCGATGCGTGACGCCGTATTGACGGTGTCACCAATCGCGGAATATTCGTAGCGGTCCTTCGCCCCGACATAACCCATCACGGCGGGGCCGTAGTGCAAACCCACACCGATGTCGATGGCCGGTGTGCCCATGGAAAGCTGCTCGGCGTTGAAGCGCCCCAACTCCCGGATCATGGCCTGCGCACAGGCCAACCCATCTTCGCAGGCGGTGCTGGATGCAACGGGCGCACCGAACACGGCCATCAGGCCATCCCCGATAAATTTGTCCAGCGTGCCGCCGTGGTGGTGAATGGTGCGGACCATCCGGTCGAAGTAGCGGTTGAGCAACGCGGTGACCTGTTCCGGTGGCATGGATTCACTCAATGTGGTGAACCCACGGATATCTGCGAACAGCACGCAAATCTCCGAGCGGACGCCATCCATTTTGGGGTCGAGCTTGCCAGCCAGAATCTCGGTCATCACATGCGGGCTGACAAATCCGCCAAAGGTATCGCGCAGTCTTTTGCGTTCACGTATCAACAGCCAGGCATTGACTGCCGCCCTGGCGCCGACTCCCCCTGCCCAGGCCACGCAGAGAGACAGCGAGGCGACCGCCCAGCCTGCTCGCAGCAGGACCAGTGAACTGACCTGGATAGCAAGGGCCAGAGCGACCATGCCGGCCCAGGCCCAGGCACCGGGTTTGAGCCACCATCCCAGGGTCAGCAACGCCAAGAGGACCCACTGGTACGGGAACGCAAGGGGTTGGACCATGGCGTTGCCCATCATCCCTCGCAGTTGCTGCGCGTGAACAAGAACACCGTGTGAAGTTCCGTTCGGAGTATTCCAGGTGCCCAGCGCCAGCGATGTGCGCTGGTGATCGTCAAACGACATGACGCTGCCCAGGAAGACGGCCTTGTTGGTGAATGCGGCACGCAGCAGGTCAACCTGTCCCTCGCGTTGCCATGCCAGCACCTTGCGCAGGGGCAGGTAGTGGAACGCCGGACGGATGGCGTAGTTGATGAGGCCGGGAGTCGGCTGTACACCCATCGCGCGCGCCATCTGCCCTGTCAGGGTCGGGACCGGACTTCCCTGGGCGCCTATTTTTTCATCAAACACGCGAATCACTCCGTCGGCGTCGGAGACGACGAAGATATAGCCGAAACCCGCCGTACCCATCAGTGTGTTGAACAGCGGGTGCACCGGTCTGGGTGTGCCTTCGCTGTCGGCGCTGAGTCCCAGCACCAGTTGCGCAACCGGTCGCAGTTTCAGGATGCCGCGCGCCAGCGCCGCATCCAGGCCCGGCTGCAGTCTGTCATACGAAACGGCGGGCAGCAGCATGTCCAGGCCCACCACCTTGGGCTGTGCCATTGCCATGGCTTCCAGGAATGCGCCCAACTCCCTGTGCATCAAGGCGCTGGGGACGCCGAACTGGGCCATATCCTCGTCATCAATGCCAACGATGGTGACGGGCTCGCCATCCAGAATGGGATGGGTGGACGACAGGAAACGGAATTGCTGGTCGCGCCACTGGCTTTCCAGCAACTGGAACGACGGGGTCACAAAACACGCCACTGCAAGCAGCCAGGGCACGGCCATACCCGCCGCGTTGATCCAGTGTTTTCTTAGGTGAGGTGCCATGGCAAAGCTTAGCGCTTCACCAGTGCAATTGGGAAGTCGCTGATTCCCGACGGTGTGATGCTGACCGGTGACTGCTGTCCTTGGGTCAGTTCTTTCACGCGCTCGGCCACGTAGAAGTCCAGCGCCTTATGGGAGATGACTCCTGTTTTCCGGAAGTCGGCCTTGCCGGTCAATCCTTCCACGACCGCCTTGGTGAAGGCGCCATTGCCCCATTCAGGCGCCTCTCTCGAAAACTGCCGACCGGTGGACGCTGCAAAAACAATGACACCATTTTCGGCAGATGCCAGTTCATTGACGACGGCGTTGACATCGACCACGCCACGGGTCTTTGCCGTGCCCAGGGCATTGCCCGAGTGGCAGCTGTCGATGAAAAACAAAGCCTTTCCGGCGATGCTGTTCAGCGCGAGCTTGATGTCGTTTTGCGCGACTCCGGTGCGCAACAGCTGTTCCGGATTGCCGTCGTGGGGCAGAAAGTAGTAGTTGCCCGTGTTGTCATTGAGCCCGTGCCCGGCCAGAAAAAGTATGCCGACGTCGCGGGATGTCACCTCGCGCTTAAGCCACTCCAAACCGTCCAGAACGCCGTCCTTCGTGGCTTTTCCGTCCGTCAGTAGCTTGACTTCCACGTCGCGGTACAGGCTTCCCTTTTGCAGGGACATCGCTCGGCTGAAGTCTCCCGCATCCTTGGCGGCGAAGTCCAGGTTGTAGGAGGCGTTGCGGTACTTGGACATGCCAACCGCCAGCACATAAAGCTTGGGCGCCAGGGAGCTGTCGGTCCTGGCCGCGTTTCCTGTAGAGGTGTCGCGGGGCTTCGCTCCTGACCATTTCACGGGGACGACGGCTGGAGTCGATACTCCGTTGCGATTCTCGGCAAATACCTGTATCTCCGAGTCGTCTGCGGGGACCTTGACGGTGACCTCACGTCCGGATGCGCTGGACGCATCCAGGCCCTTCGGAAGGCGCGTTTCTGGCTGCAACAATCCGTTGACCCGGACACGTACAGACAACACGGGCGCATCGTTGGGCGTGCGCACTGCAATACGAAGCGTCACTTCGGTTCTGGAGGTCGACACCTCCCCAGACGGGGCCAGTATCTCCACAATGGGTGGAAGCGCCACGCCTGCGGTCTCGGGTCGCGATTTTCGGTTGGCATCCAGATCGGCCAGCCGAACTGCCTCCTGAATGTCCGCGGCGTCTATCACCCGGGCAACCACATCGGGGCGATAGTACTGCGCCCGAAACCGGGAGGCCGGGAAAAAATCCGCCGCCAGGTCCTTCCCCCGGTTCAGATGCCAGCCTATCAAGTCCTCGGAACCCGGGCCTGCTGCAAAGAAGCCGGATGGTGTCCACAGCACCCATCTGCGACGGTCGGTGTGCGCAAACAACGTCAGATGTTCCATGCCATCCTTTGCCGTGTACCAATGGATGGTGCCATCGCTGAATGCAGCGACGACCCATCGGCCGTTCTCTGAAATATTGACCTGCCAGGTCGTGCCTGGCGCAGCCACTCGCCAGAGCTCCGTTCCACTCGCGTTGAAGTACCGGACGTGCTGGCTAGTTCCGATCGCAAAACCCGAGTGGTTCGATGCAACCGCTGCGGTCATGGAAATTTCGGACTCATGCAAGCTGATGCGACGCTGGTTTAACGTGGGGGACGTGTTTTCGAACCAATCGCTGATGACCATTGGGGGTTTCCCGGCACCGGGCGGTTTCCATTGCGGCTGGGGTGCAGTCCACTGCAGCTGCACGACGTCGAATGCGGCAACCTCGCCGGAACCCTGGTTGTTGTTCAAGGGAAATGCCACGCTTGCCCCGTCACGGGACAGGCGAAAGGTGCTGCGGGCATTGCGGAAGTCCGCCAGCGCACTGCCAAACGATTGATGGGTATACCCATTGGCAGTGGGTTTCAACCACCCCCACGAGGGTTCCGCAGACGCGTAGACCACGCGACCATCGGCCAAGGCGTGGACACCCACAACGCTGTTGCTGGCAACACTGGCGTCGTTTGCCGCGCCCCTGCCGCCCTGCCGCCAGCGTCGCAGAACGTTCAAGCGATCGGCACCTCGCCAGGTTCCCGCCGCGAGCAGGTCCTCTCCATCACGTGACCAGGAAACGGCATTCAGACTGCCGCCCGAAATGCCTGCCGTGCTGGGAGCGTAGGCCATCTGCAAGGTATCTGCATTCAACACGGCAACCGAGGCGGCATCGGAAAAGCCCACGGCGAGCAGTCGATTGTCCGGTGACCAGGCGACGCCAAACGGCTGGCGCCCCAGGGTGGGGCGGGCGCTGGCTAGCAGGCTGAGGGACTTTTGCGTTGCAGCGTAGGCCCGGATCAACCCGTCGGTACTTGCCACGGCGAGCCGGGCCCCGTCCCAGGAGAACCTGAACCCGGAAACCGCCCCCTCGTAGCGGTTGTCGCTGCCGGTCTCGCGGCTGCTGTGCCAGCCAGAATCGCTGCTGAACAGGCGCACCCCATTGACACCCCACAGCCCAATGGCGAGCGCCCTTCCGTCGGGTGAGAACGTGAGCTGGGTGACAACATCCGGCAATCCGGTGATGCGATGCCGCAGCACCCCGCTGGATCGGTCAAACAGGTAGACGTCGTTGTCTGCGGACCACCCGCCCACGGCGACCATGGCTCCATCCGGAGTCATTGCGGCGGCAAAGAGTTTCCCGTCGTTGCCTGGACCCACCGGGGGTCTCAGGATTTGCAGTAACTTGCCACTTTCCAGATCCCAGATGCCGGCCGTCTTGTCTTCTGCAGCCGTCACCGCATACCGCCCTTTGCTGTCTACATCGATTGCACGAATGGGCGCGCTGTGCGAACCGAGATTGGTCCGCAATAGAGGAGCCTCAGCTGGCTGGTCTGGCCCTGCAAAGGAATTCCAGATGCATGTGGCAAGCGCAAAGGCACACACGCGACTGAAATAGGTCTTCACTGTGGCCCTGACTCAACTCTTGGTCGGACATTGGGTTGATTTGAATTCGATGCGCCGATCCAGGGAGTCAAAGGGATCGCCCTTTCCGGTGGCGACCAGTGCTTCGCTGGAGCCATAGCCCTTTGTGGATATGACGTTTGCAAGATCCTTGCGTTCTGCCAGCAGGCGCTGCTTGACGTATTCGGCGCGTTGAAGCGCCAGGCGTTCGTTAAGTGGTTCTGAGCCGCCACGTCCGGTATGTCCACCCACTTCAAAACAGGTTTCGGAGGTCTTCGCCATTTTCGAGGACACGCTGGCGAGTTCCTTGAGCCACCGATCGTAGGGATTGGTATCTTTGGCCAGTGCCGAACCGCCGTTTTGGAATCCAAATTTGACGGCCAGGCGTTTCGCGCTCATGCCCTGGGCTGCCATTTTCGAAAACACCTGCATGGCTGCTTCGCGGCGCCCCAATTTCACGTTGGAGAGGTAAATGCCTGTATGCACCCTTGGCTGGTCGCCGGCCGGGTTTCGCAACAGGGCGGTAAAGAGAGCCAGAGAATCCCGGTACTTCTTGCTGTTGTAGGCTTTGGTAGCCTCATCAATGCCGGCGACGACGCTCACCTTGTCAAGGTAGGCTGCATTGATGGGGTCTCCCGCACTGGTGCCCTGGCAAGTCCTGATATAGCCTTCCACAATTTTGTCATTGACCCAGAGGGGTGCATCGCGAAAATAGGGCAAGGGTGTCGGATCAATGCCGTCGGTCTGTGACCTGGCAAACCCCTTGCTGACGATCTTGCCGGTCTTGAGGTCGGCCAGCGCAAAGCAGACGCGATAGGCATCGCGCTCGCCCGCGGCCTTTCCCTGCAGATTGATGGGCGTGAAGGTGCCAATGAAAACCAGTGGTGCGGCGGCAAGGTTCGCCGCATTGAACGGTTTGACCTGGTAGCGGGGATAGTTGCTGGACACAATGTCTGTGACCTGCTGTTCCAGTGCAACGGTGGCCACGGACTGCATCCCCGTTGTGCCATCCACCAGGGGGTCAATCACCAGATTGAAGGATTGGCCATCTGGCAGTTTTGCCTTGGTGAACAGATCGCGTGCGGCCAGTTTGACCGCATCCCCATAGGGTAGTGCAACAACCGGCGGTGGCGCGGCGGGAGCGGGTTGCGCCACAGCGACCGTAGCGGGCGTTGCAGGTGCAATGGCTCGCACAGGTTCCTGCGGCGCACAAGCACCCAGGGCCGTGCAAAGCAGTAACAACACCGCCGATCCGGTCCCACAGCTTGTGTCTTGAGAAAGATTATTCATGGAATGGCCTCGTTGAGGTGGGGTTGTTTACGCCATGCTGCCCCATGAATCTAGTCCAATTTCTTGAACATTGCGTAGGGATAAATGCTGTTGACACGTGCAGTGGTCGCGCCCAGAATCCAAGCCTGATATGCCCCGGTATTGCCAGGCACTCCTGCTGTCAGTCGATCAACGGCGCACCGTCTACGAATACCTTGAACTCACCGGGCTCCATCGCGACCCAGTTTTCGTTGGTGGTCAGTGGTTCGGTTACTACGATGGCCAGGCGATCCTCAGGCCCGTTGAGTTCCGCCAGGTCCACATTGACGTCTTCGTCCTTCAGCTGGACCTGGGTGAAAGGGTGTTGGCGCACCACATAGTGCAGCTTGGTGCTGGCATGCGCCCATAGCGCCTGTCCGTTACTAAGCAGGAAATTGAAAGTACCGTGCCTGGCAATCCGCGGTACCAGTTCGCGCAGCGTGTGCGTAAGCTCTTCGACACTGGGCACACCGAAGTGCGACTTGTTGAGCTCCTGCAATAGCCAGCAAAACGCAAGTTCGCTGTCGGTGTCACCCACCGGTTTGAAGGCTCCATGCAAAGTGGGCTGGAAGTCCTTCAGATCGCCATTGTGGGCAAACACCCAGTAGCGGCCCCACAGCTCGCGTACAAATGGATGGCAGTTTTCCAGACTGACCTGACCCACCGTGGCTTTGCGCACATGGGCGACGACGTTGTGGCTCTTGATCGGGTAGGTGCGCAGCATTTGCGCAATCGGTGATGTGGCAGCGCTTTCCTTGTCGACGAAATAGCGCGCCGCCTTCCCGGGCTTTTGCCCGTCGCTCTCAAAGAAAGCGATGCCCCAGCCATCCGCATGGTGGTCGGTACAACCGCCGCGTTGCGAAAACCCGGTAAAACTCAGCGTCAGACTGGCCGGCAACCGGCTGTTCATTCCAAGGAGTTGGCACATGGGAAACAGTTTACACGGCGAATGGCGTCAGGTCTCAGGCGAGGCGGGCGCCGCCGTTGGGTCGGCCGGGGATTCGGGCCGCACAGGTACACGCCAGATGAAAACCCCGAGGACTGTCGCCATGGCCAACAACATGATGCGATGCCAGAACGAGTCCATGATGAGTATCGAGGTCCCGAATGACAGGACCATCATGAGCGCGGCCCAGTGCTTGGTCTTGCGCTGCATGGCGCCATGCGTTTGCCAGTCAGCGATGAGGGGGCCTGTGAGACGATGGTTCAGCAGCGCGTTGTAGAAGCGGTCCGAGCTCTTGGCAAAACACGCGGCGGCCAGTAGCACAAACGGGGTCGTCGGCAGCACGGGCAACACAATACCCATTAGCCCCGCTACCAATGCAGCAACACCTGCGGCAAAGTACAGTCCTCTAAGCCAGCGGGAGCGGTGCAGCGAACCTTCCATCGGTCTATTGCAGGCTGCCGATGTAGACCGATACCGAGCGGATCTCGAGTGCGGTCAGTTTGGACGCCACACTGTGCATGACGGCGTTGTCATTTGTGCGTTCGCGGTCACCAAATTCCTTGAGCTGCCCTTCCAGATAGGCGGGGTGCTGGCCCGCCAGCCGTGGCAATTGCTGCGTGCCGTGTCCGTTGGTGCCATGGCACGACACACACGCCGGCACGCCGGAGAAGGAATTGCCCTTGGTGAAGATGTATTTGCCGACACCCGCCAGATCAGCGTCCGCAGGTTGGCGAAAGCCCGGTTTGCGGGTGCTGAACCAGGCGGCCAGGCCCCTGAATTCTTCGTCCTTCATGCCTTTGACCATGTCGCTCATGGTGTCACTTTTGCGCCGGCCGTCGCGGAAATCCTTTAACTGCTTGAGCAGGTAATCCGGGTGTTGCGCTGCCAATCGCGGGTAGATCGCACTGGCGCTTTCCCCTTCGCGGCCATGGCACAGCACACAGCGGGAGTCCACGATCTCCATGACGCGCTGATCGGTTGCGACTGGGCTGACTTGGGCGAGCGCCGAGCCTGCAAGCAGGGTTGCGATCCAGAGAGCAAATAAACAGGGCCTACGGGGGAGTCGGTGGGTGGTTGGCATCGTGTAAACCAGTCAAATGGATGCATGAAATTCTACCTGCGCCAGCTGGAACCGGGTGCAGGATGGCTTACCTGGTTCGTTCGTCTTGATTGCCCGAGGCGCGCGGAGCTGGTGGACAATAGGCCACAGGAGGAGATGGCATGGCGCAGAAGAATCCCGAGACTGACTTCGAGTTGATGTTTGAATCAGCCCCCATTTCGTTGTGGCTGGAAGATTACAGCGCCTTGAAGGTCTTATTTGACACCTGGCGCGCGCAGGGCGTCGTGGATTTGACCGCGCATCTGACACAAACTCCGGCGTTGTTTCAACAGTGCGCAGCCTGTTTGAAGGTCATCAAGGTCAACCGGCAGACACTTACCGTGTTGGCGGCCAGCGGCCAGCAGGAACTGGAGGAGCGACTGGCGGAAGTCTTTCGCGATGACACCTTTGGGCAAATGCTGGTCGAACTGAATTTTCTGTGGCATGGAACACTGGAGTTTTCCAACCAGACAGTGAACTACGCGCTGGATGGGCGCCGTGTGGATGCCCAGATCCATGTGCGGGTCCTGCAAGGCCATGAAGCCACGTGGGACCGGGTCATGGTGTCGCTGCAGGACATTACCCAGGCTAAACAGGCCCAAGACCAGCTGGCCCTGAGCGAGCAATACGCGCGGGACCTGTTTGACTATTCTCCGGTGTCCTTGTGGGTCGAAGACTTCAGTGGTGTCAAGCGTTTGCTCGATGAAGTGCGCGCCCAGGGGATTCGCGATTTTCGCGTTTTCATCAGCGTGCACCCCGAGTTTGTCGGCCGCTGCATGGAGGAAATCCGGGTCATCAGTGTCAATCGCCAGACCCTGTCGATGTTTGCGGCCAAGAGTCAAAGCGAATTGCTGGGTCAATTGGGCGCCATCTTCCGGGACGAAATGCACGACTCGTTTGCCGAGCAATTGATTGATCTGTGGGACGGGAAAACCGTTCAGTTGCGGGAGGTGGTGAACTACTCCTTGACGGGGGAGTTGATCAACATCCACATGCAGTTTGCGGTGTTACCCGCTTACCAAGCCACCTGGGGGCTGGTCCTGGTGTCGTTGATTGACATCACGGCGCGCAAGAAGGCCGAGGCCTACCTTGAGTATCTGGGAAAACACGACGCGTTGACCAAGCTGCGCAACCGCGCCTTTTATGTGGATGAACTCAACCGCATCAACCGCAAAGGGCCGTGGCCTTTGACCGTGATGGCGATGGACCTCAATGGGCTCAAACGCATCAACGATGAGCATGGGCATGCGGCAGGAGACGGCGTGCTGCGTCGCGCCGGCGAGGTACTTGCCAGTGCAACGGCGGGTTATCCTTACTGTGTGGCTCGGGTCGGCGGTGACGAGTTCATTGCGTTGCTGCCGGGTTGCGACGAACGTGTGGCTGCAGGCTTGCAGGAGCGTATCGAGTCCATGGTTGAGCTCAACAACCAGTTCTACCCGGGGCAACGTCTGAGTCTGGCCATCGGCATCGCCTCCTGTGCTTCGGCCGGGCTGGTGGAAGCGGCACTGCATGAAGCCGACCAGGCCATGTTTCGCGCCAAAACGCGCTACTATGAAGAAGCCAAACTGGAGCGTCGACGGATCTAGTCGGACAACATCCAGATGAGCCTGACCGGCCTGATAGGCCTCTACGTCCGCCAGAACTGGCGCCCCTACCTGTTGTCAGCCCTGATGTTGGCCTCGGTCAGTGCGCTCACGGTCTATATTCCACGCCAGGTCGGGCAGGTGGTGGATGGGCTCGTGGCCGGTACGATAAGTCCGGGCGCGCTACAGGGTGAATTGGCGTGGTTGATCCTGGCGGGTGTCGCCATCTATTTTTTGCGCGTGGCATGGCGCCTGCAACTGTTTGCGGCCAGCTACCGCTTGGGCGCAGAACTGCGCCAGCGCCTGTATGCCCGCTTGTGTCTGCAAGGGCCGCACTTCTTCCAGCAGAAGCGCACCGGTGACTTGATGGCCATGGCCACCAACGACATTGACTCGGTGGAAATGGCGTCAGGTGAAGCCATGCTCGCGGGCTTTGACGGCACCCTGACCCTGATCATGGTGGTGGCGATGATGAGCCTGGGTGTGGACGGCCGGCTGGCGGGGGCGGCGCTGTTGCCTTTTCCGTTGATGGCGTTGGCGTTCTGGCGTATTTCCAACCACATCCACAAGGCATCCAAGGACTCACTGGATGCCTTTGGCAAACTCAATGACCATGTGCAGGAAACGTTGACCGGCGTGCGCACCCTGCGGGCCTTGGGCCTGGAGGAACGCAGTGCCGCCCGATTTGCCGAATTGGCCGAAGCCGCAGCCAGTGCCAGTCTGCGCGCCCAGCGCTGGGAGGCTGCCTTTGAGCCCGCCGTCGGCATTGCACTGGTCAGTGCAACGGTATTGACGCTGGGGCTGGGTGGCTACCTGGTGTGGCATGCCGAGCTCACCATCGGTGCATTGACGGCCTTCAGCATGTATCTTGGGCAACTGATCTGGCCCATGTTTGCTGCGGGCTGGGTGCTGGCCCTTCTCGAGCGCGGACGGGCTGCCTGGGGGCGCCTGCAGCCCACGCTGGATGCGCCGTTGTCCATCGAAGACCACGGAACACTCGACGCCGTGGTCAATGGTTCATTGGTGTTTGACAGCGTGAGTTTCTCTTACCCCGAGCATCAGGCCCTGGCCTTGTCGGGTTTGAGCCTGAGCGTGCCAGCCGGTCGGACCCTGGGCCTCGTGGGTGCCACCGGTTCTGGCAAATCCAGCGTTCTGCGGCTCATCCTGCGCCAGTACGGGGCGCATTCTGGCAATGTGGTGTGGAGCGGAAAGTTGCTGTCGGAGTACCGGCTCGATGCGCTGAACCGCGCCATTAGCTGGGTGCCACAGGAGCCCTTCCTCTTTTCCGCCTCCATTGCCGAGAACATCGCGCTGGCCAGGCACGATGCCAGTCGTGCCGAGATTGAACAGGCCGCACGACTGGCCTCCGTCCACGACGACATCGTACGCATGCCACTCGGCTACGACACGCCGGTCGGTGAAAAAGGCATAGCGCTGTCGGGTGGGCAACGCCAGCGCGTGGCCATCGCCCGCGCGCTGCTGACCGATGCACCCTTGCTATTGTTGGACGACGCGTTGTCGGCCGTGGACACCCAGACCGAAACCGACATCCTGCAACACCTGCGCAGCGCGCGCACCGGACGCACCGCGGTGATCGTCAGCCACCGGCTGAGTGCGGTCATGGATGCGGACCACATTCTCGTGCTCAAGGACGGCAAAGTGAGTGAGCAGGGCAACCATGCCAGCCTGCTCGCATCCGATGGCTGGTACGCCGCACAGTGGCGCTACCAACAACTGGAGGCTAGCCTGGATGCCGCCTGACAACGACCCGCAGTCCAGCACAGCAAACCCCGTAGTGCCGCGCAATACGCGACGGGCGGTGGCCCTGCTGTTGCACGCGGCGGCACCCGAGCGACGCCATCTGTTGCTGGGCACTGCCTGGTTGCTGGCGGCAGCTGTGCTGGAGGCTGCTGGTCCCTTGCTGGGCAAGTACTACATAGACCAATACCTGTTGCCCCAGCGCCTGGACTTACAAATGATGGGTCACTTGCTCATCGGCATCATCGTGGCAGGCAGTGTGGCTAGCGTGATCCGCTACGCCCAGTTGACCCGTTTGTCGGGTGTGGCCATGCGCTCGGTGCGGCGTTTGCGTGAGGAGGTCTACGGCCATGTGCTGCGCCTGCCCATGGCATTTTTTGACAAGGCCATTACCGGGCAACTGGTCAGCCGCGTGACCAACGACACCGAGCAGGTGAAGAGCCTCTACGTCCAAGTGTTATTTGTCATGCTGGACAGCAGCATCGTGGTACTGGGCGCACTGGGCGCCATGGCCTGGCTGGACTGGCGTCTGATGTTGATCGTGCTGACGCTGATTCCGGCGGTGGTGGTGATCGTCTGGTTTTACCAGCGCTGGAGCGCACCCGCCGTGGCCCGTGCGCGCCAGAAGCGCAGCGACATCAATGCCCAGATGTCAGAGTCCATTGCCGGCATGGCCGTACTGCAGGCCAGCAATGCGCAGCGGCGCTTTCGTGACCGCTTTGACACGACCAACCGGCAGCACCTGGCGGCCCGCGTGGCCGAGATGCGGGTCAACGCCTGGCTGCTGCGTCCCATGCTGGACTTCATCAATGTGGTGCTGCTGGCCGTGGTGATCTACAGCTTTGGTCAACGCAGCCTGGGTGCGGTGGAGATCGGTGTTTTGTATGCCTTTGTCAGCTACATCGGGCGTGTGGTGGACCCGCTGATCCAGATTACCCTGCAATTCGGCCAGCTGCAACAAGCCGTGGTGGCGGCTGCCCGGGTGGACGCGCTGTTGCTGGAGCACCGGCCTGTCGCGGTGAGCAGTGACGAACGCATCCGCGAGGGCGCCATCCGGATCGAGAACCTGCGTTTTGGCTACGATCCAGGGACCGTGGTGTTGCACGATCTGTCGCTGGATATTCCCTCTGGTGGTTTCTTTGGCCTGGTTGGCCATACCGGAAGTGGCAAGTCCACATTGCTGAGCTTGTTGCTGCGTTTTTACCAGGCGCAGTCGGGCAGCATTACGCTGGACGGCATTGCACTGCGGCACTTCAGCGATGCCCAGTTTCGCTCTGATGTGGGACTGGTGCCGCAAGATCCGTTTCTGCTGGCCAGCACCGTGCGCGACAACATCGCCATGGGGCGGGAACTAACCCATCACGCGGTGGAGACGGCGGCCCGTGCGGCCCATTGCCACGACTTCATCCTGCAACTGGAGCAGGGTTACGACACCCTGCTGGGTGAAGGGGGGGCGCGCTTGTCGGTGGGGCAAAAGCAGTTGATCGCGATTGCTCGCGCGCTGGCCGGGCAGCCCCGTATCCTGTTCCTGGACGAAGCCACGGCCCATATCGATTCCGAAACCGAGCAGATCGTGCAAGTGGCGTTGTCGGAACTGCGTGGGCGCGTCACGGTGGTGGCGATTGCCCACCGCCTATCCACGATACGTGCAGCCGATTGCATCGTAGTGCTCAACCATGGCCGCATCCACGAGCAGGGCACGCACGATGCCCTGATGGCTCTGGATCAGGGCATCTACCAGCGGCTGTATCTGTTGCAGCAGATGGGGGAGTAGTCTGCCGCGCGTAGCCTGCCGCCGGATTTATTTTCCAGCTGGTGCTGCGGTCTGCGCGTCGTGTTTTTGCTTGCGGATGGCCCTGCTGTCGCGATTTGCTTCTCGTTGTAGCTTGCGGCGCTCCGCACGGGTGACCGTGCCATCGGCCTTGGCGGCCGCCTCATCGGCCGCCAATTTGGCTTCGCGCTTCTGCAGCCGGTTGGTTTCCTTGGCGTTAAGCTGGCCGGAAGCCACACCCTGGTCGATTCGCTGCTGCTGATTGGCTTCGCGTTTGTCCAGGTTGGGGGTTGCAGTTTGTGCCATTGCCAGCCCGGCCATGGTCAACGCCAATGCAGTAACGAGTGCCTTTGTCTTCATGAAAATCTCCGGTGTGTTGGATGCATGGAACGACTCCATCGGACTACAACGCCTCTGCCTTCCCATGGGGTTGACCATGCGCAGGCCGGGTTCTGTAAAAGTTTGTGAAGTTGCGGCTTCATACCCATGGGGGTTCACTCGCGCGGCTCGCTCCAGAGTTTGCCGCCCGTGGCCCAGTTTTCGCGTTTCACATCGGTGATCAGGATGTCGACGGATTCCGGTGAACCGCCCAGCACCTCGACCGTAACGCGGGTGATTTCTTCGGCCAGTTTCTTTTTCTGTGCAACGGTGCGGCCTTCGAGCATTTCAATATGGTAGGTAGGCATGGGAGTCCTTTGGGTGGTCAATGGAGGGTGGATGGATTCAGGAAGCAGAAGGGCCAGGAAGCGCCGCCGCTGCGCAACGCGCGCAGACGCAGGCCAGTCGGCGGGCTTCGTCCGGAATGCGCTCCAGCAGCGTCGGTGCAAACACGGCTGTGGTGCACCAGCACGGGTCTTGGGCCATACCGGTCTCGCGTTGCACTTCGTTGGCGCACAGGTTGCTTTGACCGCACAGCGGGCAAAGGCCGGGGTCGATGCGGCGGGCTGGATGGGACAAAATTTCGGACATGGCGGTTTGTGGTCTGGACACCGCAGTTTAGACTGCTGGGGTTTTGACACCACCCCTATTGCCCTTGCGCTCCGCCCCTTCTCCGTACCACGCAACCAGAAACACCTGGATCCTGTTGTTTGTGGTTTGCATCCTGCACTTCGGCATGGGTGCGCTACTGGGTTTGTCGGTGGATGAGGCGCATTACGCGTTGTACGCCGTGCATCTGGACTGGAGCTACTTTGACCATCCTCCCCTGGTGGGGTGGGCCCAGTGGCCGCTGGTGGCGTTGGATGCGCCCACGTGGGCGATGCGGCTGGTGCCCGAGCTCGTCTGGCTGGCGACTGCGCTACTCGCCTACCGACTGGCTGAACGCCTGAATGCCAGTGCGCAGCCAACGGTTCCAGCCGGGCGTGCCGGTTTTTGGGCGGTTGTCGCGCTGGCCCTGGCGCCGCTGTTGCATGTGCTCGGCATTGGCCTGTTACCCGACACACTGTTGATGTTATGCAGTGTTGCGCTGTTGGGGCTTACGTGGGATCTGATGGATGCCGGCGCTGTGCGTCGGCCGCTGCCATGGGTGGCACTGGGTGTGGTGCTGGGGCTGGCGGGGTTGAGCAAGTACACGGCCATACTGGTTGCCGCGGCGGTTGCACTGTGTCTGATGCTGGCACACGGTGCGGTTGTTTTGCGCAATGTCTGGTTGTGGCTGGCCGTGGGTATTGGCCTGCTGCTGGTCATGCCGGTTGCCTATTGGAATGAACGCAACCATTGGATCTCCTTCGTCTACCAGGCCCGGCATGGCGCAGGTGGCGGTTGGCAAGTCGCCCATTTGGCTCGGTTCCTGGTGGTGCAGACGCTGGTCTATGGGCCGCTGCTTCTGTGGGGTTTGGCGGGCGTTCGGCAGGCTGCGGGGGTGTACCCCCGCGCCTTGCTGCTGTTCTTTGTGGTTCCCTTTGTAGTGCTGGCGGGGCTCTCGGGTGGCGGCACCAGCCTGCCGCACTGGACAGCACCGGCCTGGGCGGCGCTGGCTCCGTTTGCCGGAGTCGGGCTGGCACTCGCCATGCAGCACGGCCGTCGCTGGAGCATCTGGGGTCTGGTGGCGGTGCAGGGCCTGGTGTGCACCGCGGTGCTGGGACTGATGCTGACCGGCGGTGTGCCCGTGGTCACCGGGTCCACCGGCCAGGGCAATAAAGCAGCGCCCTCCAACCCCTTTGCCGATGTGCATGGATGGGACGAAGCGGGTAGCCGCGCCCGCGTTCTGGCGCAACAGCACGGGCTGCACAGTGTGGGTGTGCAGAATTGGACCTTGGCCAGCCGACTGGGCTGGTATGCCAGACCGCTACCGGTGTACGTCCTGGAGGATCGGTTCGACCAGTTTGACCTGTGGGCAGGCGATCTGCCAGCGGGGGGTGATACGCTACTGGTGGACTGGTCCCAGCTGGCCTACGCGGTGCCCCTGGGTGACAACGGCTTTGCCAATTGCACTTTGCTGGAGACGCAGGACGTGCGGCGGCTGGGTACCATCATCGCAACTTTCCGGTTTTACGCCTGCCGCAACTGGTCGGCTCAACCGCTACCCCGCCTCCGAGGTGCCGTGTGATGCCGGTTCCCGCCATTTCCCTGCGCATGTGGCTGCTGCCCTTTGTGCTGTTCGTGCTGAGCGCGCCGCTGTGGCTGCACACCTTCGAGCCGGCCACTTTTAAGGCGGTCAATGCATTTTTCGCACCGGTCGCGGCGCCGGTGTGGACGGGGCTGTCACTGCTGGGCAACGCCTGGGGCATTCTGGGCGTGACTGCACCGCTGCTGGTGCGCGCGCCCCGGTTGCTATGGGCCTGGTTGTGCGCTGCGCCCTTTGCCATCGTGTTTGCCCGTGTGGGTAAAGGGCTGATCGAAAGCCCACGACCGGCCGCAGTGGTGGACAACACCCAGATGCGTGTGGTTGGCGAACTGTTGCACAACGTTTCCATGCCCTCGGGGCACACGTTGACCGCGTTTACCGTTGCATCCGCAATCTACTTCGCATTGCCCGAGAAAGGGCGTGCCAAACACCTATGGCTGTTTGTGCTGGCTGCGGGTACCGGTTTGTCGCGTATTGCCGTGGGCGCGCACTGGCCGGGTGACGTGGCGGTAGGCCTGAGCCTGGGGCTGCTGGCTGGCATGCTGGGCACGCGCCTGCTGGCACGCATGGGCAGCCAGCATCTACAGCCCACCGCATGGAGCTTGCGTCTGGTCGCAGCCCTTTTGGTGGCCACCGGCTACACCTTGCTGACCGAAACGCAGGACTTCGATGAGAACTGGCCTGCGCAGTATGTTCTGGTCGTGGTGATCGTTGCAGCGCTTTATACTTTTGGAAAACAGAATTGGGTGGCATACCGAGCGGCCCGTTAGTGGAGTGCTTAGAACAATGAACCAGAATGCTGTCAAATTGGTGCAGGAGTCGTGGTACAGGGTTGAGGCTGAAGGCCCGGCCGCGGCGGAGCATTTTTGCCGCAGCCTGCTGGAGAACAGGCCATGGCTGACGGCCGATTACATAGGACACGTGGACGAACGTGACGCGATGTTGATGCAGACCTTTGGCCAGTTGATCCGTGGGATGCACAGACTCGACAGCCACGCGTCCCTCCTGCTGCAGGTTGGGCGTATCAACGCCTGCTGCGGCATTCAGGCACACCACTATCCTTATTTTTCAGTGGCCCTGCTGCAGACCCTGTCGCACCTTTTGGGTGACGCGTTTTCCGAACCGGTCCGGCACGCGTGGACCAAGGTGATTGGAACCATGACCCGGCTGATGCTGGCGGGCGCAAGCGGTGCGTCCGGTGCGAGTGTCGCGATCCGCCAAAGTACGTCGGACCGGCGCCACCAGCGTCGGCGCGCTGCACGCGACCTGGGCGGTATAAGGGGCTACCACCGCCGATCAACGCCCGAAAGCAACCGGCGCAATCTTGGCACCCATGCCCCTAGTGTGACCGGGCGCCCTGCGATTTGAGTTCCTCCATCAGCGGGTCCGGCTGACCGCCTGCTGCCAGGTGGCTCTTGTACCAGACCGTCAGGATGCTGGTCACTACCGGCCCTGGATCCTGGAGAACTTTCGCGAAGTCCAGGCCGTTGATGTTGCAAACCAGCTTGACGAGGTCCATGTCCAGATCAATGGCATCTGACTCGCAGCGGCGAATCTTGAGGTCGGCGAATGTGTATCCCTCAGGAAGCTTGAAGGTCAGTAGCGAGTCGGTTTGCATGGCGTTGTAAAGGGCAATAATTCAGCAAGGCCCGATTGTCGCAATCCCGGGAGTACATTAGCGTTCTCCTTGTGTGCTTTCAAAAGATTGAAATGAAAAAAGTTGCCCTGTCTGCGCTGCTGCTGGCCTCGACCATGGTCTGTGCGCAAACTTCCACCGCCAAAAAAGACCTGGTTGCCAAGCTTCTGGTTTTGCAGCAACCGGCCATTGAACAGACTGCGCAAGCCCTGGTCGAGCGACCCGCGATGCAGTTGCACCAGCAGGCGGGCCTGGCGTTGCAGACCCGGGTAGCTCCTGAAAAACGTGAGGCCGCTGCGAAGCAGGTTCAGGACGACCTGAAAAAATATGTGGACGAGGTAGGCCCACTGGTTCGCCAACAAGCTGTGAAGCTGGCGCCATCGACCATTGGCGCGTTGCTGGAAGAGAAGTTCACCGAAGACGAACTGAAGCAGCTGATCGCCATCATCGAGTCGCCGGTCAACCGCAAATTCTCTCAGATGGGCGGTGAGTTTCAGAAGGCCCTGGGCGAAAAACTGGTGGTGCAGACCAAGCCGGTCGTGGAGCCCAAGGTCAAGGCGCTGGAGCAAGCCATCGTCAAGCATTTGGGCCTGCCGCCGGCATCGGACACCAAGGCTTCGGATACCCCGGCCAAATCGCCCAAGAAATAGCGTGCGGCTAGCTTGCGTCTGGCCTGCGCTGCGCCAGACGCAGCGCCAGCGCGCTCAAAGCCTCATACGCCGTGCCGGTGGGCGCATCCCAGGCTGCCACTGCCGCGCCCTGGCGCGCGATCGCCTCGGTGTCGCCCCGCGCGGCCGGGCCGGTCAGCGCGGCCTGTGGACCCAACGCGGTGATGTTGGCCACCGCGTTGTGCAACAGGGCAGAGCGCAAATGCGCGATCACGTCGGCGGGCACGCCGGTGGTTTGCCATAAATCCTCAGCGGTGGCCTGCAACACCGGTAGAAAGTTGGTCGCGAACACCGCCGCCGCGTGGTAGAGCAATTTGTCGCCGCTGGCCACGTCAAAGCAGCGCGCGCCGATGGCGCTGAAGGCCTCGCGCAGCGTGGCGCAGGCCGTTGCATCGCCCTCCAGCGCGCACGGTGTCCCCGGGAATTGCACCATGGCGCTGGGTACCGAAGCAAAACTCAGGATGCAATGCGCGCTTGCCACATGCCAGCCCAATGCTGCCAGCGGTGCAAGTGATGCTGTACTTTGTGCCCCGCTGCAGTGAAAAACGAGGGGCGCGGTCATGTCGTCTGGGCCTGTGTGGGAAATCGCGGCCACCTGTGCCAGGGCCCGGACGCAGTCCGCCAGCTGCGCATCCGGCACGCCCAACAGCCAGATATCGGCACGGCGCATGGTTTCCATTTGCACCACGGCTTGTCCGGCGCCGACCACGTTGCACGCCACCTGGGCACTGTGCAGGGACTTGGTCAATACGTCCTGTACTGCAAAACGGCCTTGCTGGTGCCAGAGGCTGGCCAGGGTCTGCGCCACCCGCCCCGCACCGACCAGGTTCAACGTGGGTAAACGGGGCGCTGTGCGAGCGGAGTCTGGCATGGGAAGAACCAGTCGGGCTAACGCAGCGTGCAGCTGTCACCGACACCGTCACGCCACACGCGCACCTGGGTCAGGCCAGGTACGGCATTGGCCATGGCACGCCATATGAATGCTGCCAGGTTTTCCAGCGTGGCGGGGCCCAGGCCCGGCACTTCGTCCAGTAGGTGGTGGTCCAGTTGCGGGCGCAGCTGCTCAATGGCTAGGCGTACCAGCCCCAAGTCGACCACCATGCCGGTCACCGGGTCGACGTTGCCCGCCAATGTGATCTCTGCGTGGTAGGTGTGGCCATGGATGCGGCGGCTACCCTCGGCCTCGATGTCGCGGCGCAAGGTATGGGCGGCGTCGAAGTAAAACTTCTGGCTGATTTCGCAGCGGCTGGGTGCAGGGCTCATCGGATGCCGGTGATCTTGTGGGTTTGCAGGGACAGGCGCCACGCCGGGCGCTGCAGGCACTGCGCGATGCAGGCTTGGGTGTTGGTGTCGCGCTGCGGGTTGTCCATGGGTTGCAGGTAGCGATGGTGGAAGTCCGCAGCTTCACACTCGGCCAGGCTGATGCCGGGTTGTGGCCACACCAGCTTGAGCTCATGGCCCTGGCGTTGTACCCAAGTGGAACCGGCCTTTGGGCTGACACAGATCCAGTCGATACCCTGCGGTGCCGCAATCGTTCCATTGGTTTCCACGGCGATGTGAAAGCCCTGCGCATGCAAGGCGTCAATCAGGGAAGCATCCACCTGCAGCAGCGGCTCGCCACCGGTCAGTACGACGAAGCGGTGGGTCGTATCGGCCCCGGGCCAAAGGGCTGCGATGCGTTCGGCCAGGGTCTGTGCGGTGTCAAATTTGCCGCCCAACGTGCCATTGGTTCCGACAAAGTCGGTGTCGCAAAACTGGCAGATGGCGCTGGTGCGGTCCTGCTCGCGCCCGGACCACAGGTTGCAGCCGGCAAAGCGACAGAACACTGCCGGGCGGCCCGCGTTGGAGCCTTCACCCTGCAGGGTGTAAAAAATCTCTTTGACCTGGTAGCTCATGCGGTGCGTCCCGCATGCCTGTGCACCCCACGGCGTGGGGATACGAGGTTTTTGTACATGGTAGTCCTCTACATGGCTCCGGAATACAAAAGGCAAGGCCCGCCGGAGCAGCGGGCCCAGGGGGTATTTTACTATCCGAGGGGTTGGCTGGAGCTCAGTTCTCAACGACACCTTTGTCGACCTGACCGCAACGGGAGCCGCCTGTCTGTCCCCGCCGTCGCGGGTAACGGATGCACAGACGCTCGGGCGTTGTACACATGTCTGTCGGAAAACTTTACACAAAGGGGGCCAATAGCAGAGAAATATCTTCTGAATCAATAACTTACCTCGTTGGCATGCTACGTGCTTCATTGATGGTATTCACTAACTACAAAGAGAGAACTTTCATGTTCAAGCGTACAGCGTTGGCCCTTGCCTCAATCGTCTTCATCTCAAATGCCAGTGCGGCTGTCGTCGGTATTGGCGGAAACAACTGGTATACCGATACGCTGCGCCAGAACCTGATTGCCCAAGGCAATACCGTTACTGTCTACACTTCATACGATGCCGCGACGCTGGCTGGGCTTGATGCTTACATTCAGGACGGTAACAACTTCTTCGACGCCAACCTGCTGGACAGTTTTGTTTTTAACGGCGGAACGCTGATCGAAATTCCATGGACATTCACTCACAACGGCTACACCGCCGGCACAAAAGTGTTCAGCGGTCGTACCTTTGCGGACCATGGCTCCAATCTATTTACCCATACGATTGACGCAAATGATTGGCTACTGGATGGTGTGACGGTTCCCGCCAGCTTGTTCGGCGGACATGAAGTCGGCAACACGTTCCAGGCCGGTGTCCATCAGGTTCTTGACTACACAGACGGTACTGCAATGCTTGGCTACAAAGAATACGGCCAAGGCATTGCGATCGGTTTCAACCTGCATTTGGTCACATCTGATGCCAACCCGGTCAACGCCGCATGGTCAAACCAAATCGTCTATAACGCAATCGCTGGCAACAACACTGTTCCTGAACCAACACCGTTGGCTCTGATTGCGTTGGGTTTGGCTGGTATTGCTTTGGCTAAGCGCCGCAAGGCCTGAACCCCATGGCGGCCCTCACGGGTCGCTCTCCATACAGAACGGGGCGCAAGCCCCGTTTTGCTTTGTAGCGTGTTTCCGGCGGTGCGCCAGTTTTCATTCGTTTTGCCGTGTATTGCACTGCCCTGGGTCAACATCAGCGATGCCGTGGCGCAAGGCGGGCAACTCCCGTAGTCCCTTTCACACCACCAGCGGCTCTTCCTGCATGGCTTCCATCTGCTCTTCGAGCATCTGCACCTGGCCCTGCCAGTAATCGCTGGAGCCAAACCACGGAAAGTTGACGGGGAAAGTGGGGTCATCCCAGCGCCGGGCCAGCCAGGCGCTGTAGTGGATCAGGCGTAGCGTGCGCAGC
Organism: Rhodoferax sp.; assembly: GCA_030645355.1. Classification (GTDB taxonomy): domain Bacteria; phylum Pseudomonadota; class Gammaproteobacteria; order Burkholderiales; family Burkholderiaceae_C; genus Allorhodoferax. The sequence continues at coordinate 1,383 of JAUSNJ010000016.1, read as the reverse complement.
GGTTCGATGAGGGCCAGCTCGCGCCGGTCAAAGTCGCGGAACTGCTCATAGCCGTCCACCAGTGCGCCCAGCTGGCGCGTGCGCTGGCTGCGGTCGCCGCTGAGCAGCATCCACAGGTCTTGCACGGCGGGTCCCATGCGGGCGTCGTCCAGGTCGACGAAATGCGGACCGGGCCCGGCCGAGGGAACGGCATCGGCGGGCGTCCACAGGATGTTGCCGGGGTGGCAGTCGCCGTGCAGGCGCAACACCGCCACGCCCGAATCGTCCAAGCCATTCTGGCCATTAGCCCTCGTCAATACTGGATATATTGCTACCAAATCGATAGCATTTTGGCAGACCTTGGTCCAGGCGGATTGCACATCCAGCGGTACCTTGTCGTGTTCCAGCAGCCATTGCATGGATTCCACACCAAAGCTCTGCACGTCCAGACGCGGGCGGCTGGCAAACGGTTTCTTGGCGCCCACCGTGTGGATGCGCGCCAGGAAGCGGCCGATCCACTCCAGCACTTCGCCATCGTCCAGCTCGGGTGCGCGCCCGCCGCGCCGGGGGCTGGCGCTGAAGGCAAAGCCGCCGAAGTGGTGCAGAGTTTCGCCCAACAGCTTCAGGGGCCCCACTGCCGGTATTTCGGCGGCCATCAGTTCGGCGGCAAAGTCATGCTCTTCCTGAATCTGCGCATCGCTCCAGCGTTCGGGGCGGTAGAACTTGGCCACGACGGCCGTGCCGTCTTCCAGTTGCACCTGGTAAACGCGGTTCTCGTACGAGGACAGGGCGGTCAGGCGGCCGTCGCCGCGCAGGCCCACGCTTTCCAGTGCGTCGAGTACGACGTCCGGGGTCAGTGTTTCAAACGGATGGCGCACTCAGTCCTTGGGGCGGTTGTTGTTGTTGGGAGTAAAAAACATGGCCACGCCGACAACGATCAGGATTGCCGGCCACCAGGTCTTGAACAGATAGGCCAGGCTGACATTGATGAGCCCGAGATTGGTCAGCAGGAAAAACGTGCCAAACACGATCAGCGCGATAGCCGCGACATTGCCCTTCATGGTAGAACCCCTCTCTTTAAAAGAATGAGGGGCATTGTCGCAAGGTTCGGGAAACTCGCCGGTAGTTAGCCCAATGGTCCCAGATCGTCCCCGTAGAGAGACGGATCGTCCGAGCCGGAGTCCGAGTAGCCACGGCTGGCTGGCGTGCTGTTGGTGCTGCTGTCGCCCAGCAGCTCAAAGGGCAGGGATTGCTTGACCAGGATGATGGTGCAGGGCGCGTCCATGGCCACCTTGATCGGCACGGTGGCGACAAAGCGTTGCGTCATCAAGCCGTGCGTGGCCGCCCCCATGACGATGGGCACCTCTTCAATTTGCTGCGCCGGCAGCGGGCTGGGCTGGTAGT
>JAUSNJ010000104.1 GCA_030645355.1 Rhodoferax sp. | reverse complement strand
AATTCGGTCACCAGCTCTTTGTACCAGCCCGTGAAGAACGCGCGAACGCTCTCCTGGATCAGCGCGTTGGGCGCATGCAGCGACAAATGCGTCGACGCAGCCCATACCACCGGTCCGGTGCAGTCATGCGGCGCAACAGGCAACTGCCACGCATCGGCCATGGCGGCAATTTTGCGCGCCTCTGTGAGGCCGCCGCACCAGCTCAAATCAAGCATGACCACACCGGCCACACCGGTCTGCAGAAAATCCTTGAAGCCCCATTTGTAACTCAGCGTTTCACTGGCGCAGATCAGCGCATCGCAGTCTTTGGCGTATTGCTTGAGCAGGTCCAGGCTGTCCATTCGGATCGCGTCTTCGTGCCAGAAGGTGTTGAACGGCTTGAGTGCACGCGCAATTTTTTGCGCCATGGGCAGACGCCACAGACTGTGAAACTCCACCATAATGTCCATCTTGTCGCCAACTGCGTTGCGAATCTTGCGAAAAGGCTCCAGCGCGACATCCAGATCTTCATTGCTGATGTACTGGCCATGGCTTTTTTCCGCAGCAGGGTCAAACGGCCATATTTTCATTGCCGTGATGCCTTCGGACAACAGCGACTGCGCGACCTCATCGGCACGGTGCAAAAAACCTTCCAGGTCTTCGTAAGGCCCGGCTTTTTTGTCTTTGGCAGAGCCCAAGCCCCAGTTCGCCGTATTCTGATTGACAGTGCTGCGCACATACTGGTAGCCCGCACAGGTGTTGTAGATGCGAATGGCGTCACGGCTCTTGCCACCCAGTGCGGTGTGCACCGGCATGTTGGCGGCCTTGCCAAAGATATCCCACAGCGCAATGTCCACAGCCGAGTTGCCGCGCGTTTCCACCCCGGAACCGCGCCAGCCCAGGTAACCGGTTATGTCCCGATTGCGCGCTTCGATTGCCAGCGGATCCTGCCCCAACAGCTTGGGCGCCACCCACTCGTGCAAGTAGGCCTCCACAGCTGCCGCACCCATGAAGGTTTCACCCAGCCCGGTCAGCCCCTCATCGGTATGGATTCGAACCCAGATGATGTTGGGGAACTCGCCCAGTCGAATGGTTTCAATCTCGGTGATTTTCATAATTCGGACTCCAGAAAACAGTCACAAAAAAAAGGCCGCGAGGGTCGTTCCCTGGCGGCCTTGCATCACACAGTGCTATAGGCTGGATCAGCCGCCGCGCGCCTTTTTCAGGGCATCCAGCACGATGTTGACCGGCTCCGAGCCGATCGTCGGCACGTTTTTGTCATACACCGGTTTGACCTTCTCAAACATGCGGCGCTGCTCGGCCGGGGTAATCTCGTTGACCTGCATGCCCTTGGCTTTCAGGCTGGCCAGCGATTTTTCAGACTGCAAACGGATAGCAGTGCGCTGCACCTTCTGGCCTTCCAGTGCTGCTTCACGCAGCACGGCCTGCTCTTGCGGGTTGAGCTGGTCCCACAGTTTTTTGCTGTAGAGAATCAGGAAGGGCGTGTAGGCATGGCGCGTCACGCTCAGGTACTTTTGCACCTCATTGAACTTGGAGGTTTCAATCGTGACGAAGGGGTTTTCCTGACCGTCGATGGTCTTGGTTTCCAGCGCAGTGAACACTTCGCCGAAGTTCATCGGAACGGCGTTGGTGCCCAGCGTCTTGAAAGTGTCCAGGAAGATGTTGTTCTGCATGACACGAACCTTCACACCCTCAAAGTCTTCGGCTTTGGTTACCGGGCGCTTGTTGTTGGTCAGGTTGCGAAAGCCGTTTTCCCAGTAAGCGAGATTGATGAGACCGGCCTCTTCGAGCTTCTTGTTGAAGTAGGCGCCAGCCGGGCCGTCCAGCACGGCATCCGCCTCTTTTTCATTGGCAAACAGAAATGGCAGGTCAAACACGCCCAATTCCTTGATGATGCCCACCAGCGGCGAGCTGGAGGTACAAACCATCTCCTGCGTGCCGGCACGCAATGCTTGGGTGGCCTGCAGGTCGCCGCCGGCCGCGTTGTTCCAGAAGGCATTGATCTTGATCTTGCCGCCGGTCTTGGCATTGAGCACTTCCTGCATTTTCTTGACACCCAGCCCTACCGGATGGTCTTCGGCTACGCCGTTGGTGAACTTGATGGTGCGCTCGGCAAACTGCGCAAATGCCGCGGTGCTGACGAGCAAGGCGGCACCGACAAGGGCCGATACGAGGGTTCTGCGTTTGAACATGTTGTCTCCTAAAGTTGCTATTGGACTGTTGACGATCGGTAACTAACTTACTGTTGCTATTGACGCGGGGAAAGCCTCATCAGTGCATCCACCACTGGAGTGGCACGGTGACGATCTGGGGAAAAATGACCAGCAGGAAAAGCACGGCCAGCTGGGCCAGCAGGAAAGGCAGTACGCCCTTGAAGGCGTCGTCCATGCTGATCTTGGCCACACCACACACGACATTGAGGACGGTGCCCACCGGCGGCGTGATCAGACCGATGGCGTTGTTCATGATGAACATGACCCCGAAGTAAACCGGATCGATGCCGGCCTTGAGCACCACCGGCATCAGCACCGGTGTGAGGATCAGCACGGTCGGCGTGAAATCAAGTGCCGTGCCGACCACCACGATCAGCACCATCATGATGAGCATCAGCAGCATCTTGTTGCCCATGAAGGGCTCCAGCATGTTGGCGACTTCCGTCGGGATGTTGGCTACCGTGATGAGCCACGCACTGACCATGGCGGCGGCTACCAGAAACATCACCACCGCGGTCGTCTTGCCTGCGGTCAGCACCAGCTGATACAGCTCAGACCATTTGAGTTCGCGGTAAACAAACATGCCCACGGCAAAACTGTAGACCGCCGCCACCACAGCCGCCTCGGTCGGCGTGAACACACCGAACTTCATGCCGCCAATAATGATGACGGGCAGGGCCAGCGCCAGGCTTCCTTCGGCGGTGATTTTCAGGCGTTCCGGTATCGCGATTTTGACGGCTGGTGGAACTTTTTCCTTTTTCGCCACCCACCACCAGGTCAGCCCGACGGCCACGCCCATCAGCATACCCGGGACAATGCCGGCCAGAAACAGCTTGGTGATGGAGACGTTGCCCGCCACCCCAAAAATAATCATTCCGATGGAAGGCGGAATAACGGGGGCGATGATGCCGCCCGAGGCGATCAGTCCGGCCGAGCGGTTGATGTTGTAGCCCGCCGCCCGCATCATGGGAATGAGCAGGGCTGCCAGCGCGGCGGTATCGGCCACGGCAGAGCCCGACAGTGAGGCCATGATGACGGCGGCTACCACGGTGACATAGCCCAGCCCGCCCCGGAAGTGGCCGACCCAGGCCATGGCCAGGTTGACAATGCGCCGGCTCAAGCCGCCGGCGTTCATGAACTCACCGGCGAGCATGAAGAAGGGCACTGCCAGCAGCGGGAAGTTGTCAGCCCCATCGACAAAACGCTGCGCCAGGATCTGGCTGTCAAAAGCCACCAGGCCACTGGTCGCGGCCAGAAATCCCATCAGCGTCAGGCCGCAAACAAGCAAGGCATAGGCGATGGGCATGCCGATGGCCATGGCGGCCAGCAAGCTGACAATGAATACCGTGACCGTCATGCTTTGATTTCCTTGATTTGCTTTTCGACGTCCGCCAGGCCTTCGGTTTCAATCACCTGGACCAGTTCGTCCTCGCGCAGCTGGCCGGTCAGCAGGCGGTAGATCACGTTCAGGTTCATGATGCCCATGACGCCACCCACGACGTAGCCGATCCCATAGACCCAGATCATCGAGAGCCCGACGACTGGAGACACATTGGTGACCTGTAGCTCATGCATCTTCCATGTACCGACAAAAAACAGCACGTTGCAACCCAGCATGAGTGACTCACTCAGGAACAGGCACAGTTTTTTTCCACCCAACCCCAGATGCTTGACCAGCGTGTCTACCCCCAGATGCCCTTTTTCGCGCATGGCGACCATGGCGCCGATATAGGTGAGCCAGATGAAGCAGTAACGGGACAGTTCGTCAGATATGTCAATGCCCGAGTTAAAGCCGTAGCGCAGCACCACGTTGCCGAACACCATGATGACCATGGCCACCATGGAAACGACGATCAGCAGTTCCAGCAGCTTGAAAAACCAGTGGACTGAAATTTGAATGAATTTTTGCAAGCTTGTGCGTCCTATCGTGGTGTTCAGGATATTTTCAACAGCGACGAAGGCTTGCTGAGGCTAGGCAAACGACGATGCGAGGCCAGCACTTTTTCTATGTCGTTGTGTGCACCATCAATCAATTGCTGAATGGCCTTTTCGGCCCGGTCGGGGTTGTGGGCAATCACGGCATCGAGCACTTCCCGGTGCAGAGGCAGCGAATTCAGCGGCCCGTCCTTGCGGCGTATGGAAATTTCGAAACTGGTGCGCAGCAGGGCACCCAACGCCTTGCTCATTTGAACCAGCATGCGGTTGCCGCAGGCGCGAAGTAGCCCCTGGTGAAAATGCAAATCGTGCGTGACATAGTCGCCGCCCTCTTCGACGGCGTGCTTCATGCCGGCATAGGCAAGTTCTATTTCTGCGATGTCCTGGGCAGTGGCGCGCTCGGCAGCCAACCGCAGGGCAGCAGGCTCAACCACTCGGCGCAAGTCCTGCAGATCGCGCAGGAATGCAGGCGTCAAGCCTGCCTTGGACTGCCAGATGATCACATCCGGGTCAAACCAGTTCCAGTGATCTTCCGGCAGCACCCGGGCGCCTACTTTGGGACCGGTGGTCATAAGGCCCTTGGCAATCAAGGACTTTACCGCCTCGCGCACCACCGTGCGGCTGACTCCCAATTCCTTACACAACACAGGCTCAGATGGAATCGAGCCACCCACGGCATAGTGTCCTGCGACGATCGCTTCACCGAGGCGGTCGACTGTATTACCGTGAACGTTTTTAATCATGGTTATTACTTACTTGTCAAATTTAATTGTATGAACATAATACAAATACAAATTAAGGACTTTCCCTATGACTCCCCCAGAAAAACCTCCTTCTTCTCCCAAAAAGAAGCCCGAAGAACTGCGAAGCCATCAGTGGTTTGGCCGGCAGGACCGCGACGGTTTTGTCTACCGCAGCTGGGTCAAAGGCAAGGGCGTGCCAGACGACCAGTTTGATGGCCGCCCGGTCATTGGCATTTGCAACACCTTCAGTGAACTCACCCCCTGCAACTCTCATTTCCGCACACTGGCCGAGCAGGTGAAGATCGGCATATACGAGGCCGGCGGCTTTCCGATGGAATTTCCGGTCATGTCGCTAGGCGAGACCCTGATGCGCCCGACCGCCATGCTGTACCGCAATCTGGCTAGCATGGATGTGGAGGAAAGCATTCGTGCCAACCCTCTCGACGGCGTCGTGCTGCTGATGGGCTGCGACAAGACCACGCCCGCCCTGCTGATGGGCGCCTCCAGCGTAAATCTGCCTACCATCGGCGTCTCTGGCGGAGCCATGCTCAATGGCAAATGGCGCGGCCAGGAACTGGGCTCGGGCACGGGGGTCTGGAGCATGAGTGAGCAGGTGCGCGCTGGCACGCTCAAACTGGAAGAATTCATGGAGGCCGAGAGCTGCATGCACCGCAGCCACGGGCACTGCATGACCATGGGTACGGCCTCCACCATGGCCAGCATGGTTGAAGCCCTGGGCATCGGCCTGCCGGGCAATGCGGCTTATCCGGCGGTGGACGGGCGGCGCAACGTTCTGGCGCGAAACGCGGGCCGACGCATCGTCGAGATGGTGCACGAGGACCAGACCATCGCCAAGGTGCTTACGCGCGAAGCCTTCGAGAATGCGATTCGCACGCTGGCGGCCATTGGCGGCTCCACCAACGCGGTGATCCACCTGATCGCTATCGCTGGCCGCCTGGGCGTGCCACTCAGTGTGGACGACTTTGACCGCCTGGCCAGCGAACTGCCCTGCCTGGTCAACCTGCAACCTTCTGGCGAACACCTGATGGAAGACTTTTGCTACGCTGGCGGCCTGCCGGTGGTGTTGAAGGAAATCGGGCATCTGCTGCATCGGGACATCATCACAGTCACTGGCAAGAGCGTGGCAGAAAACTTCGCCGGCGCGCAGAATTACGACCCGCGCGTCATCAAGAAATTCGACGAACCGTTCAAGAAAAAGGCCGGCATTGCCGTGCTGCGCGGCAACCTCGCACCGCGCGGCGCCGTCATCAAGCCCAGCGCCGCCTCGCCCAAGCTGATGGTGCACACGGGTCGCGCCGTGGTGTTCGAGGACAGCCATGATTTTCATGCCCGTATCGACGACGAGAACCTCGATGTGGACGAAACCTGCATCCTGGTGCTCAAGAACTGCGGTCCCAAGGGCTATCCCGGCATGGCCGAGATCGGCAATATGCCGCTGCCGCCAAAAGTGCTGAAGAAGGGCGTCACCGACATGGTGCGCATCAGCGATGCGCGCATGAGCGGCACGGCCTACGGCACGGTGGTGCTGCACACCACGCCTGAAGCGGCTGCCGGTGGACCGCTGGCCGTGGTGCAAAACGGCGACATGATTGAGCTCAACGTGCCCGAGCGCCGG
>JAUSNJ010000191.1 GCA_030645355.1 Rhodoferax sp. | reverse complement strand
ATCAGCGAGTTCATCGCGTGTTCGGTCTTGTCCAGGTCGCCGGGGCGCACAAACACCTGCAGCAGGTGGTCCTTGCCCGCGCGCGAGGTGATGCGCTGCTCGCGCGCCACCAGCTGGCCTGCCACCAGGGCGAACAGGTAGCTGGGCTTCTTGTGCGGGTCGACCCACTTGGCAAAGTGGCGGCCATCGTCCAGCGAGCCACTGTCCACCAGATTGCCATTGGAGAGCAGCACCGGGTACTTGGCCTTGTCGGCGCGCAGCGTGACGGTGTAGCTGGCCATCACATCGGGGCGGTCCAGGAAGTAGGTGATGCGACGGAAGCCCTCTGCTTCGCACTGCGTGAAGAACGAGTCCTGGCTGACGTACAGGCCGGACAGCTTGGTGTTCTTGACCGGGGCGCAGGTGGTGAAGATTTCCAGCTCGAAGGGCTCAGGGCCCTCAGGCAGGTTTTCCAGCACCAGGCATTCACCCTCCATCTTGAAGGACGTGCCCTGGCCATTGACCAGCACGCGCGCCAGGTTCAGCTCTTCGCCGTCCAGCTTCAGCGGCTGGGCCGCCACGTCCGGGTTGCGGCGCAGTGTCATCTTGTTGAGCACGCGGGTCTTGGCCGGGTCCAGGTCAAAGGTCAGTTCCACCGTGTCGATGCGGTAGGCCGGCGCCGTGTAGTCGGCGCGGTGGATGACCACGGCGGGGCCTTCTTGATCACGTAGTTGCAGCATGGGAGTTCTCCAAAATTTTCTAATAGACGAGGGTCACACGCCCTGTTTCAACGAGGCTTCGATAAACACATCCAGGTCGCCATCCAAAACCTTCTGCGTAGCCGATACCTCGACATTGGTGCGCAGGTCCTTGATGCGGCTGTTGTCCAGCACGTAGGAGCGGATCTGGTGACCCCAGCCCACGTCGGTTTTGGTGTCTTCCAGCTTCTGCTGCGCTTCCTGCTGCTTGCGCAACTCGAAGTCGTACAGGCGTGAACGCAGGCGCTTCCACGCCACGTCGCGGTTGCTGTGCTGGCTGCGCCCGTCCTGGCACTGCACGACGATGCCGGTGGGGATGTGGGTCAGGCGCACGGCCGAGTCAGTCTTGTTGATGTGCTGGCCGCCGGCGCCGCTGGCGCGGAATGTGTCGGTGCGCACGTCGCTGGGGTTGATCTCGATCTCGATCGAGTCGTCAATCTCGGGATACACAAACACGCTGGCAAAACTGGTGTGGCGCCCGCCGCTTGAATCGAACGGCGACTTGCGCACCAGGCGGTGCACGCCGGTCTCGGTGCGCAGCAGGCCAAAGGCGTATTCGCCCTCGATCTTGATCGTGGCGCCCTTGATGCCGGCGGTGTCGCCTGGGGTTTCGTCCTCGATCGTGGTCTTGAAGCCCTTGCGCTCGGCGTACTTCAAATACTGGCGCAACAGCATGCTGGCCCAGTCGCAGGCCTCGGTGCCACCGGCGCCGGCCTGGATGTCCAGGAAGCAGGGCAGGGGGTCGGCCGGATTGTTGAACATGCGGCGGAATTCCAGGTCCTTGATGATGGCGGACAGCTTTTCGGTTTCGCCCTCAATCGTCATCAGGCCGGCTTCGTCGCCGTCTTCTTTCGACATCTCGAACAGTTCGAGGTTGTCGGACAGCTCATGCTCCAGGTTGGTGATGGTGACCACCACGCCTTCGAGCATTTTCTTTTCCTTGCCCAGTTCCTGGGCCTTCTTGGGGTCGTTCCAGACTCCCGGGTCTTCTAGGGACGCATTGACCGTGCGTAGTCGCTCCGCTTTGGCATCGTAGTCAAAGATACCCCCGTAACTCTTGGGTCCTGGCGGACAGGTCCGTGAGTTGGGTGCCAATGAGGTTGATGCGTTCTGCTTCCATGATGGTGCTGTCCTATGCGGTGAATTCTTGAATAACCCGCCATTTTAGTTCCGGTGTCGGATTTTTTGAGGCTAGCGGGTGGGAACACGCAAATCGTCCAGGTAGTCGCGTTTGATGTTGACGCTGCAGGACACCCCCAGTGCCGAGAAATGCTGGGCCAGCCACTGGCGGGCGCAGTCCCGCCCGAGGTCGCGCAGCGTGTGGATGAGCTTGGCGTCGGTGGCCGACTTGGTGGAGGCGTGAAAGCCCTCCAGAATCTCGCCGCCGTCGATCCGGTGCATCAGCACATCCTTGTAGCGCACGGGGTCCAGCTTGCCCTCGGCCAGCAGGCGTTTCACAAAGTCGATGGCGCGCATTTCGGCAATCAGGGCCGCGTTGAAGGTGATCTCGTTGACGCGGTCCATGATGTCGCCCGCGCTGGTGGGCAGTTTGTCGCGCTGGATGGGGTTGATCTGTACCAGCACGATATCGCGGCTCTGGCACTGGTAAATCAGCGGGTGAATGGCCGGGTTGCCGGAGAAGCCGCCATCCCAGTAGTGCACGCCGTCAATCTCCACCGCCTGGAACACCGTGGGCAGGCAGGCCGAGGCCATGACCGCCTTGGCACTCAGGCGCTGGCCGGAAAACACCTCGGCCTTGCCGGTGGTGACGGCCGTGGCCACCACAAACACCCGCACGTCCTTGAAGGCCGCCAACTGTTCAAAGTCGATCTGCGCCTCCAGAAACTTCTGCAGCGGGTTGATGGCCAGCGGATTGCTCTGGTAGGGCGACACGGTCTTGGCCCAGAAGCTGGTCATGGCGTCGTTGACCATCTGGCCCGGCGAGGGGTGGCCCGTCAGGCTGCCAAAACCGCCAAACAAAATGTCAAACGGCGCGCGCTGGGCCTGCGAGATCGTGTTGGTCACGGCACCCATGTCCACAATGCCGTCCCAAAATCGCGCCAGCGATGCCCGGGCGGATTCGCGCATCTGCAGCGGCGTCTGGCCCTGGGCCTGCGCCAGGCCGTGCGCCATGGCCACCGCGTTCATGGCTCCGGCGCTGGTGCCGCTGATGCCCTCAAACGCCACGCGGCCATCTTCAAGCAGGGTGTCGAGCACGCCCCAGGTGAAGGCGCCATGCGAGCCACCGCCCTGCAGCGCCAGGTTGACCGGGGGGCCGGCGAGGGTGTTCATAGGTCAGGCAATAAAGCGTTCGATCATCGCCGCCAGCAACTCGGGCTGGTCGTGGTGCATCATGTGGCCGGCGTCCGGGATGAAGCCGATCTCCACGTTGGGCACGTTCTGGATGCGCTCGTGGTACTGCTCCAGCGTGAACTTGCCTTTCCACCACAGGTCCAGGCTGTTGTCGGACGCTTCCACCGCCAGCACTGGCATGCTCAGGCGGCGGTACAGGGCCAGCACCTCGTCGGCCTGGTACAGGTGGGCGCTGATGACCTTGTGCGCCGGTTGGCCCAGGATGGTCCATTTGCCGTCGGCGTTTTGTTCGGCCCAGTGCTCTGCCAGCCAGTTGGCCTTGTCCGGGCTCAGGCGCGGGTTGGTCTTCATCAGGCGGCGCGCAACACCGCTGACGGCGTCGTAGGCTTTCATATCCAGTTCGCCGCGGTGCAGTTTCTTCAGTTCGTCCATCCACTTGGCATAGCGGGCCGGGGCCATGTCGGGCGTGGTGGCAGGCATGCCAAAACCTTCCAGGTTCACCAGGCGGCGGATGCGCTCGGGGCGCACCCCGGCGTACAGCATCACCACGTTGCCACCCAGGCTGTGACCGACCAGGTTGACCGGGCGGTCGGGCGAGTAGTGGTCGAGCAAAAAATCCAGATCGGCCATGTAGTCGGGGAACCAGAAGTTGTCGACATTGCCGGACGGCGTGCGGCCATAGCCACGCCAGTCGGGGGCGATCACATAGTGGTCGTGGCTCAGCGCGTCGACGACAAACTGGTAGCTGGCGGCCACGTCCATCCAGCCATGGACCATGACCAGCGGGGTCTTGTCGGGGGACGGCTCGCCCCATACTTGCACGTGGTACTGCAGGTTGCGGATAGGGACAAACTCGCTGTGGGGTTTTCTTTTGACTTGGTACATTTGTCCCATCATACGGAGGCACTTGATGCACGTCAGTCAAAACAGCGACAAAACCTCGCCACCGGCCCGGGGAACTCCGCCGTCCCTGGGCGGTGTGCCCGCGGCCTACCAGCGCCTGCACAGCCGCTTCACCTGGGCCGTGCCCCAGCACTTCAACATCGCCCAGGTCTGCTGCGCGCGCTGGGCAGCGCTGTCGGGTGCTACCAAAAGAGTAGCTATTGAGGCTTATTCCACGAGGGCTAGCAGCACTTTTTATACTTATGCCCAGCTGCAGGAACAGGCCAACCGGCTGTCCAACGCGCTGGCGGCGCAGGGCGTGCAGCGCGGCGACCGCGTGGCCATCGTCATGCCGCAGTGCTTCGAGACCGCCGTGGCCTATATCGCCGTGCTGCAAATGGGCGCGGTGGCCATGCCCTTGTCGCTGCTGTTCGGCCCCGATGCGCTGGAGTACCGGCTGCAGGACAGCGAAGCGGTGCTGGCCATTGCCGACGCGTCGTCCCTGGCAGACCTGATGCTGGCGCGCAAGCATTGCCCGCTCTTGCGCACCGTGGTCGGTGTGGGCGCGCCGGACGCCGTGCTGGGGTTGGCCGACTGCGAGTTTGCCGACACACTGGCCCAGTTCAGCACGGAGTTCACGTTGGTGGACACGCTGGCCGATGACCCCGCCATCCTGATCTACACCAGCGGCACCACCGGCAACCCCAAGGGCGCCCTGCTGGCGCAACGCGCGTTGATCGGCAACCTGCCCGGGTTTGTGGCCAGCCAAAACTGGTTTGGCTTTGATCCGTTCATGAAGGGCGAGACCCACGCAGTGTTCTGGAGTCCCGCTGACTGGGCGTGGACCGGCGGGCTGATGGATGCGCTCTTACCCACGCTGTACTTTGGCCGGCCCATCGTGGCCTATAGCGGCCGCTTCAGCCCGCAGACGGCGCTCGAATTGATGGGGCAGTGCGGTGTGACCCACACTTTCCTGTTCCCTACGGCGCTCAAGGCCATGATGAAGGCCTATCCCGGCACGCCCGAGCGAACGGTGCGCCAGCAGTTCGCGCTGCAGTTGCAAGCCATCATGAGTGCCGGCGAGGCCGTGGGTGACGCGGTGTTTGCCTACTGCGAGCAGCAGTTGGGCATCAAACCCAACGAGATGTTTGGCCAGACCGAGATCAACTACATCGTCGGCAACTGCAATGCGCTGTGGCCCTCCAAGCCCGGCAGCATGGGCATGGGCTACCCCGGCCACCAGGTGCGCGTCATCGACGACGATGGCAACGAATGCCCCGTGGGCGTGCCTGGCGACGTAGCGCTGAACCGCTATGACGTGCACGGTCAGCCCGATCCGATCTTCTTTCTGGGCTACTGGAAGAACGACGACGCCACCCGCGCCAAGTTCACCGGCGACTGGTGCCGCACCGGCGACCAGGCCGTGCGCGACGCCGATGGCTACCTGTGGTACCACGGCCGCGCGGACGATGTGTTCAAGGCCGCAGGCTACCGCATAGGCCCGGGCGAAATCGAGAACTGCCTGGTCAAGCACCCGGCCGTGGCCAACGCCGCCGTGGTCCCCAAGCCCGACCCCGAGCGCGGTGCCGTGGTCAAGGCCTATGTCGTCATTGCTCCTGATTTTGTAGCGCGGCACGCAGGCGATACGAGGGCTACAGAGCAGTTTCATGCAGAGCTTTCGCTGGAACTGCAGGCCCACGTGAAGGGCTTGTTGGCGCCCTACGAGTACCCCAAGGAGATTGAATTCGTCGACGCCCTGCCCATGACCACCACCGGCAAGGTGCAGCGCCGCGTGCTGCGCCTGCAGGAAGAGGAGCGGGCACGCGTGCGCGCCGGCGCTGCCTGATACACGGCGAAGGACGCCCCATGCCACTCAAGCTTCCCCAACGCATCCCCCTGCGCCGCGGCATCCAGCTGCTGTCGGCGCTGAAGTACCTGGCGTTTCCGGCGCTGCCGCTGGCCAGCTACTTCACGCTACATGGTGGCATCGCACTGGTGCTGGTAACGCTGGTGTGCCTGGCCCTGCATGCCGCGCTGCGCGTGTGGGAAACCAGCCTGCGCCGCCGCTTCATCCGCGAGGCCACGTTCCCGCGCTTTCTGGGTGCCAAGCTGCTGGCCCAGTACCCGCAATTGCAGCCGCGCGACGTAGAGCTGGTGCTGCACGGCCTGCGCCAGTTTTTCATCGCCTACCTGCGCAGCCAGCGCAAGTTTGTGGCCATGCCATCCAAGGTGGTGGACGCGGCCTGGCACGAGTTCATCCTGCACACCCGCGCCTACGAGGCCTGGTGCAACGCCGCCTTTGGCAATCTGCTGCACCACACGCCGGCCGAGGTGCTGGGGCGCGATCCCAAGCGCAACGACGGCCTGCGCCGCACCTGGTACTGGGCCTGCAAGGAAGAAAGCATAGACCCGCGCAAGCCCGGCCGCCTGCCGCTGCTGTTTGCGCTGGACCGCAAGTTCGCCATTGCCGGCGGCTACAGCTACGTGCCCGACTGCAGTGACATCAACCGCCAGGCGGGGTCCGACTCTTATTGCGGAACCAGCTTCAGCGATGGCGGCGGTGGCGCGTCGGGGGATGCCGATGGCTTTGGCGGTAGCGAGTCGTCCGGTGACGGCGGTGGTGGGGATGGCGGCGACGGCGGAGGCTGTGGCGGCGGTGGCGATTGAGCATCCAGTACGATGCAGTTCAACAACGAAAGAGGAGACAACATGACACAGGGTTTTCCCACACGGCGCCGCCAGACGGCTCGCATGGCCGCAGCCGCCGCGCTGACACTGCTGGCCGGCTGGTCTGGCCAGGCGCTGGCGCAGGCCTATCCGTCCAAGCCGCTGAAGTTTGTGGTGCCCTTCTCGGCAGGCAGCGCCACCGACGCCGTGGGCCGCATCGTGGCCCAGGCCATGGGTGAAGCGCTGGGCCAGTCGTCTACCGTTGAGAACAAGGCCGGTGCCAATGGCATTCTGGGTGCCGAGGCGGTCAAGGGCGCGCCGGGTGACGGCTACACCTTTCTGGTGACCACCAGCACCACGCAGGCCGCCAATGTCAGCCTGTACAAGAAGCTGTCCTACGACCCGGTGAAGGACTTCACGCCCATCGGCAAGATTGGCGAGACCGGTTTCATCCTGATGGTGCAGGCCGACTTTCCGGCCAAGGACATGAAGGAATTCATTGCCTACGGCAAGGCCAACCCCGGCAAGCTGGCCTATGGCCACGGCTCGTCGGGCTCGCTGGTGTCGGCCGCGCTGCTGGGCCAGATGGCGGGGCTGGAATTTCTGAGCGTTCCGTACAAAAGCATTCCTCCGGCGCTGACCGACCTGCTCGGTGGCCAGCTGCAATTTGTATTTGCTGATGTGGGCAACGCGGTGTCGCAAATGAATGGCGGACGTCTGCGGGGCCTGGGTGTCACCACGGCCAAAAGGGCAGGCAAGGCGCCGCAGGTGCCGCCCATTGGCGATACCGTCAAGGACTACGCCATGGGCGCCTGGTTTGGCCTGATGGCCCCCGCTGGTTTGCCCGCCGACGTGAAGGCCAAGGTCGGTGCGGCCTTTGCCACCGTGATGGCCAAGCCCGAGGTGCGCGAGAAGATTGCCGGTGTGGGTATCGACGTGGACTACCAGGACTCCGCCCAGCTGGCCAAGACCATTGACGCTGAAATCAAGAAGTGGTCCGGCTGGGTCAAGGCCGCAAACATCACACCGGAATAGGCCGCTAGCCCTCGTCATTGCTGCGTATATTGCTATTTAAATGCTAGCTTATGACTGATGCGGAAGTGAACGACGGCGCCTTGGCCGGCTACCGCGTCATCGACATGACCGGCGTCGTGCTCGGCCCGTATGCCACGCAAATCCTGGGTGACTACGGCGCCGACGTCATCAAGATCGAGCCACCGGGCGGCGACATCATGCGCCATGCGGGGCCTATGCAGCACCCGGGCATGGGCCACATCTTCATCAACGCCAACCGCAACAAGCGCTCGGTCGTTTTGGACCTGAAACAGGCCGCCGATCGCGCCACGCTGTTGCAGCTCTGCGCCACGGCTGACGTGCTGGCCTACAACATCCGCCCGGCCAGCATGGCGCGCCTGGGGCTGTCATGGCAGGCGGTGCAGACCGTGAACCCGCGCATCGTCTACTGCGGCGCCTACGGCTACAGCGAGGGCGGCCCGTATTCCGACTGGCCCGCCTACGACGACCTGATCCAGGGCGCGGCCTGCATCCCCTGGCTGATGACGCAAAGCGGCAGCCCTGAGCCGCGCTACGTGCCCGCCACCTTTGCCGACCGCGTGACCGGCCTGAACATGGTGCACGCCATCATGGCCGCGCTCTTGGCCCGCGTGCGCACCGGGCGCGGCCAGAGCGTGGAAGTACCGATGTTCGAATGTCTGCTGCAGTTTGTGCTGGGCGAACACCTGGGCGGCGCCACCTGGGAGCCACCCATCGGCCCCATGGGCCACAGCCGCATGCTGGCACCCAATCGCAAGCCCTATGCCACGTCAGATGGCCATGTCTGCGCACTGATGTACAACGACGCGCATTGGAAGGCTTTCCTGGCGCTGGTCGGCGAGCCCGAACGCTTTGAAACCGACCCGCGCTTCACCACCCAGAGCGCGCGCATTACCCACATCGACGCGCTCTACGGTTTTGTGCAGGACCATCTGCGCGCGCACAGCACCGCGCACTGGCTGCGCGAGCTGGCGGCGCACGACATTCCCGTCATGCCGATGATGAAGCTCGACGATTTGCTGACCGACCCGCACCTGGCCGCTACCGGCGCCTGGCTGGACGTCGCCCACCCGCATGAGGGTCGCCTGCGCCAGCTGCGCCCGCCGGTGCGCATGGGCGACACGCCGACATCCGTTCGCCGCCCCGCGCCCTTGCTGGGTGAGCACACGCAGGAGGTGCTGGCGGAGTTGAAGGCGTTGACGCGTCAATGACTGGCGTGGCTTTGCGGGGCGGGCGGAAAACGCTCCAGCACGTGGGTTGTCATTCCTCTAGCCAACTCCTCCTCGCCGAAGAAAACAAGCCCTATGCCCTCTTTCTTGAGCAACACAGACTCTTCTTCGTTGTGGGTGCGAACGATGATTTCAATGTCCGGATTGAGCGCCCTTGCAGTCTGCGCCATTTGCCGCACGTTGAAGGTGTCTGGCGAGGCGATGACCAGCATGGCCGCGTCCGCGATATGCGCCTGAATCAACACGGACGGCTCGGCGGCATTGCCCGACACGGCAACACCGCCGTTCTTGCGCAACTCATCGACCAGTTCCCGATTCTGTTCGGCCACGACATAGGGGATGCCGCGGGCATCCAGCGCCTTGGCGATGCGACGCCCCACCCGACCGTAACCCACCAGTACCACCTGTCCCTCCAGGTACTTGCGTTCGGTACTCATGGGCAGTTCGGCATACGGCTCCTCGGGCCGCTCCAGACGCCGCGCCAGGGCTGAACGCCGGAGCAGCCAGCGCTGGCAGGGGTCGATGGCCGACAGCAGAAATGAGTTCAGGGCAATGGAAATCAGCACCCCGGCCAGCACCAGGCTCATGCCCTCCGAAGGCAGCAGCCCCAGCGACAAGCCCAGGCCCGCCAGGATGATCGAGAACTCGCCAATCTGCGCCAGGCTTGCGGCCAGCGTCAAGGCGGTCTTGAGTGGATAGCGCAGCGCGACGACCAGGGCCAGCGCGGCGATCGAATTGCTGAAGATGATGATGGCCACCACGCCAAGCACACGCAGCGGCTGGCCCACGAGGATTGTCGGGTCCACCAGCATGCCAACCGATACAAAAAACAGCACCGAAAATGCATCACGCAGCGGCAGTGACTCTTGCGCCGCGCGATGGCTGAACTCGGATTCACGCATGACGGAGCCCGCGAAGAAGGCACCCAACGCGAACGAGACGCTGAAAATCTCCGATGCACCATAGGCAATGCCGATGGCGGTTGCCACCACCGACAGGGTGAACAACTCACGGGAACCCGTGCGCGCCACGTGCCACAGCAGCCAGGGCATTGCCCGGCGGCCCACCACCATCATCAGCACGATGAAGGCGGAAACCTGCAGCAGCGTTTGCCCCAGCGTGACCCACAGTGGCTTGGCATCGGCGACGGCCGCCACCGGGCCACCGAGCACACCGGCCAGCGCAGGCAATACGACCAGGACGAGGACCGTGACCAGATCCTGAACCACCAGCCAGCCCACGGCGATACGGCCATTCATGGTGTTCAGCAGGTCACGCGTCTCCAGTGTTTTGAGAAGCACGACGGTGCTGGCACAGGCCAGCGACAGGCCAAAAACCAAAGCCCCCCCCAGACTCCAGCCCCACCACTGCGCCACGGCCGTACCCAGCAGGGTTGTTGCACCCATCTGCAGGGCCGCACCGGGAACGGCAACCCGTCTCACGGCCAGCAGATCGTCGGGAGAAAAGTGCAGGCCGACTCCAAACATCAGCAACATGATGCCGATCTCCGAGAGCTGGGATGCGATGTGCACGTCCGCCACGAACCCGGGCGTCGCGGGTCCGATAAGGATGCCGGCCACCAGGTAGCCGACCAATGCCGGAACCTTGATGCGTTCCGCCGCGAACCCAAGAACGAGCGCAACGCTGAATGCCGCGGCGATGGTCGAAATCAGCGATACGTTGTGTTCCATGGTTTTCGCGTTTACTCGTCCGGGAGAACCCGCGCCGAGCTGATGAACGCAATGGAGCGGCCCGCAGGCAGATTCGCGTGGACACCTTCCACCATGGGCGGGCTGGCGGGCGTATCGGATTTCCACTGAATCACGAAATTGGCACCGGAGCCGCCCGTGTCGTCGCTGCGCGGAACAAACAACTCATGGGTGCCCATGGGTCCGATGGTCTTCGGGGAGGACACGTACTCCTTGAGCTTTTTGCCATCGGTATCGTAGTACTGCGCCGACAGGATCCGGATGGGCTTGACCGGATCGGTATTGCGAATGCTCACGGAAACGGAGACCAGCGTCTTGGTCCGCTCACCATTGGCAACCAAATCGCCATGCCAGATGTGGGAGTAGATCGGCAAATACAGGCTTTGTCCCAGTGATCGACCCGCAGTCACCTGGGCGACCGAAAGTCCACTGGACAACGCCAACAACAGGCTTGTGAGTATCAGCTTCATAAAACCTCCGATGTAAAGTCTGACTATACGTAAATCAATGTTTCTCGAGTCCATCACACCATGAAAACCCTTACCCTCGGCCATAGCGATCTGCACGTCACCCCCATCTGCCTGGGCACCATGACCTTTGGCGAACAGGTGGATGAACCTGCGGCCCATACCATCATGGACCGCGCGGTGGAGCGCGGCATCAATTTTCTGGACACGGCTGAGATGTATGCCGTGCCCGCACGGGCCGAGACTTTCAACGCCACCGAGACCATCATCGGCAACTGGCTGGCCGCTCGCCCCGGTCTGCGGCAAAAGCTGGTGATCGCCACCAAGGTGGCTGGGCCGTCACGCGGCATGCCCTGGGTGCGCGGCGGCAAGGGCGATCTGAGCGGCGCCGACATCATTGCCGCCTGCGACGGCAGCCTGCGGCGGCTCAAGACCGATGTCATCGACCTCTACCAGCTGCACTGGCCGAATCGCTCGGTGCCCATGTTTGGCGCGCTGTACTACAAGCCCATTGACGAGCAGGCGCAGACCAGCCTGCACGCGCAGCTCGAAGCGCTGGGCCAGCTCGTCAAAGCCGGCAAGGTGCGCGCCGTGGGCCTGTCCAACGAAACGCCCTATGGCGTGCACGAGTGTGTGCGCTTGGCCGAGCAGCATGGCCTGCCGCGTGTGGCCACGGTGCAAAACGTCTACAACCTGATCAGCCGCGGGCTGGAGAATGGATTGGACGAGACCATGCACCGGCTGGGCGTGTCGCTGCTGGCCTATTCACCACTGGCCTTTGGCCTCTTGACCGGCAAGTACGACGCGGGTGGCACGGTGGGCCCCGATGCGCCGCAAGAGGCGCGCATCGCCAAGTTTGAATCGATCCGCAAACAGCGCTGGGGCCGCCCCCAGTCTCTGGCCGCAGCCAAGCGCTACAACGCGCTGGCCCAATCGGTGGGCTTGACGCCCACGCAGCTGGCGCTGGCCTTTTGCTACACCAAGTGGCAGGTGGCCAGCACCATCATTGGTGTGACCTCGCTGGCGCAGCTGGATGAAGACATCAACGCGTTTGGCACTACGCTGACGCCAGAGACGCTGGCGGCGATTGATGCTATTCGGTTGGAGATGCGGGATCCGGCGTATTAGATGTTAGGCGCACTGCTGGGCCCGGGTGCACGCCATGCCTACTTGGTGCTCGCACCTCCGAAGGCTTGAGCATACTTTGCATACATTCTCGTAATGTTGAAGTAATAGTCTCGCTCTTCCCCGGCCGCATTGCTGGTGGTGAGCACATCAAACTTGCCGATTGGCGTGTCGACAATCCTTTGGTTCTTCCTGACCAAGCGCTTGTCGGCGAGCCATGAATACTCCTCCGAGGTGGCAATCACGTGGACTGCGGTTTGCGGTGTCAGTGCATCGCCGCTGTGCGCAATGGCCTGATTGATTCCGAACAGAAGTCCGCGAAGTTCGCGCTGCTTCTCGCTGTTGCCCAGCTTTCCGTTCAATGCACTGTAGGCCCCAATGAGGTCTGGAATGGGAATACTCTCGATCGGCCGGAGTGACTCAATTTCTTTCAGGGCCGACATCGCGTCTTCCGATTTGCCTTGCGCCTCAAGCTGTGCCACCTTTGCCAGTGTGTCTCTCACTTTGCTGACCAGTTCCAGATATGGCATTTGTGAGTCGTTGAGGAATTCATCACGTCTGGCCTTCGCCAGCTCAAACAGGGTCCGATGCTCTGGCTTCATCTGCTCAATCGGAATGGGCGAAAAAAGGCCCAACCGTGAGTTGGTGCTGGTTTGAACTCTCGCATCCAACTCGAAAAAGGCAGTCGAAGGCTTGTTCACCGTTGATGGACCACTGTAGGTGACCACAGTCAAACCGCGGCCCATGTGTGATCGCGATTGAACGTCCGATATGCGCGCCATCTGCATGCGCACCCACTCGGTGATTTCGTTGACCATCACCACACGGACAGCGGTCTCGGGCGATTGTCCCGTTCCAATCCGACCCGTGATGACTTCGCGCATGGCGTCCGCGCGCAATCTATGTGCCGATGCCATGGCGGTATCGCCAGTCTTCGTGTATAGCCAGGACGAAAGCATATGTACGTCAAAGCTTGGGATGTCGAGCATTGGCGCATACTTTTGAAGATCGGCCAATCGGTTGAGTGCAACTTGATACTTTGCCTCCTTCTCCAGCCGCTCGCCTTCTGTCACCGCTGACCGGATGGCCTTTGACATCTCTGCGAGGTCGACCTTGCCATCGCCAACAAGTGATTGGCGTTTTGCCAGGAAGGTAGTCACCTGTGCTTCGTCGACAGCACCCGCGCTGTGCACATGCATCGAGAAGGCGCTGAGCAGCACCAAAAGCCATACCCAAATGTGTTGCTTATTCATGATTTTCTTTGACGTGCTCTGGCGGACCGCTGCATAGAAAATATGCCGGTAGCCCTCGTAAAATATCAATAGTTTGCTATCGAAATAGAAGCAAACCTACGCCAGCCGTGCCCGATGCCGTGCCACCTGCGCGCGCACCTGCACCGGCGCCGTGCCGCCCAGCGTGTTGCGCGCATTCAGCGAGCCGCGCAGGCTCAAGCACTCGTACACGTCTTTTTCGATCTTGGGGTTGAACTCCTGCAGCACGGCCAGCGGCAGTTCCGACAAATCCACCTGGTGCGAGGTGGCAGCTTTCACGGCGTGGGCGACGATCTCGTGTGCATCGCGGAACGGCAGGCCCTTCTTGACCAGGTAGTCGGCCAGGTCGGTGGCGGTGGCGTAGCCCTTCAGCGCGGCCTGCTCCATCGGAACCGGGTTGACGGTGATGCCGCCTTCCTTGATGCCGGTGGCCGGGTTCAACTGGCCGCCGACCATCTCGCTGAAAATGCGCAGTGTGTCCTTGAGCGTGTCCACGGTGTCGAACAGCGGTTCCTTGTCCTCTTGATTGTCCTTGTTGTAGGCCAGGGGCTGGCCCTTCATCAGCGTGATCAGGCCCATCAGGTGGCCGACGACGCGGCCGGTCTTGCCGCGTGCCAGTTCGGGCACGTCGGGGTTTTTCTTTTGCGGCATGATGGAGCTGCCGGTGGTGAAGCGGTCGGCAATTTTGATGAAGCCAAAGTTCTGGCTCATCCACAAAATAAGCTCTTCGCTCATGCGGCTGATGTGGACCATGCACAGCGTGGCGGCTGCCGTGAACTCGATGGCGAAGTCGCGGTCGCTGACCGCATCCAGGCTGTTCTGGCAGACCTGCGGATGGCCATGCGCATCGACCATGCCCAGCGTGCGAGCCACGCGTTCGCGGTCCAGCGGGTAGCTGGTGCCGGCCAGGGCGGCGGCGCCCAGCGGCAGGCGGTTGGTGCGCGCACGGACCTCGCCCATGCGCTGGGCGTCACGGCTGAACATTTCCACGTAGGCCAGCAAGTGGTGTCCGAAGCTCACCGGTTGCGCCACCTGCAAATGGGTGAAGCCCGGCAGGATCACTTCGACGTTTTTTTCGGCGACTTCCAGCAGCGCCTTTTGCAGCTCGATGAGCAGGCCGGTAATCAAATCGATTTCGCCGCGCAGCCACAGCCGCACGTCGGTGGCGACCTGGTCGTTGCGGCTGCGTCCGGTGTGCAGGCGCTTGCCGGCATCACCCACCAGTTGCGTCAGGCGCGCTTCGATGTTGAAGTGCACGTCTTCCAGGTCGAGCTTCCATTCAAAGGCGCCGGCTTCGATCTCGGCCGCGATGCTGGCCATGCCGCGCTGAATCGCGCTGTAGTCTTCTGCCGGGAGGATTTTTTGGCAACTGAGCATTTCCGCATGGGCCAGCGAGCCGGCAATGTCGGCCTGCCACAGTCGCTTGTCGAAAAAGACGCTGGCGGTGTAGCGCTTGACCAGATCGCTCATGGGTTCCGAGAACAGGGCGGACCAGGCAGTGGACTTTTTGTCGAATTGGTTGTGTGACATGGAAATGAGGCGTTCTTGCGGTGGCGGTGGAAGATGTTGGTGGGGCGGTATAGGATGC
>JAUSNJ010000190.1 GCA_030645355.1 Rhodoferax sp. | reverse complement strand
GGCATCATGCAGTCCGTCATGGACAACGTCATCCCCTACATCCACGACCGCAAGCAGTTCGGCCAGAGCATTGGCGAGTTCCAGCTGATCCAGGGCAAGGTCGCCGACATGTACACCGTGCTGCAGGCGGGGCGCTCCTTTGCCTACACCGTGGCCAAGAACCTGGACCTGCTGGGCGTGGAGCACGTACGCCAGGTACGCAAGGACTGCGCCTCCGTCATCCTGTGGACCGCCGAGAAGGCGACCTGGATGGCCGGCGAGGGCGTCCAGATTTTTGGCGGCAACGGCTACATCAACGAATACCCGCTGGGCCGCCTGTGGCGCGACGCCAAGCTGTACGAAATCGGCGCGGGTACATCGGAGATTCGCCGCATGCTGATCGGCCGGGAGCTGTTCGCTGAGACAATGTAGGGCTGATGAAATCCCCCATTGCCCGCACACTGAGTTCCTTTTTCCACGCCATTCCGCGCGGCCTGCTGCGCGGCCTGCTGCGTGCATGGGTGCTGATCGTGCCTTTGGTGGTGGCGCTGTCCCTGATCCGCCTGGGGCAACTGGCGTACTTCTGGCCCAGCGGATACCACGTCTCCACGACCGACCTGGCCAGTGTGCTGGTCCAGGGCTTCCGCTTCGATCTGAAGGTCAGCGCCGTGGCGGGCTTTTTGCTACTGCTGGTGCTGCCCTGGGTCTCGGGCAAGGTGCAGGGGCGCATCGCCGCCGGGGTGGCGTTTTTGTACGTGATGCTGTCCCTGGTCAACCTGCATTACTTCGGCTTTTACAAGACCCCCATTGATTCGCTGGTGTTTGGCCTGGTGGAAGACGACACCACCGCCGTGCTGCAGACCATCTGGCGCGACTTTCCGGTGATCTGGACCCTGCTGCTGGCCGCGGTGTTGACGGTTGGCTCGGTGGCACTGCACCGCTCCCTGGTGGTGCGCCTCAAACCGGATGCCGTGCTGCAGTCCCACCATGCCGCCATCAAGCTGGTGCTGGCCATCGTCGTGTTCTTTGCACTGCTCTTTGCCGGCAAGGGCACGATCCGCGAGATGGCGCTGCAGCGCCAGCACCTCACGGTGACCACTTCGCAGTTCCTCAACGACATGGTGCCCAACGGCCCCATTGCGCTCAAATATGCGTGGGACAGCCGCGGCCAGTCGCAGAACCTGCAAAACCCGCTCGCCGGTCTCAAGGCCATGGGCTTTGACTCGGCCCAGGCCGCAGCCCAGGTGCTGGGCCTGCCCCACAGCAGCGATGCAGAAATCAAGGCCGCGCTTTCCGCCCACGCGGCCCTGCCGGCCGGCACACCGAAGAAGAACCTGGTGTTCTTCCTGATGGAGTCGTGGAGCGCCGAGCCCATGCTGTACCAGGGGCCGAAGTTCGACGTTCTGGGCCGTCTGGCACCGACTCTCGACAAGGCCTGCCATTTCAGTAATTTCGACTCGGCCCATGCGGGCACGCACCCTTCGCTGGAGGCGATTCTGTTTTCCACCCCGATCACCCCGCTGACCCTGGGCGATGTCGGCCGCAAGCCGATTCCGTGGGCTATTCCCAAAGTGGTCAAGGATGCGGGCTACCAGACCCTGTTTGTCACCTCGGCGCGCTCCGGCTGGCGCGACCTGAACCGCGTGCTGGCGGTGCAGGGTTTTGACGAGGTGGTGGATGCCAACACGCTAAAGGAGCAGTACCCCGACGCGAACCTCGGCATCTGGGGTGTGTGGGACAGCTACGTCTTCAAGTACCTGAACAAGCGTCTGGCCGCCCAGCCGGTGGACAAGCCCATCTTTGTGTTTGTGCTGACCAGCACCAACCACCCACCCTACGACCTGCCGGCCGACTACCAGCGCGTGCCGCGCGACATGGCGCAATGGAAGGGCGAGACCACGTCCGACACGCTGATGCTCAATCTGGATTCCTACCACTACGCCGCCGATTTGCTGGGCGGCTTTGTGCAGGATGTGCAGAAAGGGCCGCTCAAGGCCAACACCATCATCGCCGCCACGGGTGACCACAATGTGCGCTCCTTTGGCATGTATGCCGAGGCGCCCCGGCGCTACCTGCAGCGCCAGGTGCCATTCGTGGTCTGGGGCGAGGGGCTGGGGGGCACGCAGTGCGGCCCGCAGCAAGCCTTGCCGGCCAGCCACCGCGACATGTTCAACACCCTGTTGCCGCTGGTGGGCGTGAGCGGCCCCTACATCAACGCCGGGCGCAACCTGCTGCGCGCGCCAGAGGCCACGCCGCTGGATGCGCCGCGCATCCTGTTCTTCACCGGCGAGGCGCGCAACGCCCAGGGCCTGTGGCAACTGGGCAACCCGAATTCCTTTGCCTGCAGCTCGGCACCCGCTTCGGCTGACAAACCGGCCGGTACCGACTGCCAATTCAACGCGTTGGACGACCAGCAGGAGCGGGCCCGCTATGGCCTGCTCGACTGGAACGTGCGTATATCTCTCAAAAAATAGGGCTCTTCATGTCAACCAAACTCAACGATCTCTTTGCCCACAACCGCGCCTGGGCCGCCCAGATGGAGTCCGAGCGCCCCGGCTTCTTCACCAACCTCAAGGCCCAGCAAAAACCGCGCTACATGTGGATAGGCTGCTCCGACAGCCGCGTACCCGCCAACCAGATCACCGGGCTGGAGCCTGGCGAGGTGTTTGTGCACCGCAACGTCGCCAACGTGGTGGTGCATTCGGATCTGAACGCCCTGTCGACCATCCAGTTCGCGGTGGAGCGCCTGCAGGTGGCGCACGTGATGGTGGTGGGCCACTACGGCTGCTCAGGCGTGCAGGCGGCGCTGGAGGGTGCGCGCATTGGCCTGGCCGACAATTGGCTGCGCCACATCCAGGATGTGCGCGACCGCCACCGCGATGTGCTGGAGGTGATTCCCGAACATGGCCGTGCCGATGCGCTGTGCGAGTTGAATGTGATCGAGCAGGTGGTCAATGTTG
Source organism: Rhodoferax sp. (assembly GCA_030645355.1). Lineage (GTDB taxonomy): Bacteria > Pseudomonadota > Gammaproteobacteria > Burkholderiales > Burkholderiaceae_C > Allorhodoferax. Next base: position 40,027 of record JAUSNJ010000190.1, on the reverse strand, counting down.
CGCAAACCACGGTGCTCAAGGATGCCTGGGCGCGCGGGCAGGACGTCACGCTGCATGGCTGGGTCTACGGTCTGCACGACGGCCTGCTGCAGGATTTGCACATGACGGTGAGCGGCAAGGACGACCTGGATGCGCTGTACCGCCAGGCGCTTTCGGGTGTTCGCCTGATTCCCCGTCACTAGATCGTTTCATGCGAAATAGGCCTATAGCCCTCGTAAACATTGATTAAGTAGCTATCAATATAGTAGCAATATGTTTCCGGCCCGCCTAGATTCATCCATTGCCTACGACATCGCCAAAGCGATGATGGATGGGTTCAACCGCCACTACCAGCTGTTCCGTACCGAGTCGGCGCGCGCCAAGCACCGGTTTGAAACGGCAGACTGGCATGGCCAGCAGCGCGCCCAGCGCGAGCGCATCGAGTTCTACGATTTGCGGGTCAAGGAATGCTCCCGCCGGCTGGAGCGCGAGTTCAAGGCCGGCGAACAGACCATGGACATCTGGCAGCAGATCAAGCTGCACTACATCGGCCTCCTGGTCAACCACCACCAGCCCGAGCTGGCCGAGACCTTCTTCAATTCAGTCACCACCAAGATCCTGCACCGCAGCTATTTCCAGAACGATTTCATCTTCGTGCGCCCGGCGGTCAGCACCGAGTACATCGAGAACGATGAGTCGGACAAGAAGCCCACCTACCGCGCCTACTACCCCACGCGCGACACCATGGTCGACGTGCTGGTGCAGATGGTCAAAGACTTTGACCTGCAGCGCCCCTTTGACAACCTGGAGCACTACTGCGGCCTGGTACACGAATCCATGATGTCGCGGCTGGGGGATGCCAAGCTGCGCGCCAACTTCCAGATTCAGGTGCTCACGGGTTTGTTCTTTCGCAACAAGGGCTGCTACATCGTCGGCAAGCTGATCAACGGCTTCAACGAGTTCCCATTCGCGCTGCCCATCCTGCACACCAAGGCACCGGCGGCGGTGCGCACGGCAGACGACAGAAATGCAGCGGGTGATGCAGCGGAAGACACACACGCCCAGCGGTCCCGGCTGGTGATTGATGCCGCGCTGTTTGGCGAGGACGACCTGCTGATACTGTTCAGCTTTGCACGCGCCTACTTCATGGTGGACATGGAGATTCCGTCAGCGTACGTGCAGTTCTTGCGCAGCATGATGCCGCGCAAACCGCGCAACGAAATCTACAACGCGCTGGGCCTGGCCAAGCAGGGCAAGACATTGTTCTACCGCGATCTGCTGGCCCACCAGCGCCACAGCACCGACCAATTCCGCATCGCGCCCGGCATCAAGGGCATGGTCATGCTGGTGTTCGACCTGCCCAGCTTTCCCTATGTGTTCAAGCTCATCAAGGACTACTTCCCGCCGCAGAAGGAAACCACGCGCGAGCAGATCATGGGCAAGTATCTGTTGGTGAAGCAGCACGACCGTGTGGGCCGCATGGCCGATACGCTGGAGTACAGCGAGGTGGGCTTTCCGCGCGAGCGGTTTACCGATGAACTGATAGCCGAGATCGAGAAATTTGCCCCCAGCCAGTTGGAAATCAGTGACCGTGATGGTGACGGAAAAATCGAAGTCATCATCAAGCACGTCTACATCGAGCGGCGCATGATCCCGCTGAATATCTACCTGCAGGAAGCCTTTGACGCCGGGGGCGCCAACGCGGCCGACACCAGCCCGGCGGCCGTGCGCGCCCGCGAGCAGATCGAGCGCGGTGTGGTGGAGTACGGCAACGCCATCAAGGACCTGGTGGCCGCCAACATCTTCCCCGGCGACATGCTGTGGAAGAACTTCGGCATCACCCGCCACGGCAAGGTCGTGTTCTACGACTACGACGAGATCGAATACATCAGCGACTGCAATTTCCGCCGCATACCCGCGCCGCGCAATGAGGAGGAAGAGATGTCCGGCGAGGTCTGGTACAACGTGGGCCCGCACGATGTATTTCCCGAAACCTTCGGCCCCTTCCTGCTGGGCAATCCGGCGGTGCGCGCCATCTTCATGAAGCACCACGCGGATTTGCTGGAGGCATCGTTCTGGCAAGCGCACAAGGACCGCATCCTGGCCGGGCACGTGCATGACGTGTTTCCGTATGACAAGGAGAAGCGGTTCAGGGGGCCGGTCTCCTAGTTCCTGCCATCGGGGCGGCAGAGTTTGGGGCAGTGGCCCCCGCCTCATCTGTCCTGCAGGCCAGCAAATCGGCGGGGACCACTGCCCCAAACTCTGCGGGTGATGTTGGTTTGGACGGTGAGGACAGACGGCAGCGTTGGGGCGGGAGGAGTCACAGCCTTTTGGGCGACCGATGACTCTTTTGGGCTGGTAGTTGACATTCCTTCCGCAAACTCGCAGGTCAAAAACGGGCCCGAAGCGGAACTTAAGCCGCCTCCGAAGCGGCCACCGACTCCTCAGGCCTCTTGGGCAGCTCCCGCAGTTCACGGAAGCGCTGCGAGGTACTGGGTGGCCCTTTGCTCCGAAAAGTGGTCGATGACGACCTGTGCGACCACCAGTAGAAGCAATCCAGTCACGACGCCGTGCACCCAGCCTCGGCTTGTAAGCAGCAGGCCCAACACACTCAAGGCCGCTAGCACTGCCGCGCTGTAGCGGTAATACAAATACTTTGATACCACAACCTCTATGCGTGCTCGCTCTTTGGCTAACACCTGACTCTGTTGAGGTTTGCCGATACTCAAGGTCAGTTCTTCGACCAAGCCCTTGTCCCGTACAAGCAGCGATGCCGCCGTTCCACACAGTAGCATCGCAGTTGCCAAGACGGTGACGCCGAACCCCACGGCAAAGCCGGAGCGCGTCGCAACCCAGAGCCAAACGGCAATGCTGGTCAACGCAGCTGAGCCCGCGAAGATGAGCATCATTTCGTTGTACTCGCCTTTGAAATATTCACGAATCAGAGACTGCAGCGGTGCAAAGGTTTCGGTGGGGTTCATAGGAACTCTCTTAGTTGCCCGCGTGACACTCAGCAGCATGTGCAGCGCGCCAATCGGAAGGGGTTTGGTTCTCCCACTGCCTGAAGGCACGGAAGAATGAGTTCTGGTCTTCGTAGCCCAGCAGATAGGCAATTTCGATAAGCGTGAGTGAGTTATCTGCCAGATGCTCGAGTGCCATCTGATGTCGGGTCTGACTCACCAATGTTTGGAAGCTGACGCCTTCATCCGTCAGGCGGCGTTGTAGAGAGCGTTCGCTCATCGCAAGTTCAGCGGCTACCGAGCGAATATCCGGGCGACCGGCTGTCAAACGACGTCGCAGAACCCACTTGGTCTGCTCCGACACGGAATCAGAAGCTCCGTGATGTTCAAGGCGCCTGTCCAGTTCCGGTGCAAGAACATCGAGCAGTTCCTCGTTGTGAGTGATGAAAAGCTTGTCGAGGTCTTCTCGTCGGAACGCAATACGGTCGACCTTCGTGTCGAATTTGATGTCACAGCTGAAGTACCTCTCAAGTGCAGACCTTGACGCGGCCGGACGAGCGAGCTCAAGGGACAGAGGTACAAGGCGCTCACCTGTTCCTCTGCGTCCCAGTTCCACGAACGACGCCATCGTCGCGTCAACTAACGAACGCGGAGCAGTTTCTGAATCTCCATGAGGCCACCGGATGACGAGCTCACTGTAGTCAGCAAAATCTTTGACCGAAACGTCTTCGGGTGCGCACAAGCGCTTGAAACGGGCAACCCGACTCAGTGCGTCGCGGAACGTCCGGGCGTGCTGTGCCGCAACAAAAGCGAGAGGCATCACCGCCCCGTCCAGACCCGATGCGATACGAAGGCCAATGGTCGAGTCTTGACTAACAGTTTCGATGGCCCGCCACAGGGTGAAGAACTGCGTCGTGGCAATCGGCGCGTCGTCCCTCAGCACGCTCAGAGGCAGGTTCGCGCGTCGAATGACCTCTGCACGGTCAACCCCGGCCCGCTTGAGGCCCTCCCACAGCGTGGCCGGAATCTTCAACTTGTCTGGAACGGTGCTATTCATTGCCCTTACTTCGCTTGGAAGCCGCCATCTACGTTAAGTATGTGACCGGTGACGAAGCTGGCTTCGTCCGACAGCAGCCAGCATATGGCATTGGCGACTTCTTCGGGGCGGCCCAGTCGATTCATGGGGTGCATTGCCGAAATACTCGCCTCGTTGTAGTTGGTGTCGCCACCGCCGAGCTGGGCGGCAATGATGTCGGTCTTGATGGCGCCAGGTGCCACGCCGTTGACCCGGATGCCTTGAGTCGCGTGGTCCAGGGCAGACGACTTGGTCAGTCCCACCACCGCGTGTTTGGTCGAGCCATATGGGCCCGCCCAGGCGATGCCATTTAGACCAGCGATGGACGCCAAGTTGACGATGGCACCGCCTCCCTGCTTGGTCATCTGAACGAGCTCATGTTTCATGCTGAAGTACACACCCATAACGTTAGTCTCAACCATTGCACGGTAGTTGTCGCTGCTCGACTGCACAAGAGTACCAGTCTCGTTGGACACGCCAGCGTTATTGACCGCCATGTCCAGGCGACCGAACTCAGCCACGATGCCGTCAATCATCGACTTGACCGCAGCCTCATCGGCTACATCGTTCTGAACAAAGCGAACTTGTGCACCGTCGCGGGCCGCGGCGGAAACCTCGGCGACGGCGGCTTGCCCGACTTCCGCACGACGGCCGCTCATGACGACAGTGACGCCTTTGGCGACAAGCTTGAGGGCAACGGCCTTGCCGATGCCGGTGGCGCCGCCAGTAATCAGGGCTACTTGATTGGACATTTCAGACTCCTTTTGATGGACCGAGAGAAGTTCTCGGGATGTAAGAAGTCTAGGTGTTCAGTGGCGCTATATATATGCCAATCACGCCATACGACATGCTGTACGCGCCAATCAGGGTTTGACTACTCGATTGAGGGGAGTACCGAATTTTCCAGCCAAACAGTAGTTTCGAATGTCTGGTTTGGGCTGAATTGGGCAGCGTCAACGACAGACCGGTATGGCCCACACCGGCTTTAGACCAGTCGACGGGCTACGACCGCTATCGCGGCATACCCGACGTTAAAAAGTGCCGCGTGTATGACGGCAATGCGTCTAAAGACGTCGTACCCGCAGCTTGGGGCTTGATTCCGCCACCGCATTCAAAACGGACTTTTGACGATGGTCGCTAGGCAAAGCAATCAGCTCCGTATCCGCGTTGATGGTCATCTCGGCAACAGGTTTTCGACTTACAACGGGCCGGGGGTGAATGAAGTTAAACAGATGCTGGCGTAGCTTTGGGCGGTCGCTGCGTAATCAACACCGCGCACAATCCACCTGTTTGAACTCCAGCCACAAGCCCCCCCGACCATGAACACCCCCATTGACCTCCGCTCCGACACCGTCACCCGCCCCACCGTCGCCATGCGCGCGGCGATGGCCGCGGCGGAAGTGGGGGATGACCAGTATGGCGAAGACCCCAGCACGAACCGCCTGCAGGCCCGCGTGGCGGAGATGCTGGGCAAGGAGGCCGCGCTGTGGTTGCCCAGCGGCACCATGGCTAACCAGGTGGCTTTGCGCACGTTGACACGGCCGGGGGACGAGGTGGTGACTTCGGTTGAATCGCACGCGGCCTGGCACGAGGCGGGTGGCGCGGCTGCCAACGCCGGAGTGCAGATCCATGAGATTGGGCAACGCGGGGTGTTCACCGCCGATGAGTTGCGTGCGGCGACCAAGCCGCGCAACTTTGCGATCTTTCCGACGACGACTTTGGTCGAGGTCGAGAACACGCACAACCGGGCCGGTGGCGTGGTCGTGCCCCAGGATGAGGTGCTGCGCATCTGTGTCGTGGCGCGGGAGCTGGGGCTGGCGACTTTTTTGGACGGTGCGCGCTTGTGGAACGCCAGCGCCGCCAGTGGCGTGGCGCTGGATACGTTGTCCGCGCCTTTTGATCTGGTGGCGGTGGCGTTCAGCAAGGGTCTGGGCGCACCGGGTGGGTCGCTGCTGGCGGGGTCCAAGGCGTTGATCGCAACGGCACACCGGCACCGCCTGCGCATGGGCGGGGCCATGCGGCAAAACGGCATCTTCAGCGCCGCTGCGCTGCATGCGCTGGATCACCACCTGGCGCGGCTGCCCGAGGACCATGCCAATGCCTACGCATTTGCCCAGCGTCTGGGTTCAGGCGCGCCGGTGCAGCTGGACTTGGCCACGGTGCAGACGAACATCGTGGTCTTCCATCTGCCGGCGACCATGCCGCTGGATGCGCCGGCTTTAAGCGCGCGTGCGCGGGAGCGGGGCGTGCTGGTCAATGCCTTTGGGCCCCGCACGGTGCGTGCGGTGACGCATCTGGACGTCAGCCGTGCGCAGTCTGAACGCGCTGCCGACGTGCTGGTCGCGTTGCTTGCGAATTAGGTTCCGATCACGTGCAGGAGTAACCACGCCGGTAAGCCCAGGTAGAGCAGGGCGAGTGCTGCGCGTTCCAGCCAACGCCGCAATTCCACCGCTTGCGCGGGGCGCAGCAGCACTGCCAGCAGCGTGCCGCCCTCGATGGCCGTGCGCAGGGCCGCGGCGGTCAGCACCACGCCGATGGCCCATGCGGCCCACCACAGCGAGAAAGTCGTGAGGTAGGCCTTCAGACCGAAGGTGTAGTACTCGCCAAAGCTGCTGCCGTAGGCAATGTGCTGGTGCAGCCGAAACGCCGGAAGCGCCAGCACCAGGGGGAACAGGACGAACTTGGTTAGCGGGTGGTCCAGCCGCCCGCGGTGGACGCCCAAACGGGCACTTGCATACTTCGCCTCCCGCGACGGGCTGCTGTCTTCTTTTAACGGCGGGCCGCCTGCCAAAGCCAGCGCGCGCGCCAAGGCCGTGGGGTTGGCCAGTGCGATTCCGTAATGCCAGCGCTCGCCCGAGGTCAGCAGCAGCGCGGCGCCGGGGCCAGGCAGGGGCAGCCGCCAGGGCGCGATGGCGGCGATGTCTGTCACCGCGAGTTCGAGGCGCCGCGCACCACGCGTCAGCACCAGCACACCGCTCTCGATAGAGGCCCGCGCGGCAAAGGCCATCAACACACACCACGCGGCGGCTTCGGGGGCTAGGAAGAAGCCGGTGAACAGGCGCAACTGTGCCAAGGTGTTGCCCCGCAGGTTGTCGTTGGACAGTATCGCGATGCCTATCACCAGCAGACTGCCGCGCGCAAAGGCGCGCAGCAGCCCCGCGGCCATGCGGGCGGCGGGCGGCAAGATGGCGACGTTGGCGGGAAACGCCATGGCCGCGTCCCGTTCCGATTCCGTCTGCCCACTGCGCGTGCGCGATGCCGGAAATGCCGCCATCACCGCCAGCAGCACGAGGAATGCCACACCGACGGGGCCGACCCAATCGCCCCAGGCCACCATCAGCGTGCGCGGCGCTGGCCCTACCGGCAGGTCTGCTATCACCAGGGTGCGTTCGCCCATGCGCGCCCCGGCGACCACTGTGCCCGTGGGGTCGATCGCGGCGCTGTAGCCGTTGGTGGTGACGCGGAATTGCGGCAGGCGGGTTTCGATGCTGCGAAACGCCGCCACCGCCTGGTGCAGTTGCGCGCCCTGCGGGTGGTCGGTGAACCAGGAGTCGTTCGACATCGTCAGGATGGCTTGCGCCCCCAACCGGGCGCCGTCAATGGCGAGCCTGGTGTCCACGTCGTCCAGGCAGATCAGGGCTTGCACCGGGATCTCGCGGCCGCCGGCCAGACGCAGCGGGAACACGCGTGCGCCGTCGCCGGCCTTCCACGTGCCGGTCCACGGCAGCCAGCCTCGCAGTATCGGCCCGTCCAGCCAGGCGGGCACGAACTCGGTCAGCGGAAAGAGGCGCGTCTTGCGGTAAAAGCCCAGCAGGCCGGTGCCAGGCGCCACAAAGGCGGCTGCGTTGTATTCGCCGGCCGTGTCGCGGTCGTAGGTTCCGAAAACGAAGGGCACGCCGGCGGAACGGACGATGTCCAGGATCTCGCGGTCGAGTGTGGCCCCGGCTTCGCTTTTGGGATGGCCGAAGGTGGTGGGGTAGGCGGTCTCGGACCACAGCACGGCGTCCGCGTGCTGGCGCACCACCGCGTCGTAGCTCATCGCAAAGTGCGTGTCCAGCACCTCGCGCACCACGGCCAAGGCGCCCTTGGTCTGGCGTTGGCGTTCATAGTCCACGATGTTGGACTGGACCAATCCCATGCGCAGCGGCTTGCCATCGGGTGCCGGCCGGGCCGCGAGCACGACGAGGCCGTAGCCCGCCAACAGCAGTGGCGCCAGCGCAGCCAGAGCCATTGGCCTGGCCATCGCCCGGGCGCCGTCGCGCCACCGCGCCATCGCCAACGCAACGCCCTCATTTGCCAGCAGTAGCAGGGCGGTGAGCCCCGCCGCACCGGCCACATCGGCACCCTGGCGCAGCAGGCGCGATGGATACAGCCCGTGGCCCAGTGTGTCGCCCAGCAGCTTGGGCACCAGCCATTCGGTTGCTATCCAGGCGCTAGCGCCTGCCAGCGCGCACAGCACAGGGCCGTGCCGGCGCTTGGCCACGTGGCGCACCAGCGCGAAGACCAGAAATTGCGGCTGGAACAGCGGCGCCGCGAGCAGCAGGATGATCAGGCCAGTGGCCCCGCCGACCTGCGTGTAGTGGCCGATGGCGATCCCGAACCAGGCGAAGGTGGCCGCCGTGAAGGCAAGCGCCATGGCGTAGGCGCACAGCAGTGCGCCCGCCATCGTCCGGCAGGCGTCCAACGAGCGCAGCCACGGCGCGAGCAACACAAATCCCAGCAGCCAGGCCGCGCCGCCGTGCGCGTACAGGGCTGACAGGGCCGCACTGGCTGCGATGCCTACCAGCACGCGCAGAACAACGGAGCGGGGCCGTGGCGCTACGTCGCTCAAGACCCGGGGCCTGCCGATGCAATGGGCGCAGGAATCACAATGCGCCGTATGGCCAGCCCCGGCGGGGCCAATTCGGGCGGCACCACACGGTCTTTGGGAATCTTGACCGGGCCGTTGGGCGTGTCAAAGAACTCGCGGTCGGGCGCAAACATCAGGATGGCCTCAATGCGCTGGCCATCATCGGTCGCCTGGTGGTGGCGCACATAGTCTGGCGGCAGCACAAAGTCTTCGGGTACGGCGATCCCTATCATCGGTGGCCGGGTGCCGGGTGGTGAGAAGGCCCCAAGGCCGGTCTCGATACCGGCCTGGTGCAGTCGGGTGATCACTTCATTCATCGTTGGCTTCTCGCCGGGGTTCACGTAGCTGGACAGGTCGGCCGTTGGGTCACCGTTGACCGCGCGCTCCTGGGCTGCGGATTGCACGACCCGAAGGCCAGTCGCGGCACCCGACGCCGCGGCGGAGGCCGATCCATCAGGAGCCACCGCGCTTGCGGGGGCTGGCAAAGGTGCCGGGGTTGCCGTGACGGCGGGAGCGTCCGGGGGTGAGGAGGGCGACATCACCAGATAGGTGAGCCCGCCCGCTGCAATGCCGGCCGCAAGAGCGATGTAGCCCAGGGAAGGGCGCCAGGGTGGTGGCGGGCCACGGCGGCGTCGCGGCTCCATGGGGTGGTCTGCTCCTGGTCGTCAGGGCGCCGACGGGTTGGAGGTGGATACCGCCCAACCCATGCGCTCATGGCCGTACTGGTTCCAGATCGGGCTCTTGCCACCGGTGAATGAGGTGTAGCGTGGAGCGCCCGAGCCGGTGGTGCCGCCAAACAGACCGGCGGTGACCGTGCCACCGGTGTAAGTCGGGTGGGTGTCGTCCGACTGGATGTAGTCGTAGCTGCTGCTGGCCGACACGAAGTGCGCGTTGGCATCACGTATCGTGGGCTTCAGGGTGTTGGTGATGCGGTTCAGGTAGCTGGCCTCGCTCTCGCCGGCGACATAGCGCAGGCCATTGGTGTCGATGACTCCGTCGCCGTTGCTGTCGTAGTCGGCACCCATGTATTCGGCGAAGTTGTCCGTGCACTGGAAGCCCTTTTGCCGCGCGTACTCGCACATCCAGTAGTTCATCGTGGCCAGCTTGGGCAGGAAGGTGGTCCGCAGGTTCACCGTGGCGCCAGTCGTGGCGTCTTTGCAGCTGCTTTGCACGTTGTCCGCGTTGTAGCCGGGGTAGTGCAGGTTGGAGATGATCTTCACCTTGACACCCGCGTAGGCGTTGGCGTTGATGTAATCCATGGCCGCCGCGACATAGGTCTTGCAGTTGCTGACGCCGGCGTTCATGCCGCTGTAGTCGCAGGTGCCGGTTTGCTTCTTGAAGGCGGTACGCGCCTGCAGTCCATCGTTGCCACACATCTCGAAAGTGACCGCGCGGGTGGAGCTGGCCTGCATGTACGACTTCTCGGCAACGATCTTGTTGTTGTAAATGTCAGAGGCCACCGCACCGGACTTGGTGCGGCGCACGCTCTCAATGTCGCTGTTCCACAAGGCCGAGAGGTACTCCGCATCCACCGTGGGCGCCGAGAATTTGGCAGCGTTGAGGGTGGAGCCGTTGTAACCGGCGTAGATGGAGTCGCCATAGGCGACCACGCGGTATTTGGTCGAGGTGCCCGCCCGGTCGATAGTCCAGGATACGTTCTGGTTCAAGGTGCTGGCCGCAGCCTCTGAACCGAAGGCCAGTACCGCAAGGGCTGGCAGCAACATGCGAAATGCGATACGGAATCGGGTATTCATGCAATGTCTCCTGTGGGGGGTTATTTTTGGACCAAAAGGTGGCGCAGTATTGCACCTTCGTTCACGGGTGACCCGCGTGAAAACCCTTGGCCGGGTTTTGTGCGGAAGGGGCCTTACGTAAACGTTGCACCCGGCCGATCTGCTGGCGTCACCACAAATCGTGAGCGGATACGCGATCCCCACTCATCAGGTCACACATGAGGTCGCTTCTGTCGATTGGGCCGGGGGCTGATACCGGCGGGGCCGTTTCACCCACTTGCAGCGCGCAGGCCAGGCGGCCCACTTCTGCCAGAGCCTCTTGCTCGGTGGCTCCCCAGGCACCGGCAAAGCTCAGGCGCACGAAGTGCTGGTATTGCAAGCTGGAACAAAACAGCTGGCCGGGACCGATCCGAATGCTCCGCGCCGCGCACAGCGCAAACAGCGCCATCCCGTCCAGGTGGCCCGGCAATTCGATCCACAGGGTGTAGCCCGCAGGGGGGTCATACACCCGTGTGCCTCTTGGAAAGTTGGCCTGGATCAGTCGGCGCGCCTGCCCCAGGCGTTGCTTCATCAGCAGGCACAGCCGCCGCAGTTGGGCTTCGTAACTGCCTTGGGTGAGCAAGTCTGCCAGTGCATATTCGAGCACCGCAGTGGTGGAAGCACCTTGCACCCGCTTGAGGGTCGCCACGGTTTGACTCCAGCGCCCCGCTTCTGTCCATCCCAGGCGGATGCCCGGTGCCACGGTTTTAGCAAAGGAGCCGCAAATCATGACCCAGCCCTGCGTGTCAAAGGCTTTGACGGCCTTGCGCCGTGCATCTGTGGCCAATAGGTCGTTGAACACCACGTCCTCAATCAATGGCACCTGGTGTTGGGCCACCAGTTGGGCCAGGGCGCGCTTTTGTGTGAGAGGCATCACCGAACCCTGTGGGTTGGACAGGGTGGGCACCAGCAGAACCGCGCGGATGGGCTGGGTTTGCAGGGCCAGCTGCAAGGCAGGCAAAGACACCCCGGTGCGTGGGTCCGAGGGGATGGCCAGGGCTTTGAGGTTCATGGCTTCGAGCAAGTCCAAAAAACCGAAATAGGTGGGGCTTTCCACCGCCACCAGATCACCGGGCTGGGTCACAGCCTGAAGGCACAGTGATATGGCGTGGATGCACCCGGCGGTGATGACGATTTTTTCTCCCCGCAGCGCACACCCCAGGTGCAGCGCGCGCAGTGCCACGGCATCCCGCAGGGCGGTCGTGCCGGAAGAGCTGGCGTACTCGGTCAGGGTGTCGCGCTTCAGGCGTGTGGCGCGGCTCACGGCCACACGGATGCGGTCGGCGTCAAAAAAACCTTGTTTTGTGGGGAGTAACCGGCAAATTTGGCCAGCGGTTTGACCCCGGAGGCGGCTGATACGGGGTTGGTTGGTGCGGCGCTCTGGTGACCGATTTTGCGCACCAGGGTAGAGGCCAGGGCTTTGCCATCGGTGGCCACAAAGTAGCCCGCCTTGGGGCGTGGCTGCACCAGGCCGTGTTCTTCCAGGTAGTGAAACGCCTGCACCACAGTGGATACCGACACCCCGTTTTGCACCGCCGAGTCGCGAACCGAGGGCAGCCGTTGGCCCATCTTGAGCGCCCCGCTGGCCACCATTTGCGCCATGTGTAGCGCGATTTGCAGGTACAGCGGAACCGTGGTTGGCGCAGGGGTGTTGGTGGAGGCAACAGGGTGGGGGCTCATGGTTTCCATGCTAATGCATGCCGGGATGCTTTGGCCCTCGGTTGGGGTTGGCAACAGCAGCACAGATGCTTCCCAAGCAAGGCAGTACAGATGCCCCAAATTCAGACTGTGCTGCCCCTCACATGGGCGCAGGTTGTGTCTGGGCAAAGAGGCCACAAGCGCGGACAGTTAGGCCTAACCTTCAAGGAGCTGCCCCATGCACCACATCTCTCCCGCCTTCACGCTTTTGCCCCAACAGTGCCGCTTGATCAATGCCGCAGAAGGTTTTCGTCTTGAGGTGTACGGCGGCTGCCTGTGGCTGACCCGGCCAGGGGACGCCGTGGACCGGTTCTTGGTGCGGGGTGCGGTGATCGACCTGCACGAAGCCAAGGTGTTGATCCAGAGTGACCGCCACCCCGCGGCTGTGGATGGCGTGGCCGCACGTTATGCGCTGGTGCCGCTGTACGCGCCCCGTGCGAACCGGGTCGGCCAGTGGTTCAAACGCTGGACCCACCAGGTGGGGAACCATGTGCAGGGTCTGGCTGAAGTGAGCAAACGCGCCAGCGCCTGACAAAACGTAACGCATCGTAAGACCCCGCACGACTCGGGGCTATCCCGTTACAGACCATTGCAGCCGGCCCCGGGATTGCCGGATGATGGTGGACGCCTGTTTGGGTAAGCGTGCCTTGCACGGATGCCGCCCACGGCGAGAGGAGTATTGCCATGCGCATTCGAAACAGCTTTTGGGCCATGCTGGGCCAGGATATCAGCGGCTCTCCTGATACTTTTTCGCAGGTACACCGGGCGATGCTGGCGCTGGCGGAGGAATACTGCCCTGACAACGCCGAGCTCCGCCGCAAGCTCACCTTTGCGACCGACATTGACGCGCTGTGGTACCTGCGTTCCAACCTGATGGCGGCCCTTGCGGCGAGCCAGGGTGAGACGGTGGCGCGCGATTGCATCTCGCGGATCACCTTTCTGTTTCAGGGACGCCAGCCTGGTGGTGAACTGAGGAACAGGCCGTAACCGGGGCCGCAGCCCATGCGGTTGACGTACACTGCGCCCTGCCCGGGGTGCGCAATGGTTGCGCTGAGATGGATTTCTGAACCCGCGAACTTGATCTGGTTCATACCAGCGTAAGAAGTGCACTGCTGCCAACGGCTAAGAACCGTCCGGGTGGCGTCTTTCTCATTGATAGAGTTTGCGGGGCTGGTGTCTATCGAGTCTTCGGGTTTTAACCGGAGATTTTCCAGTGAACGCACCCGACAAACTCGCCCAGTTCATCCAGCTCACCCGCGAGCCGCTTCCCGCCTCCACCAAACGCTATCTGCCCGGCAGCCGCCCGGATATCCAGGTGCCAATGCGCGAGATCATGCAGAGCAATGGTGAAGCGGTCACGGTATACGACACCTCCGGTCCCTATACGGACCCCGCTGCCAATATCGATGTGCGCCAGGGCCTGCCGCTGGTGCGCCAGGGCTGGATTGACGCCTGCGGCGACACCGAGCTGTACACCGGCCGGCCACCCTTTGCACTCGACGATGGCCTCAAAAATGGCGAGACCGATGCATTGGCCGCCCTGCGCGCCCAGGCCGCCGGCCTGCAGCGCCAGCCGCGCCGCGCCAAGGCCGGCGCCAACGTGTCGCAGATGCACTATGCGCGCAAAGGCATCATCACCCCCGAGATGGAATACGTGGCCATCCGCGAGAACCAGAAGCTGGAGTGGATAGAGCAGTACCTGGGCAATGCCGAGCGGGAGGCACGCCTGGCCGGCAACAGCTTTGGCGCGAGCATCCCGAAAATCATGACACCCGAGTTTGTGCGCAGCGAGGTGGCGCGCGGCCGCGCCATCATCCCCGCCAACATCAACCACACCGAGCTGGAGCCCATGGCCATTGGCCGCAACTTCCTGGTGAAGATCAACGCCAACATTGGCAACTCGGCCGTCACGTCCAGCATCGAGGAAGAAGTCGAAAAACTGGTCTGGTCCATCCGCTGGGGTGCGGACACAGTGATGGATTTGTCGACCGGCAAGAACATCCACACCACGCGCGACTGGATCGTGCGCAACTCACCGGTGCCCATCGGCACCGTGCCGATCTACCAGGCGCTGGAGAAAGTGGGCGGCGTGGCCGAGGACCTGACCTGGGAGATCTTCCGCGACACGCTGATCGAGCAGGCCGAGCAGGGCGTGGACTACTTCACCGTGCATGCCGGGGTGCGTCTGGCCTTCATTCACCTGACCGCCAACCGTGTGACCGGCATCGTGTCGCGTGGTGGGTCCATCATGGCCAAGTGGTGCATTGCACACCACAAAGAAAACTTTTTGTACACGCACTTCGATGAGATGACGGAGATCATGAAGGCGTATGACGTGAGCTATTCGCTGGGCGATGGTCTGCGTCCCGGCAGCGGTGCCGATGCGAACGACGAAGCCCAGTTTGCCGAGCTGCGCACGCTGGGGGAACTGACCAAGAAGGCCTGGCAGCAGGACGTGCAGGTCATGATAGAAGGCCCCGGCCATGTGCCCCTGCACATGGTGCAGGCCAATATGACCGAGCAGTTGAAGCACTGCGACGAGGCCCCGTTCTACACCCTGGGCCCGCTGACCACCGACATTGCGCCCGGCTACGACCACATCACCAGCGGCATTGGCGCGGCCATGATTGGCTGGTTTGGCACGGCCATGCTGTGCTACGTCACACCCAAGGAACACCTGGGTCTGCCGGACCGCGAGGACGTCAAGACCGGCATCATCACCTACAAGATTGCCGCCCACGTGGCCGACGTGGCCAAGGGCCACCCCGGTGTGCGGGCGCGCGACGACGCCTTGTCCAAGGCCCGTTTTGAATTCCGCTGGATGGACCAGTTCAACCTGTCGCTGGACCCGGACACCGCACGCAATTTCCACGACGAAACCCTGCCCAAGGACTCCAGCAAGGTGGCGCATTTCTGCTCGATGTGCGGCCCCAAGTTCTGTTCCATGAAGATCACGCAGGAGGTGCGCGAGTACGCCAAGAATTTGGGCGTCAGCGATGAGCAGGCCTTGAACGAGGGCATGCAAACCATGTCCGATACCTTCAAAAAGGCCGGCAGCGAAATCTATATTCCGATCACCAAAGGCTGAGCCGCCGTTCGCAACACAGGAGAGTTGATATGCACATTGGAATCGCAGGAGCCGGCCTGCTGGGTCGTTTGCTGGCACTGGAACTGAGCCGCGCGGGGCACCGTGTGGATGTGTTTGACCCCGCCAGCGGCCCCGGGCCCAAGGCCGAGTCGGGCACCGAGGCGGCGGCCTGGACGGCAGCCGGTTTGCTCAGCCCCGTGGCCGAGCTGGAGTGCGCCGACGCGCGCGTGTTTGCCTGGGGCCTGCGCTCCTGCTACCTGTGGCCGTCCATCGTGCACGGCCTGGGCGAGCCGGTGGCGCTGAGCCTGCAAGGCAGCCTGCTGCTGGCCCACCGCAGTGACGCCGGTGCGGCCGAGCGCGTGGTCGGTTTGTTGCAGTCAAAAGCCGGTGCTCCTTACCAACCCGAGCTGCTGGACGCCAAGCGGCTGGCAGAGTTGGAGCCGTCCATCCACGGCCCGGCCCTGAGCTGGCTGCTGCCCTGCGAAGGCCAGATCCACACCGTGCAGGCCATGCAGGCGCTGGCCGCACAGGCTACGCGCCAGGGCACACACTGGCACTGGCGCTCCACCGTGCATGCGGTGGAGCCCGGGCTGTTGCGCGTGCAAACCCTGACCTCGGTTCGCCGTGAGAGCGTTGAAGGGCTTCGACTGGCGCAGCCCGAGCAGGGCGAGAGCCTGCGCTTTGACCACGTGTTCGACGTGCGCGGTGTAGGTGCCCGCCCACAACTGCCGGTGCGCGGCGTGCGGGGCGAGGTCTTCTGGCTACATGCGCCGGGCGTCCAGTTGACCCGTGCCCTGCGCCTGATGCATCCACGCCATTCGGTTTACATCGTGCCGCGACCCGGCGACATCGTGGTGGTGGGCGCCAGCGAGATCGAGAGCGAGGACCGCTCGCCGGTGTCGCTGCGCAGCACACTGGAGCTGCTCAGCGCCGCGCACAGCGTCATCCCCGAGCTGGCCGAGGCGCGCGTGGTGCATTCCGAATCCAACCTGCGCCCCACCTTGCCCGACAACCTGCCGCTACTGTCGCGCGAGGCGGGCATCACCCGCATCAACGGCCTGTACCGCCATGGCTGGCTGATTGCGCCCGCCGTGGTGGAAGAGGCGCTCGCCGGGGGCTTGACGTGAACGCAGCCCTGACCCTGCCCGCAGCTTCGACCATCACGCTGACCGTGAATGGCGCCGCGCACACCACCACCGCATGCACGCTGGCGCAGTGGATGGTCGCACAGGGGCTGGCCGGCGATGCGCTCGCCACCGCCGTCAACGGTGCGTTCGTGCCCCGCACGCAGCGCGCGCAACGCCTGTTGGCCGAGGGCGATGCGATTGTGACGTTTCAGCCGATTGAAGGAGGCTAGGCCGATGACCACACCGATGACCACATCACCGAGAGACTGGGAGGCAGGGCGTTCTGCGCAGGTCAAGGAGGAGCCCGCAAAGCGGGCGGGGGACACGGAGCAGAACGCTCTGCCTTCCAGGCTCGATGCACCCGCTACTTGGCAAATCGGCGGCCGCAAATTGCAAAGCCGCTTTTTGCTGGGCACGGCCGGCTACCCGTCGCCCGCCGTGCTGCAGCAAGCGATTGCCGCGTCGGGTGCGCAAGTGGTGACCGTGGGCCTGCGCCGCCAGCTCGCCGCGGGCGCCCCGGCCTCGGCCGACGGTGACTTCTTCGGCATCATCAAGTCCACCGGCGCCCACCTCCTGCCCAACACCGCCGGCTGCCGCACGGCGCGCGAAGCCATCACGCTGGCGCAAATGGCGCGCGAGCTGTTTGACACCCCCTGGATCAAGCTCGAAGTGGTGGGCGATGAACACACGCTGCAGCCCGACCCGTTCGAGCTGGTGGACGCCGCCCGGCAACTGGTCAAGGATGGCTTTGACGTCTTTCCGTATTGCACCGACGACCTGGTCAGCTGCCAGCGCTTGCTGGACGTGGGCTGCAAGATACTGATGCCCTGGGGCGCGCCGATTGGCTCCGGCCAGGGCCTGGTCAACCCCGGCGCGCTGCGCATCCTGCGCGCGCGCCTGCCCGGCGTGCCGCTGATCGTGGATGCCGGCATTGGCTCACCGGCGGATGCGGTGCAGGCGATGGAGCTGGGACTGGACGGCGTGCTGCTCAACACCGCCGTGGCCAAGGCACTGAACCCGGTGCGCATGGCGCGGGCGTTTGGGCTGGGCATACAGGCAGGCCGTCTGGCGTTCGAGGCCGGCGTCATGGCGCAGCAGGACATGGCGGTCGCATCCACGCCGGTGGCGGGTCACCCGATATTGCTATGAATTCAGTAGCTACTCATATCCATTCCACGAGGGCTACCGCCCCGTTTGACTCAAAGGTTTCCGGCGAAACAGGCACTGTGCGCCCCGTCGTCTGGAGCATCGCCGGCTCCGACAGCGGGGGCGGCGCGGGCCTGCAGGCCGACCTCAAGTCCCTGGCTGCGTTTGGTGTGCACGGCTGCACGGCCGTGGCCGCCGTCACGGCGCAGAACTCGGTCGCCGTCACGCGCGTCGAGCCGGTCAGCGCGGAGCTGCTGGATGCCCAACTGGCCGCGCTGGCGCAGGATCTGCCGCCGCAGGCCATCAAAACCGGGCTGCTGGGCAGTGTGGAGAATCTGCGCGTGGTCTGCCGCTGGGTGGACCAGTTGAGGGCCGTGGCGCACGCAAAGGGTTTGACCGTGGCGCTGGTCGTGGATCCGGTGTTGGGTTCTACGACGGGCGCCGGCTTTGCCGATGAGGCGCTGGTGCAGGCCTATGTGACGGAACTGTTGCCGCGCGCGACGCTGGTCTCGCCCAACCGGGGCGAGGCACAGCGCCTGTTGGCGACGGCGCGGCGCGGCGACCCCGACGGGGATGTGGAAGCCATGGCCGACGCGCTGAGTGCCGTGGCCAACCCTGCGCTGGCGGTCGTCATCACCGGCGGCGATGCGTCGCAACCGGACGGCATGGCAAGCGACTGGCTCAGCAGCCCGCAGGCCAGCGGCTGGCTCAGCCTGCCGCGCGTGGACACGGCGCACCACCACGGCTCCGGTTGCACCTTCGCATCCACGGCCGCCGCCGCGCTGGCCAGTGGCTACTGCGTGGCAGACGCCGTGGTGCTGGCCAAGATGGCGACCACGCACGCGCTGCGCCACGGCTATGCGGCGGGCGCTGGCGCAGGGCCGGTGTGTGCGCAGCCGGACTTTGCGCAGCACGTCGTCAACTTGCCGGCGCTCACTGCGTCGCTTGCAGGCAGTGCTCCAGCCCCAGCCTTTCCCGCGCTGCAGCACCCGGCGCTGGGCGTCTACGCCGTGGTCGATAGCGCTGCCTGGGTGCGCCGCGTGCTGGACAGCGGCATCCGCACCGTGCAACTGCGCATCAAGGACGCGCAGGACCCCACGCTGGAGGCGCAGGTGCGCGAGGCAATTGCCATTTCAAACGCCACACCCGGCGCGCAACTCTTCATCAACGACCACTGGGCACTGGCCCTGCGCCTTGGCGCCTACGGCGTGCATGTGGGCCAGGAAGACCTGGACCAGGTGGACCTGGATGCGCTGCGCCATGCCGGCATACGACTGGGCATCAGCACCCACAGCTATTGGGAGGTGGCGCGGGCCTGGGCGCAACGCCCGAGCTACATCGCATGTGGCCCCATCTTTGCCACGCAAAGCAAGGACATGCCGTGGATTCCGCAGGGGCTGGACAACCTGCGCTACTGGGCGGGCTTGTTGCCGGTGCCGGTGGTGGGCATTGCCGGTATCAACGCGGGCAATATGGCTGAGGTGGCATCGCAAGGCGTGGCCGGTGCGGCGGTCATCACGGCCATTACCCGGGCGGCTGACCCGCAGGACGCGTCGCGCAAGCTGACGGCAGAGTTTGCGCGTGGGCGAGCAGTGTCACGTGTCGCCACGCCCAGGCTGGCACGGCCCACGTTGTAGGTCTCACCGGCAGTCTACAAGAAGACTTGAAATTTCTGCAGTCAACGCCTATATCAGTGGCGTGATTTTTTGGCATCTCCCCGCCAACTTGTTCGACAACCAGAGAAAGGAGTTGATCGTGAAGTCAAATCTTCATACTCGTGCTTCCGGCAGCGGAAATTCTGGCCGCAGTGCAGTGAATGGCGCGCTGCCTTACATGTCGGAGCGTCAGACACAGGCTTACCTGATAGCCCGCGACACCATACGGCGTATTCAGCGCACTTCGTCCATTTTCGATTCGATCTCAAAAGAATCAGTCCCGGGACTCGAGGGTGCCAACCAGCGCAGGAATATTCACTGAGACCCACCCGGGGGCTGGCTATGGATGCAATCCTGTAGCCATTCTCCAACCGGCACCGGATGACACCGACAGCCAGAAAGGTTCGCATTGTCTCCCGATCCCGTCTGGCTCTCGCAATCGAGGTGCTCAACCTGCCGTGACAGCGATCCTGCGTGGCTGCGCGTGCGCCTGCTTCGGAATACGCAGATTCAGAACACCGTCCTTCAGGTTGGCTTCGATACGGGTTGTGTCCAATTCCCGGCTCAGCGTAAAGCTGCGGCGGTAGTGTGGCACGCGCACTTCGGCATAGATGGCCTCCAGGTTGTCTGGCGTGCGGGGCCACACGCCTCCTTCGATCAACAATGTCTCGCCCTCAATCTTCAACTCCAGCAGATCCTTGGGCACACCCGGCATGTCAGCCAGCAGCGTGATGCCGGACGTATCCTCGAATACGTCAACGGCGGGTAGAACGGCGCGCTGCTGGTCCTGCTCAGCGGTAGCGCGGCTTACTTGCTTGTTGTCGCTCATGGTGTTTTTCTCCTTCGTTAGGGGCCGCATCACTGAACGGTGATGCGCTTGGGTTGGGCCGATTCACGCCGTGCGATGCTGATTTGCAGAACGCCGTCACGGTAGTTGGCAGTTACCTGTGTCGGGTCTACATCGTCGGGCAGCGAGACTGTGCGGGTGAAGCTGCCAGCACCTCGCTCACGGGCGTAGATTTGCACGGGAGCCTCTGCTTCAGGGATGCCCGATGGGCGTTCGCCCGCTATGCGGAGCACGCCGCGGTCCAGCGTCACATCGACCTTGGAAGTGTCCAGTCCCGGCACGAATACATAGACTTCTACGCTGGTCGGCGTGCGGCCCACGTTGATGGCAGGCATGGTTCCTGGCGTCACTGAGCGGATGCTGCTGGGCAGACCCGTTGCGCCGAACACCTCGTCCAGTTCCCGGCGCAGGAGTTCAAATTGGCCGAACAGGTTGTTCGGCCGGTTCAACAAAGATACATACATGGTGAGTCCTCCGATAGGTTGATACAAACCGGCAGGAGACCAGTTTCCGCCGGCTCGAAAATTGAAATAGCGACTCGGAAAATGATTTCAAGTGGGTCATCTTCAAAATCCCGCTCGCCGCTGCAAACGGGTCAATCCCCTGCTTGAAGGCGGGCGTCCATCACCACGAGCTTGCCCTTGCGCAATAGCCGAACCGAGACGACATCGCCCACGCGGAGCTCGTCCAGAAGCAGCGCCAACTGGCGGATGGTTTCCACAGACTTTCCATTGACTGCAGTGATGATGTCACCCAGGAAAATACTGCCGTCGCGGGTCAATGTTGACTCCTGCAGACCGGGAGCGAGTCTTCCGGTAGGTGAACGCAAAACCACGACACCGCGGACCTCCAGCGCACTGGCCAGGCGCTGATTGAGATCTTCATCCATGCGAAGCCCCAAAGTAGGACGGACATACTTGCCAAAACGGATGAGTTGCGGAACCACGCGGTTGACGGTATCTACAGGCACAGCAAAGCCAATACCAGCGCTGGTGCCGCTTGGGCTGTAGATCGCCGTATTGATGCCGATCAGACTACATTTGTAGTCACTACCGTCCACCAGCTTCACCGTTGCTTCACTGGCGCCCTCGATCACGTGGTAATTGGTGACCACGTGGCCCGCATCGTCCCAGATGAAACCGGACCCCGTGCCACGTGGCACCGACAGCACGTTGCGTGACCAGAGGTCCTGAACGACAGCACTGGTGCGGATGAATACCACCGACAGTGACCGCGCGTGGTTCAATCCCGCCTGGCGGGGCAGCAACGGCGGTGCCCGTCAGAGTCAGCACCAAGGCGCTCCCAATGGCGAACAGGACCATGACCAGCCAGATCCGGGCGCCCCATTGCGGTCGGGCTTCGTTGCCGCTCGACATGGTCAATCGTCCGGAAGCAGGCGGTAGCCCATGTCATGCCAGCTTCTTTGGCCGGCTGCAAGCGCCTTGATGGCGGCTACGAACTCGGCCCGATACTGCGCAATGTGACCCGATTCGACGGCGCTTTCCAGCAAGCGATGTGCATCGGAACGGGTCAATGCAATTTCGCCTGAGAACCAGGCAGTCAGCCTATCCATGGCACCAGCCTTCATGGGTATCTGGTGGGTATTGCAATCGGACGGCATACCATGCCGACGCGTTGCATCGGCCTGCGCGAAGGAATGGTTTTTTGACATAGCGATCACTCTCCAGTTGTTGACGCACCCGGGGGAAGCACGCTTCCCCCGGGTTTCACCGCACGACGCTCAGTAGTCCATATCGGCGGTCGCAGCCGCTACCGACTTGTCCTCTTTCGGCGTCTCGGCCACGCTGGCGTCGGTCGTGAGGATCAGGCCAGCGACCGAGGCGGCGTTCTGCAGCGCAGCGCGTGTGACCTTCGTGGGGTCAATGACGCCCATTTGGATCAAATCGCCATACTGCGCGGTGCCTGCGTTGTAGCCCCAGGAGCCTTTGCCCGCCAGCACCTTGTCAACCACCACTGAAGCCTCGTCACCTGCATTGGTGGCAATGACCCGCAGCGGCTCCTCAATGGCGCGCAGGACGATCTTGATGCCGGCGTCCTGGTCGTGGTTGGTGCCTTTCAGGTCTTTGACCGCAGCGCGTGCGCGCAGCAAGGCCACACCACCGCCCGGGACGATGCCTTCTTCCACCGCAGCCCGTGTAGCGTGCAATGCGTCGTCGACACGGTCTTTCTTTTCCTTCATCTCGACTTCAGTGGCCGCACCGATCTTGATGACCGCCACGCCACCGGCCAGTTTGGCGATGCGTTCCTGCAGTTTCTCCTTGTCATAGTCTGACGTGCAGTCCTGCATTTCAGCTTGCAGCGTGGAGACCCGTGAACTGATCTTGGCCTGGTCTCCCGCACCATCGATGATGGTAGTGGCGTCCTTGTGGATTTCCACGCGCTTGGCGCGACCCAGATCCGCAATGGTTGTCTTGTCCAGTTGCTTGCCGGTTTCTTCTGCGATGACAATGCCACCGGTGAGAATGGCAATGTCTTCCAGCATCGCCTTGCGCCGGTCGCCAAAGCCGGGTGCCTTGACTGCAGCGACCTTCAACACGCCGCGCATGCTGTTGACCACCAGCGTTGCCAATGCTTCGCCTTCCAGGTCTTCTGCAATGATAAGCAGCGGCTTGCCCGCCTTGGCAACGTCTTCCAGGACTGGCAGCAGATCGCGGATGTTGGAGATCTTCTTGTCGTGCAGCAGCACCAGCGGATCGTCGAGCGCGCACACCTGCTTTTCGGGATTGTTAACGAAATAGGGGCTTATATATCCGCGGTCAAACTGCATGCCTTCGACCACGTCCAGTTCGTTCTCCAGGGACTTGCCATCCTCCACCGTGATCACGCCCTCCTTGCCTACCTTTTCCATCGCCTTGGCAATGATGTCGCCGATGGCCGTGTCGGAGTTGGCTGATAGCGCCGCCACCTGGGCAATTTCCTTGTTGGTGCTGCAGGGCTTTGACAGGGCCTTGAGTTCGGTCACGATGGCCTGCGTGGCCTGGTCGATGCCGCGCTTGAGGTCCATCGGGTTCATGCCGGCAGTCACATACTTCATGCCTTCCTTGACGATGGCCTGCGCCAGTACGGTGGCCGTTGTGGTGCCGTCGCCAGCCACATCGGCGGTTTTGGACGCGACCTGTTTGACCATCTGAGCGCCCATGTTTTCAAACTTGTCCTTGAGCTCAATCTCCTTGGCGACGGTCACTCCATCCTTGGTGATGATGGGGGAACCAAAGCTCTTTTCGATGACCACATTGCGGCCTTTGGGACCCAGGGTGACCTTGACGGCGTCGGCCAGCGTGTTCACACCTTTGAGGATGCGGGTGCGGGCGCCATCATGAAACTTGACTTCTTTTGCTGCCATTTTTCAATCTCCTAGTGAATCTGTGAAATACGTAATCAAGCAACTTTCTTCAGGTGGGCAGAACCGCCAGATGCAATGATGCCCAGCACATCCTCTTCCTTGAGGACCAGCAGTTCCTGGTCCTCGACTTTGACGGCCTGACCCGCATATTTGCCAAAGAGCACGCGGTCGCCTCTGGCTACCTGCAAAGGGCGCAGGCTGCCGTCCTGCAGCAGGCGGCCGTTGCCTACCGCGATGACGTCGCCCTGTTCGGGCTTTTCGGTGACCGTGTCGGGAATGACAATGCCGGATGCGGTCTGTCGTTGTTGATCAATCCGCTTAACGATAATCCGGTCGTAAAGGGGACGAATTTCCATGACGAAATCTCCTGTTCAAAATCAGATTAGGGTTACTTGCCGGGCCACATGGCTCGACAAGCTGACTCAAGGAATCAGCGATTTTTGAAATATGGATTCAAGCAGGAGTTTCAAGGACCGACCCCGCAAAAATTTTTTGGGGTAGCGTTAGAGCAGGACCATGCGACTGCTGTGTCCCAGGCGATAGCGGGTTTGAGAAAGACGAGTTCCAACAACCGGTCTGGCAACGACGGGACAGGGGAGCTTGCGGCTTCCATCGGCCTGCAAAGTGTCGTCGCCTGCAGAGTCGCTCCAAAGCCCGTTTTTTACAGGGTGGAATTGCCAGCGCACATAGCCGACGCGCGCGCCAAAGTGCATCAGGTCCTCGCGATCCGGGGCTTCCGCCAGCATCAAAGGTTCGGCGGGGCCATCAAAGGGATTCTCTGCAAAGGCCTGACGGCACTCTAGCGCCTCCCGTTCGGATGCGCCGGCAGTGTTGCATCCGCGCCGCTCTTCGCGCACCAGGTCCCAAGCGCCAAACTGCCACGCAGCCTGCAACATGGCGTCATCCAGGTTTTCCATTGTTCGCCACGTATCGCTCAATTGCAGCGCCGAACCGGGAATGCTCACGGGCGTGCGAAGAGGTGTGCCGGCTTGAGAAAGTCGCGGCGCCTGGGGATGGACAAATCCGTGCCAATGCACCATCAGCAGCACCGGCGTGTTGGCGCGGGGAACGGCCGTCAGCGACACAGCCACTACCGGCAGACCAACAGACTGGACCTGATCCACTACCTTGTCGAAGACTTGCATGCCTCACAATCTCCTGAGCGTGAGGAAATTCTGTACGAACTTTTTTTCTTTTGCAACTGCCCCTGACATCGCCCCGATGCGGCTAGCCACTGCTTGCTTCGTCAAACCCGGTCTGCAGCGTGTCGGTCGATTGCAGCATCGCTTGTTGGGCCTCCGTGGCATTGCCGCGCCCGACCAGCACGTTGCCGGCGAGCCAGTAGATCTGGCCGCCCAGGAGCAACAGACGCAATCAATGGAGCATGGCAGGAGGAGCTGTCGCTCAGGGACAGGCGCCGGGTTGGGCGCTCGCCAGGGCGGGCACGATCTGACCCAGTGTGCGCTGGCCCCGATGGATGGGGGTGCCGGGGACCAGCGGCTGTGCGGTGTCCGGGGTTTGCAGCGCGGCGTCAAAGGCTTTGATCGTCATGCAGGCCAGTGCCGTGCGGTCGGCGTCCGAAATCCTGGCCAGCATGCCTTGCGCGTTGCGCTGGCTGCGGTCAAAGGCGGCTTGGTCGCGGGCCCCCTGCTGGGCCAGCAGGAAGGCGCCGTAGGCCAGGCGGGTATTGGCCGGCAGGCCCACGCCGTCCCGCAACAAAACCCCCAGGGCGTTCAAGCCTTCCAGATTGCCCAGGCTCCAGGCCGCCGCAAACCACCGGTAGGCCAGCACATAGTCTCTGGACACCGGGTCCGCGGTCAGATACGACAGGCCCATGGCGTGGGCCGCAGTGCCTTCGCCATGCTCGGCCAGGCGCGTATAGAGGGTGCGCATCATCGGTTGGTCGCCGCGTTCGCGGGCCGCGCTGGCGGCCTCCAGGCTGGCGAAGGGTTGAAATGGCACGTTTTCCTGGAACTGGGTGTTGATCTGGGGTGGCACCGCGTAGTCGGCGGCCTCGCGCACCGTGCGCAGCGTTTTACCGAATTCCGCAAACTGTGCGTAGCCTGCGTTGTTGCCCACGTTTTGCACATCGAATGCGGGCGCACTGTAGGCGCGCAACGCGTTGGCGCAGCCCTCGGCGGTCGGGGGCTGGCGGTGGAAGTGGATCTTGGCGTTGGCAATGATTCCGTTGGACAGAGCCTTCAACAGGGCGCCGGACTCGCGCTGGTACTGCTCCGCGCTGATGGATTTGGCGTGGGCCAGGTATTGGTCCAGCCAGACCCGCGCGCTGACGATGTCGTCCTTGTTGCGGTCAAACCAGGCCCTGGCAATGGAGACCACACGCGGCGACTCGGCGGGCATCAGCGTACCGCACTCCGCGCGCAGCATCTGCAGGGTCAGCTCCTGGGTCTGTACAAAGGCCGCCGCCGCGTTGCGGCGTTCAATCTCGGCCGGGGCCAGCGAGTCCACGGGCGCTGCGCCCAGTTGCAGACCTGTGATCAGCAGGAGAACGCCTACGACCAACTGGCGGGGGCGCATACAGAGAGGGGGTTTTGGCATGGGCGCAGTTTATCGCGGCGCTGGAGGCTTTCTGTCACAATTGACGTTTACGTAAACGTCAACTCTTTACAATCCCTGTCCATCACTGTTTAGGAGAAACCAGCATGTCGGATTCCATCGTTATCGTCGGCGCCGCCCGCACCCCCATGGGCGCATTCCAGGGCGACTTTTCCAGCCTCGCGGCGCATGACCTGGGTGGCGCGGCCATCAAGGCGGCGGTGCAGCGCGCGGGCATCTCTCCTGACTTGGTGACCGAAGTCTTGTTCGGCAACTGCCTGATGGCGGGCCAGGGCCAGGCGCCTGCGCGCCAGGCCGGTTTCAAGGGCGGACTGCCTAAGAGCGCGGGTGCGGTCACGCTGTCCAAGATGTGCGGCTCGGCCATGCGCGCGGCCATGTTTGCCAACGACATGCTGATCGCCGGCAGCCACGAGGTGCTGGTGGCCGGTGGCATGGAGAGCATGACCAACGCGCCCTACCTGCTGCCCAAGGCGCGCGGTGGTTACCGCATCGGCCACGACCGCATTTTTGACCACATGATGTTGGATGGTCTGGAAGACGCGTATGAGGCTGGCCGCTCCATGGGCACCTTTGGCGAAGACTGCGCTGCCAAATACAGCTTCACGCGCGCCGAGCAGGACGCCTTTGCCACTGCCAGCGTGCAGCGCGCCAAGGCCGCTACCGAGTCCGGCGCTTTTGCTGCCGAGATCACACCGGTCACGGTCAAGGGCCGGGGCGGCGACGTCGTGGTCTCCATCGACGAAGGTCCCGGCAAGGTCAAGCTCGACAAGATCCCCACGCTGAAACCCGCCTTCAAGAAAGACGGCACCATCACCGCCGCATCCAGCTCCAGCATCAACGACGGCGCCGCCGCCCTGGTGATGATGAAGGCCAGCACCGCCGCCAAGCTGGGCTGCAAGCCGTTGGCCCGCATCGTGGCGCACGCCACGCACGCGCAGGAGCCGGAATGGTTTGCCACCGCCCCGGTTGGTGCCACGCAGAAGGCGCTGGCGAAGGCCGGCTGGGCCGTGGGCGATGTCGACCTTTGGGAAGTGAACGAAGCCTTTGCCGTCGTGCCCATGGCGCTGATGAAAGAGTTGAATGTGCCGCATGACAAGGTGAATGTGAACGGCGGCGCCTGCGCGCTGGGCCACCCGATTGGCGCGTCCGGCGCGCGCATCATGGTGACGCTGATGTATGCGCTGCAGGCCCGCGGTTTGAAGAAGGGCCTGGCCACGCTGTGCATTGGCGGCGGCGAGGCGACCGCCGTGGCGCTGGAAATGCTAGAAAAGTAGTAGCGGTTTAGGCATATTCCACGAGGGCTAGAGGCATAAAAGACCATGAACGTTCTCGTCATCGGCGCATCCCGCGGTATTGGCCTGGAGCTGGTGCGCCAGTACCTGGACGCCGGTGAGCGCGTCATCGCCACGGCGCGTGACGATGCGGCGCTGGAGCGTCTGCGCGTGCTGGGGGCGGTGCCGATCAAACTGGATGTGGCCAGCCCAGCCAGCATCAGCGGTCTGGCCTGGCAGCTGGATGGCGAGAAGATCGACATGGCGTTCTATGTGGCCGGCGTCATGAGCCGGGGCGATGCGCTGGCGCCACCGACCCAGCCGGACTTTGACCTGGTGATGCATACCAATGTGCTCGGTGCCATGCAGACCATTCCCCAGGTGGCACCCCTGGTGGAGGCGGCGCAAGGGCGCTTTGCCTTCATCACCAGCGACATGGGGCATATTGCCGGCGTGTCGTCCAGCTATAGCTGGACTTACCGCGTCAGCAAGGCGGCGCTGAACATGGCCGTGGCGTCGGCACGGCACAATTACCCGCAGGCCATTCTGGTGGCGCTGTCACCCGGCTGGGTGCAGACCGACATGGGTGGCAGCGGCGCGCCATTGACCGTGCTGAGCAGCGTGGCCGCGATGCGCGCCACACTGGAACGCCTCACACCGGCCGACAGTGGCCGCTTCTTCGGCATCGATGGCCAGCCCATGGCTGGCTGGTAAGTACACAGTAGAACCCTTCAGGAGACCTTGACCATGTTGTTGACCCAAGACCAGGAAATGGTGCGCGATGCCGTGCGCGACTTTGCGCAGGCAGAGCTCTGGCCCCATGCCGCCAAGTGGGACAAGGAGCACCACTTTCCCAAGGACGCGCACCAGGGCCTGGCCGCGCTGGGTGCCTATGGCATTTGCGTGCCCGAAGAGCTGGGTGGCGCGGGGCTGGACTACCTGACGCTGGCCCTGGTGCTGGAAGAAATTGCGGCGGGTGACGGCGGCACCAGCACCGTCATCAGCGTCACCAACTGTCCGGTCAACGCCATCCTGATGAAGTACGGCAATCCGCGGCAGAAGAAACAGTGGCTGGAGCCGCTGGCACAGGGCAAGCTGTTGGGCGCGTTTTGCCTGACCGAGCCGCATGTGGGCAGCGATGCTTCATCACTGCGCACGACGGCTGTGCTGGAGGGCGATGAGTACGTCATCAATGGCGTCAAGCAGTTCATCACCAGCGGCAAGAATGGCGATGTGGCCATCGTCATCGCCGTCACCGACAAAGGCGCGGGCAAGCGCGGCATGAGTGCCTTCCTGGTGCCGACCAACGCGCCGGGCTATGTGGTGGCGCGCATTGAAGACAAGCTGGGCCAGCACAGCAGCGACACGGCGCAGATCAATTTCGACAACTGCCGTATTCCCGCCGAGAACCTGATTGGCAAGGAGGGTGAAGGCTATGGCATCGCACTGGGCGGGCTGGAGGGTGGGCGCATCGGCATTGCTGCGCAAAGCGTGGGCATGGCCCGCAGCGCGCTGGAGGTGGCTGTGGCCTATTCAAAGGACCGGCAGAGCTTTGGAACGGCCATTTTCAACCACCAGGCGGTGGGTTTCCGACTGGCCGAATGCGCCACGCAGATTGAGGCGGCACGCCAGCTAATCTGGCACGCGGCCTCGCTGCGCGATGCGGGCCGGCCGTGTTTGAAGGAGGCCGCGATGGCCAAGCTGTTTGCCAGCGAAATGGCCGAAAAAGTGTGCAGCGCCGCGATCCAGACCCTGGGTGGTTACGGTTATGTGAGCGACTTCCCGCTGGAGCGCATCTACCGCGACGTGCGGGTTTGCCAGATCTACGAAGGCACGAGTGACGTGCAGAAAATCATCATCCAGCGCGCGCTGGCGGGCTGAAAACAGGGCGCCGCGGCGCCCTTTTTATTGCCGGTTGAACTCGATTTCGACCTGAGCCGTGCGCGCCGTACGAATCGGGGTGAAGCGCCATTTGGACACCGCCTCCATCGCCGGCTTGCTCAGCCTGCGGTTGGAGGCGCTCACGATCGTGGTGCCGGTGACACTGCCATCGGGTTGCACGGTAAAGGCCAGCATCACTTTGCCCTGCGAGATGGTGTTGCGCAGCTCACGCGGGAATTCAGGTTCAACTTGCTGGATCAGCGTGAGCTCTTCGTCCTCCTCGGGCTCCTCGGCGACCGGCGCCTGCGCGGCTGCCGCTGCGCTTGCCACCTGGGTGTCCGCTGCCGCCGCGCTCGCCGCCTGTGTCGGGGCCGCAGCCTCGGTGGCGACGGTCACCGGAGCCGCAGCAGTTGGGGCCGTCTCCGTGTTGGCAGGCGCTGCTACGGCCGGGGCGTCGGGCCTGCGTGGCGCCGGCGGTGCCATGGCGTCGGACTTGGGTCGCACTTTGGCAGGTTCGGCTTTGCGGGGGTTGTCGGCAAACAGCTTGATCCAGCGGTACACGTTGTCCGACTGGCGTTGGGATCGTTCCATGCCAGTCGAGTCCGACGCAGCTTTGGCTGGCGCAGGCGCTGTTTGTGCGTGCACCGGCCATGCGAAGGCCAAGCAGACCAGAGCCGCATGGCAGGCCAGGAATAATTTATGAACGAAGGGTGATGGGTTGAACAACACGGATCCTGTTCTGGAAAAATGGCAGATTGCGTAGCGTGCGTGCCACTGCGCGGGGTAGTATCAAGTCAAACTTGCACGGAAACCATGGGGCTAACCCCGATTACAGGAGAGCAATAAACATGCCGATTACCAAATCATCCCGCGACCTGGTCGATGAAGCCATGGAAGAGATCCGGACCTACACCGTGGCCGAGGTCCTGCCCCGCTTGAACGACGCCAAGACCCAGTTGGTGGATATCCGTGACATTCGTGAGCTGGCCCACGATGGCACCGTGGTGGGCGCATTCCATGCGCCACGCGGCATGCTGGAGTTTTGGGTGGACCCGGCCTCGCCCTACTACAAGCCGATTTTTGGCGACGAGAGCAAGGAGTACATCCTGTTCTGTGGCGCCGGTTGGCGCAGCGCGCTCACCGCCAAGACGCTGCAGGAGATGGGCATGACCAATGTGGCCCACATCGACGGTGGTTACACCGAGTGGGTCAAGCAGGGCGCTCCGACCGAAACGTTGGAAGCGCAAAAGGCCAGGCGCGCGGCTAAGGCCTAGTTTCCCCGCCGGCTGGGGGCCGTCACCGCCCGCAGGCAAAACGCCTGTATGGCGGCGATCAGGGTGCCTGGTTCCAGTTCGGGCTTCTGGGGTGTGGGCCAGGACAGTGGCCCCACCATGGCTTCGGCGATGACGCCCACCAGTGCGGCGGCGCTCACACTGGGCGCTTGGTCCGCAAACTCCCCACTCGCAATGCCTTGCGCCACCAGCTCAACGAACACATCGGCATAGGCGTGGCGGTAAAGCAGCCGCTGCGCATCCACCAGGGCATCCACCGGTTCGGCAATCAGCGCAAACGCCAGGCGCGGGTTGCGCAGCGCCCGCAGGGCAAAGGCTTCCACGGCGCGCAGCAGACGTTCGCTGGGGCTGCCGGCACCGAGGGCAGTAGCGCGTACCACGGCGACTTCGCGTTCGGTGGCAATGCGAAACACTTCGGCGCAGAGCTGTGCCTTGGACTCAAAGTGTTTGTAGACCGCACCCGTGGCAATGCCGGCCTCGGCCGCCACTGCCAGTATGGTAAGTGCACCAAACCCCCCTCGGCTCACCAGCGCCAGCGCCGCGTCCAGCAGCTTCTGCCGGATTTCCGCTTTGCGTGCCATGGTCTTTTCGGTGGGGCGGTATGCCATCGGTTCTGCTGCCTGATTGAGGGTTTTTGAAGAAGCGCCACTGTAGCGCAGCGGCAGTTTTCATAAAATGAACTAACATTCATACTTTGAATTTCGGCCAAACACTGCCGACAGTTACTGTGTTGCCCAAGGAGTCCCCCATGTTGCAAACCACCTTCCCCAAAGCCACCGCACCCGCCAGTATCCAGGGGCACCTGGCCGAGACCCACGTGGTGGAAAACCAGCCGCCACCGCTACGCGACTACAACGTCTATGCGCAGGACGTGGCCCTGGTGGAGGCCGTGGCACGCGAGGGTGCGGCATGGGCCGCACCGCAGCTGCAGACTTTTGGTGCACTGACGGGCAGCCGTGAGGTGATCGAGCTGGGCTTCCAGGCCAACGAAAACAAACCTGTGCTGTACACGCACGACAACTACGGCCACCGTATCGACGAAGTTCGCTTTCACCCGGCCTACCACCGCTTGATGCAAATCTCCATGGAGCACGGCCTGCACGCGTCGCACTGGCGCAAGCCCGGGCCCGGAGCGCACGTGGCGCGTGCCGCCATGTCCTACCTGCAGGGGCAGGTCGACGCGGCACACGGGTGCCCGGTGACCATGACCTCGGCCGTGGTGCCCGCCCTGCTGGAGCAGCCCGAGCTGGCCGCGCAGTGGCTGCCCAAAATCACCGCGTTTCAGTACGACCACCGCAATATTCCGATGGAGCAGAAGTCCGCCATCACCGTCGGCATGGCCATGACCGAAAAACAGGGTGGCTCTGACGTGCGGGCCAACACGCTGCGTGCCACGCCGCTGGGCGCCGAAGGCCCGGGGCAGCTGTATGAGTTGGTCGGCCACAAATACTTTGTGTCGGCGCCCATGAGCGATGCTTTCCTGGTGCTGGCGCAAGCACCCGGTGGTCTGTCCTGTTTCTGGCTGCCGCGCTGGCGTGCAGACGGCAGCAAGAACCCGCTGCAGATCCAGCGCCTGAAGAACAAGATGGGCAATGTGGCCAACGCCTCGTGCGAGACCGAGCTGCGCGGTGCTACGGCGCACATGGTCGGTGGCGAAGGCCGTGGTGTTGCGACCATTTTGAAGATGGTCACCATGACGCGCTTTGACTGCATGGTGGGGTCAAGTGCGGGCATGCGCCAGGCCGTGGCGCAATCCTTGCACCACTGCGCCCATCGGTCGGCCTTTGGCAAGCTGTTGTCCGAGCAGCCGCTGATGCAAAACGTGCTGGCGGATCTGGTCATTGAGAATGAGGCCGCGCTGGCCATGACCCTGCGCATTGCCAGGTCACTGGACGTTGGCGGGGCCAGCGAACACGAAAAAATGCTGGTGCGCGTGGGAACGGCGGTCGGCAAATACTGGATCTGCAAACGCACCCCGGCGCACGCCTATGAGGCCATGGAGTGCATTGGCGGCAGCGGCGTCATGGAAGACTGCATCATGCCCCGCCTGTTCCGCGAATCACCGGTCAATTCCATCTGGGAGGGCAGCGGCAACGTGCAGTGCCTGGACATGCTGCGCGCCATGGGCCGCAACCCGGGATCGGTGGACGCCTATATGGATGAAGTGCAAGCCGCCGCTGGCACCGACCGCCGACTGGACCAGTATGTGGCGCGCCTGGGCGCCGAGCTGGTGGACCCGTCCGCCATCGAATACCGGGCGCGCGGCGTCGTGGAAAAAATGGCGCTGGCGCTGCAAGGATCGCTGCTGGTGCGCTTTGGCAATCCGGCCGTGGCCGATGCATTCTGCGCGTCCCGCCTGGCCGAGCACAGCAGCGGCCTGACCTTTGGCAACCTGCCGCGCGGCGTGGATTGCGCGGCCATCATTGCGCGGGCGACGCCCCGCGTGTAGGGCCACCATTCGCTAAATTGACGGCGAGGAGGGCGCCCACTGGAACACGCAGTCGGTGTGGCTGGAAAGGACCATTTCCAGTCGTTCGACGCTGGGCGGAAGTTCCTGGTATTTTTGAACGGTCCATCGCTGGCACATGTCTTTTCTGTCGGCAATGGTCTGGATACACATCGCTTCCGTCATGCCATATTTGTCTTCAGCACACGCTTTGGCGAGTTTTTCATTCAGAGCTGAAAAAACGCTGCCATCGATTTCGCTGATTTTCGGCTTGTCAGCCGCGGTCACCTGTGTGGACCAATGGGTGCTGACGAATTCCTCAATCTGAGTCCTGTTGAGTTGAAACCGGTGGTAGCCCCAGATACTGAAAATAACGATCACCGCCATTGCAGAAATTTTCTTCATTGTGGATTGGTCAAATAGTTGAAACGTTCTGGCGCCAGCCCATTTAGGCCATGCCGCGCTGTGTTGGTTCGTCGCTGACGGATCAAGTGCCAGTCAACCAATCGCGTAGACCATCCGGGATCGGCAACGACTTCTGTTGGGGAAAGTCAATCCACACCATGGTCTCGCCGCCGTTCGCATAGACGGTATTGCTGTCGTCGGTGCGCAGCAGCTCGTGGTACATGTCGAACGACGACCGGCCCACGGATCCCACGTAGCTCCTGATGAGCACCTCGCCCGGGTGTTCGAGCTGGCGAATGAAGTTGCAGAAGATGTTGGCAATGACAAAGCCTTCGCCCAAGGGGTTGGTGCCAAACCCTGCACCTTGCATCAGCTCGATGCGGGCCGTCTCCATGTAGCGCAAGTAGACGGTGTTGTTGACATGCCCCATGGCATCCATGTCGCCCCAGCGACTGGGGGTGGTCATGGTGTGCACGAGGCGTTTGTTGTCGGGTACTTCCAGTTTCATGGCGCTCTCTCGATTTGTACGTGGGCTTGTAGTAGTCCCGCACTGTAAACCGGCAGCCGGCGGCGACCTACGCGTGACCGGGCGATTGGGTACCATGCGGGACAGCCATGCAAGCCGTCCCTGAGTACTTCGAATTTGCTACCGACCGCGCCGAATTCCGCGCGCCGTCCGGGCGCGCCGGGGTCGAGCTGTACCGGGCCCATATCGTGCGCCATGCGTTTGAACCGCATACCCATGAGGCCTATGGTTTTGGCGTCATCGAGCAAGGCGTGGAGCGCTTTCGCTACCAGGGCAGCGACCATCTGGCACCTCCCGATTCCATTGTGCTGATGAACCCCGACGTGCTGCACACCGGGCGCGCCGAGACATTGGGCGGCTGGCGCTACCGCATGGTCTATATCGAGCCGGCGCTGCTGGCGGACATCACCGGCGATGCGGGGTGGTGGTTTGACGATGCGGTGGTGGAGCGCGATCGCCCACAGGGTCAGCACCTCTCCCGGCTGCTGGAGGCGCTGTGGCAGACCCAGGACCCGCTGGCGTTTGACGGCTTGCTGGCGCAGTTTGTCGCCGGCTTGCGTCCCTATGTGCGCCGGCAGTCGGTCACCTCGGAGCGGTCAGTTGGGCGTTTCACGGACGTGATTGACTATATGCAAGCCCATCTGGAGGATCGCATCGTGCTGGACGATCTGGCCGCGGTGGTGGGCTTGAGTCCATTCCATTTTCTGCGGCAGTTCCAGGCCCAGTACCACGCCACCCCGCACCAGATGCTGATGGCGCGGCGCCTGTATGCGGCCAAGCAGTGGCTGGCCCAGGGCGTGACACCGGCGGAGGTCGCCGCGCGCGCAGGCCTGACCGACCAGGCCCATTTGACCCGCGCATTTCGCAACCGCTACGGTGTGGCACCCGCGCGCTACCAGCGCCAAGTCAGTAAGTAGAAACCGACGCGCCCCCAAAAACCGCAATCTCGTACAAGACGCCCCCGCCCATTCGGGCGACACTGCAGCCCTATTGTTTACAGGGCAGTTCATGTTGGCAGGTGTTGCGTTTGCGTTGGCGGCGGGGATTATGTGGGGGCTGGTGTTTGTCGGACCCTTGTTGTTGCCGGAATACCCGGCCGCGCTACAGGCGTTTGGGCGCTACCTGGCATTCGGCCTGATTGCGATACCGCTGGCCTGGCTGGATCGGTCCGAGCTGGCGCGCATGACGCGTGCCGACTGGATCGAGGCACTCAAGCTCGCCGCCATTGGCAATGTGCTGTATTACCTGTGTCTGGCCAGTGCTATCCAGCGCGCCGGCGGACCGCTGCCGACCATGATCATCGGCACGCTGCCGGTGGTCATTTCCATAGCCGCCAACCTGTTGAACCACCAGCGGGACGGGCGCTTGCCATGGGGCCGACTGGCGCCTTGTCTGGGCACGATTCTGGCGGGCATTGCCTGCGTGAATCACGTCGAGATGGGGACACTTTCCAGCGACCCCCAGGCCGATACCGCGCGCTACGCCAGCGGCGCCCTGCTGGCGGCGGTGGCCGTGGCGTGCTGGACCTGGTATCCGTTGCGCAATGCGAACTGGCTGCGCGAGCACCCGGGCCGCAAGCCACGCGCCTGGGCCACGGCCCAGGGGCTGGCAACCCTGCCGCTGGCGTTGGTTGGCTATGTGGCGTTCTGGGGTTGGACGGCCGGGACCGGTGACGCGTTTCCCATGCCGTTTGGCCCGCGTCCGCTAGCCTTTGTCGGGCTGATGCTGGCCATCGGCTTGTTTGCCTCATGGCTGGGCACCCATTGCTGGAACGAGGCCAGCCAGCGCCTGCCTACCGCGCTGGTGGGACAGTTGATCGTGTTTGAAACCCTGGCCGCCCTGAGCTATGCCTATTTGCTGCGGGGCCAATGGCCGCAGCCGTTGACGCTGGTAGGGGTGGGCCTGCTGCTGGTTGGCGTGGCCTGGGCGGTGCGCATCAAGCCACAACACGCCTAAGGTCGGATGTCGGGCGCCGCCGTGGTCGGCACGCCCTGGTCCAGAGCGGCCTGGTGTTGCGCTGTCATGGCTTGCTGGAAGCCGGGGCGTTGCCGCAGGCGCGCCCAATAGTCGGCCACTGCGGGGGTGAACTGTGCATCCAGGCCCAGATGACCGGCCAACATCAGTGCATACGACACCGCCACGTCGGCGGCGGTAAAGCGCCCCGCACACAGGTAGTCCTGCTGCTGCACGGCGGCGTCCACCGCGCGTAGCCGCGCCAGGAACCAGCGGCTGTAGTCCTCGGCTACCTGGGGCTGCTTGCGCTCGGCCGGCTCAAAGTGGATGTAGCGCAGCACCAGGGTTTGCGGAAAGGTCAGCGTGGCGTCACTCATGTGCAGCCAGTTCAGGTAACTGCCATAGGCGCCCTCGGTGGGCTGCACATCCAGCACGCCGGGGCTGTGCAGTGCCGCGAGATACTGGCAGATCGCCGTGGACTCGGTCATGCGGGTGTCGCCATCGAGCATC
The DNA here is from genome assembly GCA_030645355.1 of Rhodoferax sp. Classification (GTDB taxonomy): domain Bacteria; phylum Pseudomonadota; class Gammaproteobacteria; order Burkholderiales; family Burkholderiaceae_C; genus Allorhodoferax. Next base: position 3,606 of record JAUSNJ010000190.1, on the reverse strand, counting down.
AGCGGCACAGTGCCCAGCGGATTCTCCTGCAGAAAGGTGCGTGCGAGTGAGCGCGGCGGGAATGGCAGCATGCGCAGGTCGTAGGGAATGCCCAGTTCCTCCAGCAGCCACAGGGGTCGGAAGGAGCGGGCGCTGACGCAGTGGTAGAGGGTGATCATGGGGCCAGAGTCTATGCAATCTGGTGGGTGCGCTTGCGGAACTCCGCCGGCGACAGCCCGGTCCAGCCCTTGAAGGCGCGGATAAAACTCTTCTCGTTCTGAAAGCCCGCTGCCTCGGCCACCTGCTTGATCGGGCGTTCCGAACGGTGCAGCAGTTCCTCCGCGCGGGCGCGGCGCACCTCGTCCTTCAGGCCCTGCAGGGTCGCGCCTTCTTCCTTGAGCTGGCGGTGCAGGGTGCGCGGTGACACGTGCAAAAGGGCGGCCAGTGCTTCGGCACTGTGGGTTTGCTGGGCGTGGCTGGCCAGGGTCTGGCGCACGCGCTGCACCAGCAGCCGGTCGCGGCGGTACTGCAGCACAGTCAGCGGCAGGGCGTGCTGCAGCATCTGGCGCAGCGCCTTCTCGTCGCGGCGCAAGGGCAGGCTCAGGTATTGGGCGTCAAAACGGATACTGGCTGGGCCGCTGTCGAAGGTGGTGGGGCCGGCAAACAGAATAGCGTAGGCGCTTGCGTGTGCAGGCGCCGCGAACGGAAACTGCGCCCCCTGCAGCGCGATGCGCGAGTCCACCAGCCAGCAGGCCAGGCCGTGGATATTGCGCAGCACCGACACCAGACAGAATTCGCGCAGAGCGCCCAGAGCCACCCGCTCGGCAATGGTGATGCTGGCGCTGCCACCGGCCACCTGCAGGTTCAATGCGATGTCATCCGTGAGCAATCCGTGGTGCCGGCACCAGCGTTTGAGTGCCACACCCAGTGTGGGCGCGGAAATCGAAGCGCGTGCCAGCATGCCGTAGCTGCCCCAGGGTAGACGCCGACCGAACCAGCCCAGGGCCTCATCGTCCAGCTCCTGCATGGCGGCGTCCGAGATCAGCTCCATTTGCAGGGCGGTGATGCGTGCGCGCGGATCGGAAAGAAGGTCTGGCGTAATCTGTGCCTTTTTGAGTGCCTGCTGCGGGTCGATGCCGTAGCGGGCATAGGCCAGCAAAATGGCCTGTACAAAGGCGATGGGAGTTGCGGCAACACCAGGAGTGCGTGGCGTTAGGGGGCTGATGGTGGGAGCGTTTTGCACAAACCGTACTGTGCCAAATGTTGGCGCAATTTGCAACCTTGGTGTCTGCTGCTGGCAAGGCGTGGGTACTATCCTCGGCGACAGAGTTTGTTCCCCGGACCACCTTCACCACTGGACCCCGCCATGACGCCAAACAACGCGACATCCGCGCTTGCCGACACTTCCTTGTTAACCCACAGCCTGTCCCGTGGTGCGACCGGTGTTCCACTGATCGAACAGACGCTGGGCGACTTTTTCGATGCCATGGTGGCGCGACAACCCGACCACCCGGCCATGGTCAGCAGGCACCAGGGTCTGCGTTACAGCTACCGCGAGCTGCAGGCCGCCAGCAACCAGTTGGCCAGCGCCCTGCTGGGTCTGGGGCTGGAGCCCGGTGACCGCATCGGCATCTGGTCGCACAACAACGCCCAGTGGGTGCTGATGCAGCTGGCCACCGCCAAGGTCGGGCTGATCTTGGTGAACATCAACCCGGCCTACCGCGTGGCAGAGGTCGAATATGCACTGAACAAGGTCGGCTGCAAGGCGCTGGTCACCATGCCGCGCTTCAAGACCAGCGAATACTTGGGCATGCTGCGCGAGCTGGCGCCCGAGTTGGCCAGCGCCCAGGCTGGCGCCCTGCAGTCTGCACGCCTGCCAGCTTTGCGCACCGTGGTCTGGATCGACGAGCCTGGCCAGCCCGATGAGGGCACCGGGGTGATGCGCTTCTCCAGCCTTCTCGCCAGTGGCAATGCCGCTGACCCGCGCATCAGCACGATTGCCAGGACGCTGCAGGTCACGCAGCCGATTAACATCCAGTTCACCAGCGGGACAACCGGGTTCCCTAAAGGGGCGACGCTGACGCACCGCAACATCCTGAATAACGGCTTTTTCATCGGCGAGGCCATGCGCCTCACGCCCGCTGACCGCCTGTGCATTCCTGTGCCGCTGTACCACTGCTTTGGCATGGTTCTGGGCAATCTGGCCTGCTTCACGCACGGCTCCACCATCGTGTACCCCAATGACGGCTTCGACGCGCTGTCGGTCCTGCAGACGGTGCAGGATGAGCGCTGCACCGGCCTGCATGGCGTGCCTACCATGTTCATTGCCGAGTTGGACCATCCGCGCTTTGGCGAGTTTGATCTGAGCAGCTTGCGCACCGGCATCATGGCCGGCTCGCCGTGCCCGATCGAGGTCATGAAGCGAGTCGTCAGCGAGATGCACATGGGCGAGGTGACCATTGCCTATGGCATGACCGAAACCAGCCCGGTGAGCTGCCAAAGCAGCACGACAACGCCGCTGGAGCGGCGCGTCTCCACCGTAGGTCAGGTGCAGCCGCACCTGCAGGTCAAGGTGGTGGACCCCGAGAGCGGTGCCGTGGTTCCGGTGGGGCAAACGGGTGAACTGTGCACGCTGGGCTATTCGGTGATGCACGGCTACTGGGGCGACCCGGAGAAGACGGCCGAAGCCATCGACGCCGACGGCTGGATGCACACCGGCGACCTGGCCACCATGGACGCGCAGGGCTACGTGAATATCGTCGGCCGCATCAAGGACATGGTCATCCGTGGCGGCGAGAACATCTACCCGCGCGAGGTGGAAGAGTTTCTGTACCGCCATCCCCAGGTGCAGGACGTGCAGGTGGTCGGCATTCCCGACCAGAAGTACGGCGAAGAGCTGTGCGCCTGGATCATCGTTCGCCCGGGCCAGACACTGGACGAAGAATCCGTGCGCGCCTTCTGCAAGGGGCAGATTGCGCACTACAAGGTCCCCCGCTACATTCGCTTCGTGTCGGAGTTCCCGATGACCGTGACCGGCAAGATCCAGAAGTTCAAGATCCGTGATGAAATGAAACAGCAGCTTGGGCTGCAAGAAGACAAAACCGCCTGAAAGAAGAGACGCTCATATGCCCATCCTCGAAACCCAACTCAATGCCCGCTCGGCGGACTTCCAGTCCAACGCCGCCGCCATGCGCGCCCTGGTGGCCGACCTGAACGCCCAGACCGACAAGGCCGCCATGGGTGGCGGTGAAGCGGCCCGCGCCAAGCACACGGCCCGTGGCAAGCTGTTGCCCCGCGACCGCGTGCATAACCTGCTGGACGCCGGAACGCCCTTCCTCGAACTCTCGCCGCTCGCGGCGATGGGCATGTACCCCGACCGTGACGGTACGGACAGCGCGCCCTGCGCCGGAGTCATCGCCGGCATCGGCCGTGTGTCGGGCGTGGACTGCATGATTGTGTGCAACGACGCGACCGTGAAGGGCGGAACCTACTACCCTGTTACCGTCAAGAAGCATTTGCGCGCGCAGGAGATTGCCCAGCAGAACCGCCTGCCCTGCATTTATCTGGTGGACTCCGGCGGGGCCAACCTGCCGAATCAGGACGAGGTGTTCCCCGACCGTGACCATT
>JAUSNJ010000091.1 GCA_030645355.1 Rhodoferax sp. | reverse complement strand
CTTTTCCATGGCTTCCTTGATGCCCGAAAAGTCGCCTTTTTCGATCAGTTCGGCGATCAACTTGGTATTGAGCATCACCTCGATGGCGGGTACGCGGGTGCCCGCTGTGTTGCGCAACAGTCGCTGCGACACGATGGACTTCAGCGCTGCGGCGAGGTCACCCAGCATGGTGGGGCGCACTTCCACCGGGTAAAAGCTCAGGATCCGGTTCAGGGCCTGGTAGCTGTTGTTGGCGTGCATGGTCGCCAGGCACAGGTGGCCCGACTGGGCGTAGGCGATTGCCGCAGACATGGTTTCGCGGTCACGGATTTCGCCAATCAGAATCACATCGGGCGCCTGGCGCAGCGCGTTCTTCAGGGCCACCTGCAGGTTCTTGGTGTCGCTGCCGATTTCCCGCTGGTTGATGACGGACTTTTTATTCTTGAACAAAAACTCCACCGGGTCTTCAATGGTCAGGATGTGGCCCGATACCATGCCGTTGCGGTAGTCAATCATGGACGCCAGCGTCGTACTTTTACCCGCACCTGTGGCGCCCACCATCAGCACCAGGCCGCGCTTCTCCATGATCAGGTCGCCCAGAATGGGCGGCAAAAACAGGTCGGCCAGCGGGGGGACGTCGACCGAGATATAGCGAAACACTGCCGCGATGCTGCCGCGCTGGCGCATCGCGCTGACGCGAAACCGCCCCAATCCCGGGATCGGAAATCCCATGTTCAGCTCACCCTCGGCGTCGAGTTCGGCCATGCGTTCGGGCGGCAGGATCTCGGCCAGCAGATTGCGGGTGGCCTCCACCGGCAAGGACTGGTTGTTGATGGGCACGCACTGTCCGTTGATCTTGATCAGGGCCGGCGAATTGGCCGACAGGTAGACGTCCGAGGCCTTCTTTTCGCTCATCAAGCGGAGAATCCGCTCCATGGTGCCGGGTGGGGTGGGTGTCGTTGCCATGGTTCAGCCTCGGTTGGAGATCAACGGGTTCAGTCGCGCAGCAAATCGTTGAGCGATGTCTTGGCCCGGGTCTGGGCATCCACACGCTTGACGATGATGACCGCGTACAGGCTGTATTTTCCGCCGTCTTTCGGCAGCGTGCCACTGATCACCACGGACCCCGAAGGAATGCGGCCGTAGCTCACCAGGCCCGTCGCGCGGTCATAGATGGGAGTGCTTTGGCCGATGTAGACGCCCATGGAGAGAACCGAGTTTTCTTCCACAATGACGCCCTCGACGACCTCGGAGCGCGCGCCGATAAAGCAGTTGTCTTCGATGATGGTGGGGTTGGCCTGCATGGGTTCCAGCACGCCGCCGATGCCGACACCGCCAGAGAGGTGCACGTTCTTGCCGATCTGTGCACAGGAGCCGACCGCAGCCCAGGTGTCCACCATCGTGCCCTCGTCCACATAGGCGCCGATGTTGACAAAGCTGGGCATCAGAATGGCGCCCTTGCCGACAAAGCTGCCACGCCGCGCGACCGCAGGTGGCACCACGCGTGCGCCGGTGGCCCGCATTTCTTCGGGCGACAGGTCGGCGAACTTGGTCGCCACTTTGTCGTAAAAGCCGAGTTGGCCGGCCTGGATGATCTCGTTGTCGCGCAGGCGAAAGCTCAGCAACACGGCCTTCTTGATCCACTGGTGGGTGGTCCACTGGCCGACCGCTTCGCGGGTGGCCACGCGCAGACGGCCGGTGTCCAGTTCGTGGATCACGTGTTCGACGGCATCGCGCACTTCCTGTGTGGACGACTGGACCGAGATGTTGGCGCGGTTTTCCCACGCGGCGTCAATGATTTGCTGGAGTTGTTGGCTCATGGGGTACTTTCTAAACGAATCGGTGGAGGACAGAACCCAAGGTCTGCGCCCAAAAAAGAGATTTACCTGCGGGACTGCACAAACTGGACAATGCGTTCGGCCGCTTCGACACATTCTGCGGTTTCGGCCACCAGTGCCATGCGGATCCGGTTGGCGCCGGGGTTAAAGCCCCGCGCCTCACGGGCCAGAAAACTGCCGGGCAAGACCGTCACATTGTAAAGAGCGAGCAGGTCGCGCGCGAAGTCGGTGTCGCTGCCGTCAACTTTGGCCCACAAATAGAAGCCGGCGTCCGGCAAGGCCACGTCGAGCACACCCGCCAGCAGCGGTGTCACCTGGGCAAACTTGGCCCGGTACTGCTCGCGGTTGTCCCGCACGTGTTGTTCATCGTCCCAGGCGGCAATACTCGCGGCTTGCACCACGGTACTCATGGCACTGCCGTGGTAGGTGCGGTACAGCAGGAATCGCTGGACCAGTGCCGCATCGCCGGCGACGAAGCCGCTGCGCATGCCTGGCACGTTGCTGCGTTTGGACAGGCTGGTGAAGGCGACCAGGTTCTTGAAATCGCCGCGTCCGAGCTTGGCTGCGGCTTCCAGGCCGCCCAGTGGTGGTTCCTCGCGGAAGTAGATTTCGCTGTAGCACTCGTCCGACGCGATGACGAAGCCATGGCGGTCGCTCAGATCAAACAGCTTCTTCCACTCTTCCAGTGGCATCACGGCGCCCGTCGGGTTGCCCGGTGAGCAGACAAACAGCAGCTGGGTGCGGGCCCATACATCCTCGGGCACGCTGTCCCAGTCCTGCGCAAAATTGCGTGCCGGGTCGGAGGGCACAAAGTAGGGCTGGGCACCGGACAAAAAGGCGGCACCTTCATAGATCTGGTAGAACGGATTGGGGCAGACCACCAGCACCGGTTGGTCGGAGGAAGGAGGCCGCCTGGCCGGGTTCACCACGGTCTGGGCAAAGGCAAACAGGGCTTCACGCGATCCATTGACGGGAAGAATTTGTGATTGCACATCCAGCGTGAGTCCGTAGCGCCGATCCAGCCAACGCGCTATGGACTGGCGCAGACCGGGCACTCCGGCTGTGGCGGGGTAGACCGACAATCCGCCTTGTGGGTCCATGATGGCGTCGCAGTAGGCCTGCTTGATCAGCGCGGGTGTGGCGTGGCGGGGCTCACCAATGCCCAGGCTGATGGCTGGGTAGGCGGGGTTGGGTTTGACGGGCGCGAACAATTGCCGCAGACGCTCAAAAGGGTAGGCCTGCAACAGGGACAAATTCGGGTTCATGGGGCACTATTATCCCCGAGCAATTGCTACACTCTGCGGCGAGAGGCTGAAGAGCTTCACCAATTTTCGGTCCGTTCAAGGAGCAATCGATGTCGCAAACTTCGCCCGGCGGGCAATCATGGGTTTACCTGGATATTGCGCGGGCGCTGGAGCAAATCGGCGACGAACAGGCCCTGCGGGGCATGCTGCCGATGCTGCAGGAACTGCTGGAGCGCGACCTGCCACAGATTGAGGCCTTGTTGGCCAGTCAGGATGTCCGCGGGGCCAACCCCCTGTTGCATTCGCTCAAGGGTTGCTTGCCGATTTTTTGTGGCCCGGCGTTGTGTGAGCACCTGACGCAGGTCGAGTACATGAGCAAGGCCGGCGGAAGTGCGGAGGTTGGCGCGGCGTATGCCGAGCTGGGCCCTAAACTTCAGGCGTTACGGCAGGAGGTGACGCAGTACCTGACGCAGGCGGATACGTAGGCCGGACGCAGCAAGGAGTGTTGAAGTGGATATCAAAAGGGCACGTGTCGTCGTTGTGGAGGATGAGAAGGTGATGAGCGCCTACATCCTGGGCACTCTGCGTCGCATTGGCATTCTGGACTTGTACGCCTACCCGGATGGTGCCAGTGCATTGCGTGAAGTGCCCAAGATCAAGCCAGACCTGATCCTGACAGATGTCCACATGCAGCCCATGGGCGGTATCGAATTTGTCAGAGAGCTGCGGTCACTGTCCGACAACCAGATCAGCAATACCAAGGTTATTTTTCTCAGCGCCGACTCCAGTTCTGCCACGGTGGGTGAAGTCCTGCCGCTGGGGGTGGCCGGGTATGTCGTCAAACCGCCTTCCTTGAACCTGTTGGCTGCCAAAATCGAGGCCGCCTTGCGCGACTGAACCCCAATTGCCCCCATGGGGCGTGCAGGTGGCGGCTGGCGTAGCACCTGCACGGTATCATTGCAGCACCTTGGTTGCGGGGACTGCCCCGCAATTGCCAATGAAATCAACCGCTTAGCCCAAGTTTCCGTCCCCCGTGCGTCTCAATTCCATCAAGCTATCCGGGTTCAAATCCTTCGCCGAACCCACCAATTTCCTGTTGCCGGGTCAACTGGTGGGTGTCGTGGGGCCCAACGGTTGCGGAAAGTCCAACATCATGGACGCCGTGCGCTGGGTGCTGGGCGAGAGCAAGGCCAGTGAGCTGCGCGGCGAGTCCATGCAGGACGTCATCTTCAACGGCACGACGACCCGCAAACCGGCCAGCCGCTCCAGCGTGGAGCTGATATTTGACAACGCCGACCACCGCGCCGGCGGCCAGTGGGGTCAGTTTGGCGAGATTGCCGTCAAGCGTGTGCTGACCCGCGACGGGACGTCGAGCTACTTCATCAACAACCAGCCGGTGCGCCGCCGCGACGTGCAGGATGTGTTTCTGGGCACTGGCCTGGGCCCCCGCGCCTACGCCATCATTGGCCAGGGGACGATTTCCCGCATCATCGAATCCAAGCCTGAAGAGCTGCGCCTGTTTCTGGAAGAGGCTGCGGGTGTCTCCAAGTACAAAGAGCGCCGCCGCGAAACCGAGAACCGGCTGGCCGACACCCGGGAGAATCTGACCCGCGTCGAAGACATCCTGCGCGAATTGAAGACCAACCTTGAAAAGCTGGAAAAGCAGGCCGAGGTGGCGCAGAAATACAACGCCTTGCAGGCCGATGTCACCCTCAAGCAGCACCAGCAGTGGTTTTTGAAGCGGGCCGAGGCACTGGCTGATCAGAGCAAGGTGAAGGCCGATGCTGAAGGTGCGCTCAATGCGCTGGAGAGCCGCATGGCCGACCTGCGTCGTATCGAAGCCGAGCTGGAAACCGTGCGCCAGGCCCACTATGCGGCGGGTGACCAGGTCAATCAGGCACAGGGACTCT
>JAUSNJ010000119.1 GCA_030645355.1 Rhodoferax sp. | reverse complement strand
ATACCCTCAAGGACGACCAAGGCCGCGTCGTCGCCTACGAAAAACACCTGCTGTCGATGAAAGACAACAATCAGAGCGCCAACATCCGGGCGTTGGTCGAAGCCGGGGTTCGCTCGTTCAAGATCGAAGGGCGCTACAAGGACATGGGCTATGTGAAGAACATCACGGCCCATTACCGCAAGCTTCTGGACGCCTTGATCGAAGAGCGCCAGGGCTCGGCCCAACCTCATCACTTTCCTCTCGCACGGGCCAGTAGCGGGCGCACCACCTTCACCTTCACGCCCGACCCCAACCAGAACTTCAACCGCGAGTTCACCGATTACTTTGTGCAGGGCCGCCAGCAGGACATTGGCGCCTTTGACTCGCCCAAGAACCCCGGCCAGCCCATAGCCTTTGTGACCCAGGTCGGCCCTAACTGGGTGGAGCTGGAACTGAGCGACCGGACCATGGCGCTGCACAACGGCGACGGCCTGTGCTACTACGACCTGCAAAAGGAACTGGTGGGCCTGGCCATCAACCGGGCCGAGGCCATCAGCGCGGCCAAGGGTCGCTGGCGCGTCTTCCCCAAGGACGCCGTGGCGGGCCTGAAGGACCTGCGCAAAGGCACCGAGGTCAACCGCAATCGCGACGTGGACTGGGTACGTGTGCTGGACAAGAAATCCAGCGACCGGCGCATTGGCGTCTGGGCGGCACTCTCCACCACGCCACACGGCATCGCCCTGGCCTACACCGACGAGGATGGCTGTGTGGGCGAAGCCCAGACCGACCTGCCCCATGAACGCGCCAAGGAATCGGCCTCCGCCGACGCCAACAACCGCGCCCAGGTCGGAAAAATCGGCGCTACTATTTTTGAAGCGCTTGACGTAGATCTGACGAGGGCTAGCGGCCTATTTGTGCCTGCATCAACACTCAACGCCCTGCGCCGCGGAGCCATTGAGGCACTGGAGGCATCGCGCGCCCAAGCCTGGCAGCGCCTGCCCCGCACCACTCCGGTGGAGCCGCCGGTGCCCTACCCGCAAGACAGCCTGAGCTACCTGGCCAACGTGCACAACAGGTCAGCCCACGCCTTCTACGCCCGCCACGGCGTAAAGGTCATCGCCGCCGCCTATGAGGCCAACGAAGAGCTGGGCGAGGTCAGCCTGATGATCACCAAGCACTGCGTGCGCTTCTCATTGAGCCTGTGCCCCAAGCAGGCCAAGGGCGTGGTTGGCGTGCAGGGTCAGGTCCGGGCGGAGCCGCTGCAACTGATCAACGGCAAAGAGAAGCTCACGCTGCGCTTTGACTGCAAGCCGTGTGAAATGCACGTGGTGGGCAGGATGAAGACATCTGTTGTGAACCAGCTCAACAAGGCAACTGCGGGGGACGTAGCTGCTGCGCCGCTGACGTTTCACAAAACACGGCCTCTGCACTAGACGCTTGAAGCGCGGACGAGGTTGCCATATGCTGTGCAACTTGCCATGAACGCTTCTTCTGTGCTGTCCGCGCTGCTCGGGCTGAACCGGGCCGGACGAATCCTCTACACGTCGCTGTTCGTACTTGCCGTGCCAGCGAGGCCGATGAACAGCTTTTTCGCGCGGCGCGCCATGGGGACGGCGCAGGCGTGGGGTGGTGAGAATTTACGGTTGGCCTTCGCTGGCAAACGCATAAACCAGCTCGCTGCGCTTGGCCCTGTACATGGCCGTGTCGGCACTCTTGATAAGGGCACTGGCTGACGTTCCATCCTTGGGGAAAATCGCAATACCAATACTGGATTTGACGATGAGTTCACTGATGGGCAGAGGTATAGGCAACTGGATCGCGTTCGCGATTTTCTGTGCGACCAATGCTGCATCCTTGTCACCATCGATTTCTGTCAGCAAATACAGGAATTCGTCTCCGCCGAAGCGACTGACGGTGTCATCGTCACGTGCATGTTCTTTGAGCCGATTCGCCGTGGTTTGGAGCACAAGGTCACCCACGTCGTGCCCATGCACATCGTTGACCTTCTTGAAGCCGTCCAGATCCAGAAACATCACGGCCAAGGTTCTGTCATGGCGCTTGGCTTGCGCCAACCCGTGTTCCAGGCGGTTTTCAAAGAGTGTGCGATTGGGTAGATCGGTCAATGCGTCGTGAAGAGCAGCATGGCGCGCTGCCTCCTCAGAGTGGGTCACCGTGGCCAGTTGGGCTTCCAGGATGTGGCGCGTGCTGACCTCGGCCTCCAGCGCCAGGTTCACAATGGAAAGCCGGTCAGCGGCATCCTGCACTTTGCCTTCAATCGCCTGGCTCTTTTCCAGCGCCCGCCTGACCCCCGGTGGCTCGCCACTCTGTGCCATCTCTTGCGCAAGTCCTGTGTTGACGGATGAAAGCTCCTGCGCACTTTGCTCCACCAAATCCTTCACATGTTCAGCCTGTCCCAGTACATCGGTCAGGGTATTGCCTGCCTTCAAGTCATTTGAATTTTCCGTGGGCTTCATCCACCACAGCGTATGCCGTGTGCGATGCACGGTCTGTGCGCCAGCGTACGTCCGGGTCTCCGGCAAAAGACAATCGCAGGCACTGCGTTAGCGCATGTGCTTGAACATCTTGGCCGCAAAGCGCTGTGGAATGCTTACATGGCGCGGCCCAGGCAGCAACTCAAACCCCTCCCCCGCCTGCACCGTGCCCGGCGTGTCCACCGACAGGTAGAACCCGCAGAAGCCGCTTTGCGCCATGGCCTTGACCGCCGTGTTGAAACCCATCGCGGCGTTGAACTTATAGCAGGGCTCGCGTGGCTGCTCCACGCGCAGCACGCACTGGGGAAAGCGCAGAACATCACCCACCCAGACATCGGTTTCCAGCAGGCCACTCAACGTCAGGTTCTCGCCCATGCAGCCATGCGCCAAGGCGTCATCGATGCCGGCAACACCCGCGTGATGGCGGGCTTCCCGCCAGAAAGCATAGTGCTCGGCCGGGTAGGCATAGACGGCCTTTTCCAGGCCCCCGTGCACCGACAGATCGGCCTGTTCGTCGCCCTGCAGGCCCAGGGGCTGCACGGCAACCGGGCCCCGTACCGCGGTCTTGTGGATGGCGGTGAGGATGGAGCGCCCGTCGATCACAACCCGGTGTGCCCGAGCCACCTGGATGTTGGCGACCGTGTAAGCAGCGTTACCCATGGTGTGCCGCCTACAGCTGGTGGTGCAGCATCTCGCCGGCGCGGGTCGAGTAGCGCACCAGCGCATCGAGCTTTTCAAACTGCACCACAGCCGAGCGCTGGTGGTAGGCATTTTCCTTGAGCCAGTCGAATTCGGTTTGCAGGGCCTTGCCGTCGCCGACCCGCGTGTGCCAGACCTTTTGCTCGGCGCTCCAGCGGTAGCCTCGGGCCTTGAGTTTGTCCTTGGCGTCAAAGGGTGCGTTGGTGGCTTGCAGGCGGTAGCTGGGTTTTCCGGCTTGCGCCATCAGATGGGCCAACCCGGTATGGGCCAATTTGGGCAAAGGGGTCGCCAGCACGGCCAGCAAGGCATGGCAATCCATTTCGGCCCGGTGTGCGTCATAAAACCAGCCCATGTCCCGCGCCAGGCTTTCGAGCTTGGCCGAGCCGCGCCCCTGTTCTTTCCAGCTGATATCGGCAAACGAACAGGCCCATGCCATTGACCGGGCCTGCGGGAAACGGGCCTCGACAAACGGGCGGTCAAAGCCGGCGTTGTGGGCAATAACCAGGTCCACGCCGTCCAGCATCGCCAGAACCCGGTCTTCGTCGAGCCGCTGGCCCTGCACCATGCTGTCGTCTATTCCGGTGATGTCCTGCACTTCCCGGGGTATGGGCATGCCGGGGTCTTCAAGGCCATCGTAGACCTGCACGGGACCCACCGGCATGCCGCTGTCCACGTCCACATCGACGCGCAGCAGGGCCAGTTCCATGATCTTGTCACGCGTCTGGTCCAGACCGGTGGTCTCGGTGTCCAGCACGATGATGCGGCACACGGCCTGGCCCTGGGCGCTCGCCCACTCCAGACGCGGGCGCAGACGGCGCAGCACCCGGTAATCCGGATGCGCCTCCAGCGCCGTGGCCAGCGATTCGACGTCCGGGTCGCCGGCCAACACGTTGCGCTCCGGCGACGCCTGCAGTGGTGCCTGGACGAGCGATCGGGGCGTGGAAAACGGTGCAACCGCCGGCGTTGCCGCGGGCTTGTCGCGCACCGCGCGCTTTTTGGGTGGCGGGGTGATCGTGGGAAGGTCCGCCACAAAGGCAAAGTCAAGCTGGTTATTGTTCAAAGTGCTACCTTGTGCATCAGATGAGGCGCGCACGGGTCCATGCGCCAGCGGCCATTATCCGAGATTGCCCATTGGGCATTTGTATGGCGGGGTCGATGGGCCGGGTGCCCCTTCTCTGGCCTACGCTCGCGGATTTATGTGTTGGGTATACAGAGGCTGCTGCGTCAACGCGGTGGTTGGTGCGCCGGTTTTGTGGCAACCGCAAATGGGGCCGACGAAGGGGCACCCGGCCCACCGACCTGGCGGCGCGTGGTGTTGAGCGCTACCAAATACATAGCTACATAGTCAATATCCACGAAGGCTAGCGGCCATTATTTCTTGCAACATCGCCTGCCGTGCACAGTCGGCTCCGCGCCACAAAAACTGCGCGAGTGGCATACAAGGGTCCAATGGACAATCCCGGATTATCATGGCTTGACCTACATTGTCCTGCTCTCACCTTTGCATCCATGGCCACCCGATCTACCCCCCAAGCAACCCCCAAATCCATTCTTCCACTCAAGGGCGTGCGCGTCGTCAGCCTGGCGCTGAACCTGCCGGGACCGGCAGCCCTGATGCGCTGTCACCAAATGGGTGCGACCTGCGTCAAGCTGGAGCCACCTGCCCACCCCAGCGCCCCCAAGGGCACACCTGGCGACCCCATGGGCCTGTACAACCGCGCCGCCTATGACACCCTGCACCAGGGCATGCGCATCGCCAACGTGGATTTGAAGTCGGAACAGGGCCAGAAAGCCATGCACCGCGAACTGGCCAAGGCCGACGTACTGCTCACCTCCTTCAGACCCTCAGCCCTGAAAAAACTCGGTCTGGAATGGAAACCCCTGCAACAGCGCTACCCCACGCTGTCACTGGTGGCCATTGTGGGCGCGCCCGGCGCACGCGGCGAAGAGCCGGGGCACGACCTGACCTATCTGGCGGAAAACAACCTGGTCGGTGGACTGGACTTGCCGCCCACGCTGTACGCGGACATGGGGGGCTCGCTGATGGCCTCAGAAGCAGTTCTGAAAGCGCGTCTGCACCAATTGCAAAAAGGCAAGGGTGTGCGCCTGGATGTCGCACTGTCCGATGCGGCCGCCTATCTGGCCCTCCCCCGGTCCTGGGGGTTGACAAAACCCGGTGCGGCAGTGGGCGGCGGCCATGCGGGCTACCGCGTCTACCCGTGCAAGGACGGGCGCGTGGCCGTGGCGGCGCTGGAGCCGCACTTTGCGGCATCCCTGGCGCAGGCCGCGGGGCTCAAGGCGTCCCACATCATGGCCATGTTTGCGCCCGAAAGCCATGCCGGTGTGGCCAGCTTCCTGCTAACGCAAACGCGCCAACAACTCGACGCGCTGGCGGTTGAAAAAGACATTCCGCTACACACGCTGGCGTAGTGCCGCGTCATACAGCGCCAGATACTGGCCAGCGGCCACGTCCCACGAAAAGTTCTGTGCCATGCCGCGCAACACCAATTGCCGCCACAGCGCCGGTTGGCGATAGGCCTGAACAGTCTGCGCCATGGCCTGCCCCAGCGCACGGCTGGTGGCGGGTCCAAACATGAAGCCCGTGGCACGGTCCGCATCCACCGCATCTGCAGTGGCATCCACCACCGTATCAGCTAGGCCGCCGACCCGGCGCACCAGCGGCACGGTCCCGTAGCGCAAGGCATACAACTGGGTCAACCCACAGGGCTCAAATCGCGACGGCACCAGCATGGCGTCCGCTCCGGCAATCATGCGGTGCGCCAGTGGCTCGTCATAGCGCGTCTGCACGGCCACCCGGCCGGGGTGGGCTGCCGCAGCGGCCAGAAATGCTGCCTCCAGCTCCGGGTCTCCATTGCCCTGAACCGCCAGTTGGACACCTCCTTCAGCCGGGCCTTGCAGCGCATCGGGCAGCGCCTGCAGCACCAGATCGAGCCCCTTCTGGGAGGTCAACCGGCTGACCAGTGCGAACAGCGGCGCTTCTGGCTCCAGGCGCAAACCCATCTCTTTTTGCAACGCGGCCTTGCACACTGCCTTGCCCTGCAGCGCGTTCGCCGTAAAAGGGGCTGCAATATGGGCATCATCGGCCGGATTCCAGACGGCACCATCGACGCCGTTGAGAATCCCGGAAACGAGCCCAACCCGCGCGCGAATGACGCCGTCCAAGCCACAGCCAAACTCCTCGGTCGCAATCTCCCTGGCGTAGTTCGGGCTCACGGTGGTCACCCGGTCGGAAAACTTCAGCCCGGCCTTCATGAAGGACAACTGGCCATGGAACTCCAGTCCGTGCGACGCCAGGAAGCGCGCAGGCAGCCCCAGCAAGTGAAAATCATCCAGCGAGAACAGCCCCTGGTAGGCCAGGTTGTGGATGGTGAATACCGTCGCAATGCCAGCCCCGGGGTGACACGCCACATAGGCGCAGGCCATGGCCGCGTGCCAATCGTGTGCGTGCAGCACATCGGGCGTCCAGCGCGCGTCCAGCTCCCCCGCCGCCAAGTGGGCTGCCACCCAGCCCAGCAACGCAAAGCGCTGCAGATTGTCGGGCCATTCGCTGCCGTCGCTCGCCTGGTAGGGGTTGCCGGCACGCCGGTACAGGTAGGGTGCATCCACCACATAGGCTTCCACGCCATTGTGGGCCAGCTGGCCCAAACGCAAGGTCACGCGACCCGCACCAAAGATCGCCCCCAGTTCGCAGACCACGCGCGCGTCCCGCAGGCCCGCCACGATGCTGGAGAGACCGGGCAATACCAGCCGAACATCGGCGCCCGCCGCCACTAGGGCCTGGGGCAGAGCCCCCACCACGTCGGCGAGCCCGCCGGTCTTGACCAGGGGAAAAATTTCGGCCGCCGCCAGCAGTACCTTCAAGCCCATTCTTACTCCCGTCTACAGTCTGTGAATCCAGTCCTCGCGATCTTACTGCCCTCTCAAGTCAACGCCGGGCCGCCCCAAGTTGACTTGCACCCCCTCGGGGGGCCAGCCGCAAGGCTGGGCTGGGGGCGCTCTGCTGCGACCAGACTGACTGCGTGCGAGAATCAATTGACTGAAAGGATCACGGCGTGTCATCTACCCCCCTCGTTGGAAAGCATACCCAGGCGGCCCAAATCGAGCAGCACCTGCTCAGTACCGTCGGCGTCGCTTCCGAAGACGCCACCACCACCGATCTGATGCTGGCAGTAGCCCTGCTGGCCCGCGAACAGTTGTCGCAGCGCTGGGTTGAAACCCAGGCGCAGGAACGCCAGGCCAGGGCCCGCCGCGTGGTCTACCTGTCGATGGAGTTCCTGATGGGCCGCACGCTGTCCAATGCGCTGGCGGCACTGAATCTCACCGGCGGCGCGGCCCAGGGTCTGGCACAGCATGCCCATACGCTGGAAGACGTGGCCGCACGCGAGCCGGACGCGGCGCTGGGCAACGGCGGCCTGGGCCGGCTGGCAGCCTGTTTTCTCGATTCCATGGCGACCCTGGGCATGCCGTCATTCGGCTACGGCATCCGCTACGAATACGGCATGTTTGCCCAGGGCATCCAGAACGGCGCGCAAATCGAATACCCCGACCCATGGCTGCAGGATGGCACGCCCTGGGAATTCCCGCGTGCCGACATTGGCTACCCGGTGCGTTTCGGCGGCTGGATCGAACATATCGACGGTGTCAGCGTCTGGCACCACGGCGGTGCAGTGGTTGCCAAGGCCTACGACATGGTCGTGCCCGGCCACGGAACCGACCACGTCAGCACGCTGCGCCTGTGGAAGGCCGTGGCGCCTGCCCATCTGGACCTCGGTGTTTTCAACGCCGGCGACTACGCGCGGGCGGCCAATATCAAGAACGAATTCGAGAACATCTCCTGGGTGCTCTACCCCAACGACAGCACACCGGCCGGACGCGAATTGCGGCTCAAGCAGGAATACTTCTTTGTCGCCGCGTCCATTCAGGACCTGGTTAAACGCCATCTGGACGAACATCCCTCGCTGGCCAATCTGGCCGACCAGGTGGCCATCCACCTCAACGACACCCACCCGGCCATTGGCGTCGCGGAGATGATGCGCCTGCTGTGCGATGAGCACTTCATGGCCTGGGAAGACGCCTGGCGCCTGTGCGGCAAGGTCTTTTCGTACACCAACCACACGCTGATGCCCGAGGCGCTGGAAACCTGGCCGGTGAGCCTGGTCCAGCACGTGCTGCCGCGACACCTGGAAATCATTTTTCGCATCAACAAGGAGTTCCTGGAGACCGCGGCCCGCCATCGCCCGGGCGACAACGCCTACCTGGAACGGCTATCCCTGATCGATGAACACGGCGAACGCCGGGTGCGCATGGCCCACCTGTGTGTGGTCGCCAGCCACGCCGTCAATGGCGTATCGGCATTGCACTCGCATCTGCTGGTGCAGACCATCTTTGCCGACTTTGCCGACCTGTGGCCGACGCGCTTCACCAACGTCACCAATGGTGTGACGCCACGGCGCTGGCTGGCACAGGCCAACCCGGGCCTGTCGGATCTACTGGACCAGACACTGGGCAAGCATTGGCGACTGGACCTGGAACACCTCAAGGGCCTGCACGTGGTCAAGGCCGACCCCGCGTTCCAGGAAAAATTCAGGGCCGTCAAGCACGCCAACAAGGTCCGGCTGGCCACTTATATTGCCCACACCACGGGTATTGTGGTCAGTGCGGACAGCCTGTTTGACGTACAGGTCAAACGCATCCACGAATACAAGCGCCAACTGCTCAACGTGCTGCACGTCGTCACCCGCTACCTGGCCATCCTGCAGGACCCGCGGGCCCCCTGGGTACCGCGCACCGTCATTTTCTCGGGCAAGGCGGCGTCCTCCTACCAGGCCGCGAAAAACATCATCCGCCTGATCCACGATATAGCCAACGTCATCAACAACGACCCGCAGGTAGGTGACAAGCTCAAGGTCGTCTTCGTTCCCAACTACGGTGTGTCAGTCGCCGAAATCATCGTGCCGGGTGCCGACCTGTCGGAGCAGATCTCCACGGCAGGGACCGAAGCCTCGGGCACCGGCAACATGAAGCTGGCGCTCAACGGCGCCATCACCATCGGCACCGACGATGGCGCCAACATCGAGATCCGCCAGGCCGTGGGTGACGAAAATATTTTCATCTTCGGCCTCAAGACGCCCGAAGTACGGGCCTTGCGCCAAAGCGGCTACCAGCCCATGCAGTACTTTGAGAGTCAGCCCGCGCTTCGGGCCGTCCTCACCGCCATTGCGGAAGGCCGCTTTTCGCCGACCGAGCCCGCGCGCTACCGCGCCTTGGTCGAGTCCCTGGCCTGGGGCGGCGACCACTACCTGTTGCTGGCCGATTACGCGGCCTATGTGGCCACGCAACTGCGGGCCGACGCGCTGTACGCCCAACCTGCGGCCTGGGCCGAGCGGGCCATCGCCAACGTCGCGGGCATGGGCATTTTTTCCTCGGATCGCAGCGTGCGGGAGTACGCCAGCCAGATCTGGAACATCCAGCCGGCGGCCGACTAAGCCAAGCCGCAGAGAAAGTAGCCCTCCACTGTATGTTGACCAAGGCCGATTGCAAACTGATCTGTACCGCCAGCCACGGCGATCCCTTCGCCGTGCTGGGCCCCCACCTGCAGGACGACGGCCGCGTGTCCATTCGGGCTTTTTTACCGGGCGCGGTCAAGGTGCAGGTGCTGTCCAGCGATACCGGTGCGGTGCTGGGTCGCCTGCTCAAGCGCGACCCCGCCGGTTTCTTCGAGCAGTCCATCACCGCGCAGCCCCACGCAGCCTACCGGCTGCATGTCACCTGGGCCGACGGCAACACCAGCGTGCTGGAGGACCCTTACCGCTTCGGCCCCATCATTGGCGACATGGATGTCTGGCTGCTCAGCGAAGGCACGCACCTGCGCCCCTACGAGGTGCTGGGTGCAAATCCCGGGGTCATCGATGGCGTGGCCGGCACCCGCTTTGCGGTGTGGGCACCGAATGCGTCACGCGTCAGCGTTGTCGGGGATTTCAATTTTTGGGACGGCCGCCGTTTCCCGATGCGGCTGCGCCGCGAATGTGGCGTCTGGGAAATATTCCTGCCCGGCGTCGGTGTGGGCGCGCTCTACAAGTTTGAGGTGCGCGCCCGCGATGGCCAGGTGCTGCCCGGGCGCTCCGACCCGTATGCCCGCCAGGCCGAGTTGCGTCCCGGAACAGCCAGCATCGTCTCCGGCCTGCCGCCTGCGCAGGCCTCTACACAGGCCCGGCGCAACGCCAACGCGCTGGACGCGCCCCTGAGCATCTATGAAGTGCACCTGGGCTCCTGGCGGCGCATTCTGGACGCCGCCACCGGGCAGCAGCGCTGGCCGACCTGGGACGAACTCGCCGATTCCCTGGTGCCTTACACCGTGGAAATGGGCTTTACCCACCTGGAATTGCTGCCCATCAGCGAGCACCCGTTTGACGGCTCCTGGGGTTACCAGCCGGTCGGGCTCTACGCCCCCACCGCCCGCTTTGGCACTGCCGACGGCTTTGTGCGCTTTGTGCAGCGCTGCCATGCAGCCGGTATTGGCGTGCTGCTCGATTGGGTGCCCGCGCACTTCCCGACCGACCCCCACGGTCTGGGCCTGTTTGATGGCACACACCTCTATGAGTACGCCGATCCCCGTGAAGGTTTTCACAACGACTGGAACACGCTGATCTACAACCTGGCGCGTACCGAGGTGCGCAACTTCCTGATCGGCAATGGCCTGTACTGGTTGGAGCGCTACGGTGTGGACGGCCTGCGCGTGGACGCCGTGGCCTCCATGCTGTACCGCGACTACAGCCGCCAGCCCGGCGAGTGGATTCCCAATGTGCACGGTGGCCGCGAAAACCTGGAAAGCATTGCGTTTCTGAAACGCATGAACGAAGTCATAGGCAGCGAACGGCCCGACGCCATCACGCTGGCCGAAGAGTCCACGGCCTTCCCGGCCGTATCGCGCCCCACCTTTGCCGGTGGTCTGGGCTTTCACTACAAGTGGAACCTGGGCTGGATGCACGACACCCTGAAGTACATGGCGCGTGACCCCATCCACCGCAAGCACCACCAGGGCGAGATGACCTTTGGTCTGGTCTACGCCTTCAGTGAAAACTTTGTGCTGCCCATTTCCCACGACGAAGTGGTGCACGGCAAGGGCTCGCTGCTGGGCAAGATGCCGGGTGACCGGTGGCAGCAATTTGCCAACCTGCGGGCCTACCTGGGCTTCATGTTCGCGCACCCGGGCAAGAAGCTGCTGTTCATGGGCTGCGAGTTCGCGCAGTCGCGCGATTGGAACCACGACCAGAGCCTGGACTGGCACCTGCTGGACAACCCGCAGCACGCCGGCGTGCAACGCCTCGTGCGCGACCTCAACCACCTGTACCAGTCCACACCCGCCCTGCACCAGCGTGACTGCGAAGCCAGTGGCTTTGAATGGATAGACCACGGCGATGCCGCCAACTCGGTATTCAGTTTCATCCGCCGCGGCAATGACCCCAAACGCCTGGTCGTGGTGGTGTGCAATTTCACCCCCACTGTGCAGACCGGCTACCGGCTGGGCGTGCCCCATGGCGGCCAATACCGCGAACGCCTGAATACCGACTCCGCCCACTATGGCGGCAGCAACACCGGCACGCCGCTGGGCGCCGCCAGCGCGCAGACCATGCCCTGGCACGGCAAGCCGCACTCCATCTTGCTGAGTCTGCCACCATTGGCTACAGTGGTACTGGAATGGACCGCCTGAACACCGCCACCCTGCAAGCCGGCCACCCCTGGCCGATGGGAGCCTCGTGGGATGGCCACGGCATCAACTTCGCCGTTTTTTCGGTCCACGCCCAGGCCATGGACCTGTGCCTGTTTGATGCGGCGGGCAGCGTGGAAGTGGCGCGTCTGCGGCTCACCGCCCACACCAACGATGTGTGGCACGGCTATCTGCCGGGCGCCCGACCCGGCCTGCTCTACGGATGGCGGGCCCACGGCCTGTGGCAGCCGGACCAGGGCCACCGCTTCAACCCCCACAAGTTGTTGCTGGACCCCTACGCCCGCGACATCGTGGGCACGTATGCCTGGAACGATGAACACTTCGGTTTTGACCGGCAGCAACCCGCGCAGATGGACCCGCGCGACAACGCCGTAACCGCATTGAAGACCCGCGTGGTGGACGACCATTTTGACTGGGGGGACGATCGACCTCCCCACATCCCCATTGCCGATACCGTGTTGTATGAGCTGCACGTCAAGGGCTTTTCAAAATCCAACCCCAATGTGCCAGCGGCCTTGCGCGGCACCTACGACGGCTTGGCGCACCCCGCGTCCCTCGCGCACATCAAGGCCCTGGGCGTCACCACGCTGTCGCTGCTGCCGGTGCACTATGCGGTGAACGAAGAACGCCTGGTCGAGAAGGGGCTGTGCAACTACTGGGGCTACAACACGCTGGGTTTTTTCGCCACCAGCCCGGCGCTGGCCTCACACCAGCACTGGTCGACCGCCCGCGACGAGTTCCGCGCCATGGTCAAGGCCATCCATGCCCAGGGCCTGGAGGTGCTGCTGGACGTGGTGTTCAACCACACCGCCGAATCGGATGAGTTAGGCCCCAACTTGAGCTTTCGCGGCCTTGACAACGCAAGCTACTACCGCCTGCTGCCCGGCAACCGTGCCCTGTACGAGAACTTCAGCGGCTGCGGCAATACGCTGGACATCCGCCAGCCACGCGTGCTGCAGCTGGTGCTGGACAGCCTGCGCTACTGGGTCAGCGACATGCATGTGGACGGCTTTCGCTTTGACCTGGCCCCGGTGCTGAGCCGTGGTGACCACGGGTTCGAGCGCGGTGGCGCCTTCTTCACGGCGATTGCGCAGGACCCCATTTTGTCGCGCACCAAGCTGATCGCCGAGCCCTGGGACATTGGGCCGGGTGGCTACCAGCTCGGCGCCTTTCCCCACGGCTGGATGGAGTGGAACGACCGGTTCAGGGATGCCATGCGCGGCTACTGGCTGCACAGCGCCCAGCCGCCGCGTACCCGGGGGGACTTTGCGCTGCGCCTGTGCGGCTCGTCCGACCTGTACCAGCACCGCCAGCGGCGCCAGCGCCCGCCGGCCGAATCGGTCAATTACGTCGTGTCACACGATGGCTTCACGCTCACGGACCTGGTCAGCTACAACGTGCGCCACAACGAGGCCAATGGCGAACACAACGCCGACGGCCACGCCGACAACCTCAGCAACAACTGTGGCGTCGAGGGCCCCACGGAAGACTCCGCCATCCTGGCCCTGCGGTCCCGTTTGCAGCGCGCGCTGCTGGCGACCACGCTGCTGGCCCAGGGCACGCCCATGCTCTGCGCGGGCGATGAGATGGGCCACAGCCAGGGCGGCAACAACAACCCCTACTGCCAGGACAACGCGACAACCTGGATCAACTGGACGCTGGCCGATCAGACGCTGATCGCATTCACGGCCCGGGTTCTGCGCCTGCGCCACCAGTTGCTCCCCTTGGGCCACCAGTGGTACAGCGGCCTGCCCACGGCCCGCGGGCCGGCCGACCTGGCCTGGATGGGCGCCAGCGGTGAGTCCCTGCAGGTGCAGTCCTGGAACGACCCGAGCGATGGCGTACTGGGCTGCCTGATCGGCAAGCCCGGGCGTGCCACCACGCCCTTGTTGCTGCTGGTCAACCCTGACTCCCGCGATTGCCCGTTTGCGCTGCCGCCGGGGCCGTGGCAGGCCCTGCTGGACACCGCCCACCCGCAGGGCGAGACCGATTGGCAAGGTGAAGGCCACTTCCCGCTACAGGCCCACTCCCTGGCGCTGCTGGCGGTATGCCCGACCGACTGACATGGGTTCAGCCTTGCCGCCTACGCGGCTGTATAGGCTTCCCGGTGTCTTTCCACATAGTCCACCAGCTTTTCCCAAACCGTTGCATCGCCGCAGATCTGTTCGTTCAGCCGTGAAAACTCCAGGGCCTGGTCGGCACGGAGCTTCTCCAGCCACAGCTCGCGCAGCGGCGCAAAGAAGTGGGGGTCCGCGAAAGGGAACATCAGTGACGAGGCTTCTATGCACCAAGCGGCGGTTTCCGCGCCAATGCGCCGGTAGGCGTCGACGAAGTCGGAATATGGCGGGTTGTTCGGGAAATCTGCCTCGTAGAAGTACGCCAAGCCACCGTTGTCGATGATGCCCTGCGCAGACTCCACGAGAAGCAGCGTCTGCAGCGGTACTGGTAACGCGGTGATGTCTCCACCCGCCGCATCCAGGCACATGACGGCGTAGTCGTAGGGCTCGTCGATGGGTGATGGACTCATGCTGCCAAGCATTGCGTGAGTGGAGTGCGTGCCATGGTGTGTGCGTGTTCTCGAAGCAAGACGACAGTCGAGTTTAACCAGACGCCTCTTTCTTCACTTGACACTAGACCGACCGGTCTATAGACTAAATGCCATGAAACCTGATTCACCAGCCATTGCGCCCCCTCAGAGCACACCCGCCACACGCGACCGACTGATTGCCGCCATGCAGGGCGCCCTGCGCAGCAAGGGCTACCACGGCGTGGGGCTGAGCGAGCTGCTGGCCAAGGCCCAGGCGCCCAAGGGCGTGCTGTACCACCACTTTCCGGGCGGGAAGTCCGAACTGGCCGTGGCCGCCATCGAGGCCGTCATCCACCAGCTCACCACTGGCCTGCAACGGCTGATGGCCCGCGACCCCGACCCGGCACGGGCACTGGCCGCCTGGATGGACAGCGCCCAGAAGGTGCTGGCCGGCAGCGGCTTTGCCGAAGGCTGCCCGCTGGCCACCATCGCGCTTGAATCCACGCCGGACGACACGCAGGTGCGCATCGCGCTGGCCCAAGGCTTTGCCGCCATCCGCCAGCACCTGACGGGCACGCTGCACGGCGCGGGCATCGCGGAAAGGCGCGCGGCCCAACTGGCCGCCCTCATCGTTTCAGCCTATGAGGGCGCCCTGGTCCAGGCCCGCGTGGCCGGCCAGGTCGACGCCATGCGCGACACCACCGACGCACTGGTAGATCTGGTGCGCGTCAGCCTGCCACCCGCCCCCACCCGTTCGACCCTGGACACCCCAACACCATGAAACCCGCCAATTCCGAACCCGAACAACTCACGCTGCGCGCGGCCGATGGCTACCCGCTGACCGCCCTGCGCTATCCCACCACGGCGCCGCTGCGCGGCCACCTGGTCATGGCCGGCGCCACCGGCGTGCCGCAACTGTTCTACCGCAACTTTGCGCTCTTTGCGGCCAGCCAGGGCTACACCACGCTGACGCTGGACTATCGCGGCATCGGCCTGTCCAGGCAGGGCACTTTGCGCGGCTTTCGCATGCGCTACCTGCAGTGGGCGCATGACGACCTGAGCGCCGCCGTCGAGACGATGGCCAGCGACACCGTGCCGCTGTTCATGATCGGCCACTCGTTTGGCGGCCACGCTTTTGGCCTGCTGCCCAACCACGCGCGCGTGGCCCGCTTCTACACCTTTGCCACCGGCGCCGGCTGGCACGGCTGGATGCCCAAGGCTGAGCAGTGGAAGGTGCTGCTGATGTGGCGCATCGTCGGCCCCCTGCTGACGCGCTGGAAGGGCTACCTGGCCTGGAGCAAGCTGGGCATGGGCGAGGACCTGCCGCTGGACGTGTTCCGCGACTGGAAACACTGGTGTCGCTACCCCCGCTATTTCTTTGACGACCCGGCGATGGCCCACGTGCACGGCCTGTTTGCCAGCGTGACCACGCCGATCCGCGCGGCCAACGCCAAGGATGACCTGTGGGCCCCACCGGCCTCGCGCGACGCCTTCATGGCCGCCTACCGCAACGCCGACTGCCAGACCATCGACATCGACCCACGCACCAGCGGGCTGGGCGCCATCGGCCACATGGGTTATTTCCGTCGAACCGCCCAGCCGCTGTGGGAAGAGGCGCTGCGCTGGTTTGGCGAACATCCGCGGCCCAAGCCCAAGGCCGCAGCCCGCGCACATCACCACATTGCAGGCGATGCCCTGGTAGCGGCCTGAAAGCGCCATGCAGCACGCCACACCCTGGGCCGAGTCCTTTTCCACGCTGGTCAACAGCCGGCGCAGCACGCGCGACTTTTTGCCCGATGCCATTCCCCAGTCGGTACTGGACGCCGTGCTGGCCGATGCCAATGCATCCCCCAGCTGGTCCAACACCCAGCCGTATCGCATCGCCATAGCATCGGGCGCGCTACGCGACCGTCTGCAAGCCGAGCTGACCCAGCTTTTTGATGCCGGCATGGCGGCACAGCGTGGCGGCTGGTGGGGCAAGCTGAAGCTGCTGCTGGGCCGCAAGGGCCTGCCCGATGGTGATTTCGTCACCAATTTCGAATACCCCAGCGACCTGCAGCCGCGCCGGCGCGCCACCGGCCATGGCCTGTACGCCTTGCTGGGCATTGGCCGCAAAGACACTGCGGCGCGCGAGGCGCAGATGCGCCGCAATTTCGAATTCTTTGGTGCGCCGACCGCCATCTTTGTGTTCGTACACAGTGGGCTGCGCGAGTTCTCGGTGCTGGACGCCGGCATCTGGCTGCAAACGCTGATGCTGTCGGCCCATGCGCACGGCCTGGCCACCTGTGCACAGGGCGCGCTGGCCACGTGGGCCGGTCCGCTGCGCGAGGCCTATGAAATTCCGCCCGACTACAAGCTGATCTGCGGCGTCTCCCTGGGCTACGCTTCCAGCCATCCGGTAAACCAGTTCAACCCGGGGCGGGCCGATGTGGCGGAATCACAGATACCGCAAAAGCTATCAATTCAGTAGCGCACTACGTATATTCCACGAGGGCTAGAGGCCCATTTAAATACAAGCGCCTGGGCCACAGGCCTGGCGGAGCAGTTGAGTACACCAGCGATCGCGGCCCGCTCTGGAGTGTCTGATCAGCGCCCTTGGCGGATGCGCTGCTCCGACAGCTCATGCAGATACACCTCCAGGTTGGTGTAGCCTGCAACCCCCAGCCACTGGAGGGATAGCTGGGTGCCGTTATGGTCCTGCACCGACGGGTTGAGGCCCCGCTCAACCTCCCACGCATCGGACATGCCGTCGCCATCACTGTCGGCGGGTGCAGCTTGCGCAATGCCCACAGGGAGTGCGCTTCCGTCTCCGGCGGGATTGATGCTGCGCGCCTGCGGCGCGATCTCTCCGCGCTCGACCGCGCCCATCAGGCGCTGGTCCATCGGATCGCGCGGAAATGATCCGGCACGAGCGACCGCGAGCGGCGCCAGATTCGCCGCGTCGGTATAGCTGATGAACGGAAAGTCGTGCCGCGAGGACGCGGCCCAGACTGGTGGGGTGGATGCCGGCGTTTGATCGGGATAGTCGTTGCAGCAGTACATCAGCGCGTAGTCACTGCGACCCGGGTACAGGCTGACCCGGTTTCCGGAAAACCAGGTGGACGTCAGCGGCGATGCGCCCTGCGGGGTGGCGATGTGAATCAGACCATAGCGATTTGGCTCGGGCTGGGTCGGGCCCCGCACGATGGCCTGATTGCCCACCAGATTCATCCGGTAGTAGATAGGCTGGCCGCTGTCCGACGCCGATACCGTCGTGTTGTTCACATCGATGAAGTAGCCCATGTCCCAGTACAGGTTGTTGGACAACTCCACATCCATCACCGATCCTGCGGCAGCGGCGCTCTCGCGGGAGAACTCGGGGTAGCGACCGAGAATGCGGTTGAAGACGTTGTGGTGCAGGGCCAGGCGGGTCAGCGCGTAGCCCTGCGCCGGGTTGCTGTAGTTGATCAGGACACCGCCACGGTCGGCATGTTCGCCCACCGTTTCGGCAATGATGCTGTTCTGGATCGTGACGTCGTTGGCAAAGGAAATCTCGACGGCCTCGTCGGTTGCGCCGCCAATCGACACCTGGTCGACGATGGCCCGGCGGGTATAGCGCATGCGCAATCCGTCGTCATGCCGCCCGTCGGGGCGGATGCGCACATGGCGCAGTATCCAGTTGTCGGCACGGCGGCTCCCCGCAATGCAGGAAATACTCTGATCGCAAAAAGGTTCCTCGGTCGTGTGGAACTGGCGAATGGAAATGCCGCCCGGCGAGGTTTGGCCTGCAATCGTGACATCCCCGCGCGTCAGGTGGATCGCCGCATCGATCAGGCCACTGACCGTGAACACCACGGTGCGCGGTCCCTCCTCGTCCAGCGCGGCCTGCAGTGAGCCAGGTCCGGTCGGATTGAGAGTGGTGACCGCGATCACGCGACCTCCGCGCCCACCGCTGGCAAGCGCGCCAAACCCCTGTGCCCCAGGGAATGCTTGCACCGTACCCGCCGCGGTGGAGCCCACGCGCAGGACTTCAAAGCGTGCACCCTCGACACGCACACCGCTGTAGGCGCGCCCCTCGTACACGACGCTGGGAAGATGCAGCGTGGCGCTGGCGGTGTCATAGCTGAAGGAGGTGGCGCGTGCGTCATTGACGAGGACGGTGGGCATGGCGAGCACCCGCAGCGCGACGTCCCGGTAGCGCGTGGTGTCACCCGTGAGCCAGCCTTCGTTCACGTTCAGTTCGGAACGACTGGCGTCGTAAAAGTTGGCCATGGCGTGTCCGGCCAGACATGCAAGTGCAGCGGGGAGCAAGCTATGGAGTAGACGCATACGGCTCAGTATGGCACCGCTGACAGCCCGCAAATTGCGTAAAAACCCTCAGACAGTGCGCTGCACAGGCGGGATTCCAGAGAGTCCATTTACTCCTGAATTGATAGCTGTATGCTTATATTCCACGAGGGCTAGAGCCCCATTCAACCAACAACCCTTGGCGCGGATGGCTGTGCGGGTGGCACCGGCGGTGTGGAGACACCCAAGGCCCGCAATGCCAACTGCCGCGCCAGTTCCTGCGGTTTGCCCAATGGAATGGGCAGCCCCTCCAGGGCGCCATCGATCAGCAGATTGGACAGGCCATGCGCCAGGCTCCAGCCCGTCAGGGCCAGCACCGGCCCCTGCTTGGCATCGTGCGCGCAGGCGGCGGCCAGCAGGAATCCAAAGGCCCGATCGGCGGCCGCCTGGAGCGCGGGGTACTCGGCCTTGCGCGTCAGCAGCGGTCCAAACATCAGGCGAAACTGCTCGGGCCGGGCGCAGGCGCAGGCCACATAGGCATCGTTGATTTTCAGCAGGCGCTCACCGGTGTCGGGCTCTGCGCTGGCCAGTTCCAGGGCGCTGCCCAGCCTGACAAAGGCGCGTTCCGCCACCGCGGCCAGCAGATCATTGAGGCTGCCGAAATGGTGGTACGGCGCGGCGTGCGAGACCCCCGCCGCTTTGGCCACGTCGCGCAGCGTGATGCCGTGCACGCCCTGCTCGGCCAGCACGGTGTCGGCCGCTGCCAGCAGACTCTCGCGCAAGTTGCCGTGGTGGTAGGGTTTGGGTTGCGCTTTGGCGGGGCGTTTGGTTGCGGCTTTGCCGGAGGTTTTTTCTTCCATGGGTTGATCTTGACACGAGAAAGATAATTCGGCAAGATACGCCAATCTTTCTCACGTAAAGATTAATCTCCCATCCGCATTCAAGGACCACGCCATGAGCCTCGCCGCCCTGTTCTTCACCGCCGCCGCAACCGTCATCGGCCTGCTGGGCAGCGTGCATCTGCTCTACACCTTCTACGGCAACAAACTGCACCCGCGCGACGCCGCCACCGCCCAGGCCATGGCCACCAGCCACCCGGTGCTCACCCGCGAAACCACCGTATGGCGGGCCACCAAGGGCTTTAACGCCAGCCACAGCCTGGGCGCGATTCTGTTTGCGCTGGTGTTCGGCTATCTCGCACTGTGGCACCTGCCCTTTTTGCAGCAATCCTGGTTTTTGCAGGGTCTGGGCATGGTCATGCTGTTGGCCTATCTGGCCCTGGCCTGGCGCTACTGGTTCCGCATCCCGCTGCGCGGCATAGCGCTGACCTGCGCCCTGTTTGCCGCGGGCCTGGTGGCCACGTGGGTGCAGGTGCCCGCATGAGCAGGCGGGCGCTGCAAGTGGCCACGGCTGTGCTGGGCGGCGTGCCGGTCATCACCGGCGTGGCGGGCATGATGGGACTGAGCGACCCACTGTATGCCGGGCTGAACCTGCCGACAGACGCCACGCTGGACAGCAATATGCGCTTTTTCGGCGGCGTGTGGCTGGGCCTGGGACTGTGTGTGTGGTGGTTGGTGCCCCGCATCGCCACGCAGACCGCCTTGTTTCGGGCCGCGTGGCTGATGATTGCACTGGGCGGCGTGGGGCGCCTGCTGTCGATCGCCCTGGTGGGGCTGCCGCTGACGCCCTTTGTCGCCTTCACCGCACTAGAGATGATCGGTGCGCCACTCTTCATCTGGTGGCAGCACCGGGTGGCGCAAGACGCTTAGCGTTCCTTGCGCACCGGCTTGCCCGGCATCCGTTTGGCACCCGTCTCACGCGGCGGCAGCCCCGTGTGCTGGGTCAGGATGCGGCCCTTGACGGGTTTGGTGGGGACCAGGCGCGGATCGGGGCTCAACGGCGTTGAATTCTTCTTGCGCGCACTCTGGTAGCCGCCATCGCCCAACGGCTGGAAGGTGGGAATCAGGTGGTGCTTGCCGTTGCCGACCAGGTCGGCGCGGCCCATGGACTTCAGCGCCTCGCGCAGCAGCGGCCAGTTGGCGGGGTCGTGGTAGCGCAAAAAGGCCTTGTGCAGGCGGCGGCGCTTTTCACCGCGCACCACGTCCACGTTCTCATCCTCGCTCTCCACCGTGCGGTGGATCTTGCGCAGTGGGTTGCGCCCGCTGTGGTACATGGCCGTGGCACTGGCCATGGGGCTGGGGTAGAAGGTCTGCACCTGGTCGGCGCGGAAGCCATGCTTCTTGAGCCAGACCGCCAGGTTCATCATGTCTTCGTCGCTGGTGCCCGGGTGGGCGGCGATGAAGTACGGAATCAGGAACTGCTTCTTGCCGGCCTCCAGCGTGAACTTGTCAAACATCTGTTTGAACTTGTCGTAGTTGCCGATGCCGGGCTTCATCATCTTGGTCAGCGGCCCGCTCTCGGTGTGCTCGGGCGCGATCTTCAGGTAGCCGCCCACGTGGTGGGTCACCAACTCTTTCACATACTCGGGGCTCTTCACTGCCAGGTCGTAGCGCAGGCCGGAGCCGATCAGGATCTTCTTGATGCCCTTGAGCGCACGGCCCCGACGGTAGATCTTGATCAGCGGGTCGTGGTTGGTGGTCCGGTTCTGGCAGATGCCGGGGTAGACGCAGCTGGGCTTGCGGCAGGCAGCCTCAATCTCGGGGCTCTTGCAGCCCAGGCGGTACATATTGGCCGTGGGGCCGCCCAGGTCGGAAATGGTGCCGGTGAAGCCCTTGACCTTGTCGCGGATGTCCTCAATTTCCTTGATGACCGACTCTTCGGAGCGGCTCTGGATGATGCGGCCCTCGTGCTCGGTGATCGAGCAAAAGGTGCAGCCGCCAAAGCAGCCGCGCATGAT
>JAUSNJ010000118.1 GCA_030645355.1 Rhodoferax sp. | reverse complement strand
TTGATTGTGACGCAGGGTGGCATATGGCCGCCTATTGCGACATCACCACGGGCCCACCTTTGGCCACGGCGCGCTGATAAGCGGGCCGCGCCTGCATACGCGCCCTGTAAGCCGCTAGATGCGGAAAGCGCGCCACTTCGGCACCCCGGGCCAGTGCCGCTTCAACCGCAAAACTCATCTGAAAGTCGGCAATGTCGAGCTCTTCACCCGCAAACCAGACATGGTGACTCAAATGCGTTTCCATGAAAGCCAAGGCGGTCTCAACATTGGGGTCGATCAGCTTGGCCTGCACTTGCGCGCACAACTGGCGAGCAATCGGTCGAACAAAAAACGGCATGGGCTGCGTTGGAATCGTCACGAACACCAGTTTCATGACCAGCCAGTTCATCAACGAGCCTTCGGCGTAGTGCATCCAGAAGCGCGACTGCCGGTATTCGGGTGTTCCTGGGGCGGGTTGCAGATCCGCCAGATCGCCCTGCGCCTGCGCGCCATAGGTCTCAACCAAATATTCCAGAATGGCGCCGGACTCGGCAACGGTCTCGTCGCCATCGGTGATGACCGGCGACTTGCCGAGCGGGTGGACCGCCTTTAGCTCAGGCGGGGCCAGCTTGGTCAGGGGATTGCGCTGGTAGAGCTTGAGC
Organism: Rhodoferax sp.; assembly: GCA_030645355.1. Classification (GTDB taxonomy): domain Bacteria; phylum Pseudomonadota; class Gammaproteobacteria; order Burkholderiales; family Burkholderiaceae_C; genus Allorhodoferax. The sequence continues at coordinate 105,213 of JAUSNJ010000118.1, read as the reverse complement.
GCGTAGGGCACGCCCAGTTCTTCAAGCAACCACAGAACGCGCTGTGAACGGGATGTTTCAAGGTGGTGGACGGTCAGCATGGTGTGGATTATCCATGGATACCACTTAGCTACGTATTTGATAGCGGTAACCCTATATTTCACGGGGGCTAGCATTGAGTTTCATTCAGAGGATTTGCTGAAAACCCCAAAATGGGTATAAATTGACCACTTTTTGTGCCGGAGATCGGGCAACCGGCCACCGATCCCCCGAAATGCGCGTCAAACTAGCACACGAACTTCGTGTAACACGAAATTCGTGTACTATTGAGACCATGAAGAACGTCACCATTACCGTCGAAGACGCCACGTTGGAGTGGGTGCGCATCGAGGCGGCCAAGCGCAACACCAGCGTGTCACGCCTGGTCGGCGAGATGCTGACCGATAAGATGCAGTTTGACGATGCCTACGCCCGCGCCTTGCGTGAGTGGGTGGCCGATACCTCGGCGTTCAGCTCGGGGGGCGTGCCGTATCCGGCGCGGGAGGCCGTCCATGGCTAGCGCGGGTAAGGCATCGAGCGCCATCGTGTTTGTCGACACCGGTGTGTTGCTGGCGGCCGACGATGCATTCGACCCGGCGCGGCAGACCCAGGCCCGCGCCTGGCTGCAAGCACTGTGGCTGCGCCGTGCGGGGCGGGTCAGCACCCAGGTGCTGAACGACTATTACGTCACCACCACGCAAAAGTTTGCCATGCCCGCCGGCGACGCGCGGGCCAAGTTGCGGCGCTTTCAGCTGTGGCAGCCCTGGCAGATCGACCACCAGACGGTGGAGACCGCCTGGGGCGTGGAGGCCCGCTTTGGCCTGCGCTACTGGGACGCGCTGATCGTCGCCGCAGCCGCGCAGTCGGGCGCCAACCATGTGCTGTCGACCAGCCTGACGCACCAGCAACACATTGATGGCGTCACCATCCTGGACCCGTTTCGCGCCACGCCCTCGGAGTTGGGCCTGGGCCTGGGCGAATAGACATCGACACCATCGAACAGACGAAGCAATCACCGACCAACCGAGAGGAATCCCCCACGCATGACCGCAGCACTCGCCAGTACAGCCGCCCCCGCACTGGACGCCCTGATCCAGCGCCGCATCCGCCAAGACGTGCAGTCCATGCACGCCTATGCCATCCAGGATTCCGTCGGCATGGTCAAGCTCGATGCCATGGAGAACCCGCACCGTCTGCCGGCCGAGTTGCAACAGGCCCTGGGCCAGCGGCTGGGCGCGCTGGCGCTGAACCGCTACCCCGATGGCCGTGTCAACGACCTGCGCCACGCGCTGGCCGCCTACGCGCAGATGCCCGAGGGTTGCGACATCATGCTGGGCAATGGCTCGGACGAACTGATTTCGCTGCTGGCCATGGCCTGCGACGTGGCGGTGGACCCGGTCACTGGCAAAAAGCCCGTCATTCTGGCGCCCCTGCCAGGCTTTGTGATGTACGCCATGAGTGCCACCTTGCAGGGGCTGGATTTTGTCGGCGTGCCGCTCACCGCCGACTTCGAACTGGACGCGACCGCCATGCTGCAGGCCATTGCCCAGCACCAGCCCGCCATCGTGTATCTGGCCTACCCCAACAACCCCACGGCCAATCTGTGGGATGCCGATGCCATGGCCCGGATCGTCGCGGCCGCAGGGCAGGTGGGCTCTTTGGTCGTGATTGACGAGGCCTACCAGCCATTTTCCAGCCGCACCTACCTCGATGCCATCCGCGCCAACCCCGCCGCGCACGCCCATGTGCTGCTGATGCGCACGCTGAGCAAGTTTGGCCTGGCGGGCGTGCGCCTGGGTTACATGATGGGCCCCAAGGCACTGATTACCGAGGTCGACAAGGTGCGCCCGCCCTACAACATCAGCGTGCTGAACTACGAGTGTGCGCTGTTTGCGCTGGAGCACGCCGACGTGTTCGCGCAGCAGGCCACCGAATTGCGCGCCCAGCGCACCCGGCTGCTGACCGCCTTGCGCTCCATGGCGGGCATAAAAGCCTGGGACAGCGATGCCAACATGGTGCTGGTGCGCGTGCCCGACGCGCAAAAAACGTTTGACGGTCTGAAGGCCCGTGGCGTACTGGTCAAGAACGTTTCTAAAATGCACCCATTGCTGGCCCAATGTTTGCGTCTAACCGTTGGTACCGCCGACGAAAACACCCGCCTGCTGGCCGCACTCCAGGAATCCTTATGAGCAACCATTCGCTGATCGAAATACCCCAAACCGGCACCCCGGACCGTATTGCCGAGGTGACCCGCAACACCGCCGAGACACGCGTCCGAGTCAAGGTCAACCTGGACGGCACGGGCCAGGCGCGACTAAGCACCGGCATCGGCTTCTTCGACCACATGCTGGACCAGATCGCCCGCCACGGATTGATCGACCTGGACATTGAGGCCGATGGCGACCTGCACATCGACGGCCACCACACCGTGGAAGACGTGGGCATCACGCTGGGCCAGGCCTTCAACCAGGCAGTGGGCGACAAGAAGGGCATTCGCCGCTACGGCCACGCCTATGTGCCGCTGGACGAAGCGCTATCGCGCGTGGTCGTCGACTTCTCGGGCCGCCCCGGGCTGGTCATGGATGTGCCGTTCAAAAGCGGCATGATCGGCACGTTCGACACCCAACTGACCCACGAATTCTTCCAGGGCTTCGTCAACCACGCCTTTGTCACGCTGCACATCGATAACCTGAAGGGCGACAACGCCCACCACCAGGCCGAGACCGTGTTCAAGGCCTTTGCCCGCGCGCTGCGCGCCGCGCTGGAACGCGACCCGCGTGCAGCGGGTATGATCCCCTCGACCAAGGGTTCTCTCTAGTCTTGTGAGTTAAATTGGGCGGTAGCCCTCGTCGAAGCTGTATAGGCAGCTACTAAAAAGATAGCATGAAGAAAAAAGTTGCGGTAGTGGATTACGGCATGGGCAATTTGCGTTCGGTCACGCAGGCCGTCATGCATGTGGCCGCGGATGCCGGCGTCGAAGTCGTCTGGGCCCGCACCCCCGCCGAGGTCATGGCCGCCGACCGCGTGGTCCTGCCCGGCCAGGGCGGTATGCGCGACTGCATGCGCGAGCTGCACCAAAGCGGCATGTATGGTGCCGTCATGCACGCCGCGCAGCACAAGCCGCTGATGGGCGTCTGTGTGGGCATGCAGATGTTGTTGGACCACAGTGCCGAGCTGGACACCCCTTGCCTGGGCCTGATCCCGGGCGAGGTGATCAAGTTTGAACTGGCCGGACAAATCCAGCCCGACGGCAGCCGCTACAAGGTGCCGCAGATGGGCTGGAACCAGGTCTGGCACAGCAACCTGGGCCACCCCAGGCCACACCCCGTGTGGGGCGACGTGCCGGACGGCAGCTACTTCTATTTCGTGCACAGTTACTATGCACGACCGTCGGATGCACGCCACAGCGTGGGCGAAACCGAGTATGGTCAGCGCTTTTCTGCCGCAATAGCGCGCGATAATATTTTTGCCACCCAGTTTCATCCTGAAAAAAGTGCCGACCACGGTCTCTCGCTCTACCGCAACTTCCTGCACTGGAAACCCTGATATCTCCGCTCGTTCCGGGCTCTCGCCGCTACTCCTTTCCCTCCAACTCTGAAGCATCATGCTTTTAATCCCCGCAATTGACTTAAAAGACGGCCACTGTGTTCGCCTCAAACAAGGCGATATGAACCAATCCACGATCTTCAGCGAAGACCCGGGTGAAATGGCGCGCAGCTGGGTAGACAAGGGCGCGCGGCGTCTGCACCTGGTGGACCTGAATGGCGCATTTGCCGGCCACCCCAAGAACGAGCAGGCCATCCGCAAGATCCTCAAGGCAGTGGGCAGCGAAGTCGATGTGCAACTGGGCGGCGGCATCCGAGATCTGGACACGATTGAGCGTTACCTGGATGCCGGCCTGCGCTACGTCATCATCGGCACCGCCGCGGTCAAGAACCCCGGTTTTCTGCAGGACGCCTGCACCGCGTTTGGCGGCCACATCATCGTTGGCCTGGACGCGCGCGACGGCAAGGTCGCCACCGACGGCTGGAGCAAGCTGACCCGTCACGACGTCATCGACCTGGGCAAGAAGTTTGAAGATTACGGCGTGGAATCCATCATCTACACCGACATTGGCCGCGACGGCATGCTCAGCGGCATCAATATCGAAGCCACCGTCAAGCTGGCCCAGGCCCTGACCATCCCCGTGATTGCATCGGGCGGACTCTCCAACATGGCCGACATCGAAGCCCTGTGTGCGGTCGAAGACGACGGCGTGGAAGGCGTGATCTGCGGACGCGCCATCTACAGCGGCGATCTGGACTTTGAAGTCGCGCAGGATCGGGCCGACGAGTTGAATGGCTGATGCTGGCTAAAAGAATCATCCCTTGCCTGGACGTGACCGGAGGCCGCGTGGTCAAGGGCGTCAATTTCGTCGAGCTGCGCGACGCCGGGGACCCGGTGGAGATCGCCGCCCGCTACAACGCCCAGGGCGCCGACGAGCTCACGTTTCTGGACATCACCGCCACGAGCGACGGGCGCGACCTGATCCTGCACATCATCGAGGCCGTGGCGTCGCAGGTGTTCATTCCACTGACCGTGGGTGGGGGCGTGCGTACCGTGGACGATGTGCGCCGCCTGCTGAATGCCGGCGCCGACAAGACCAGTTTCAATTCGGCCGCGTTGGCCAATCCGCAGGTGATTGAAGACGCGGCGCTCAAATACGGTTCGCAGTGCATCGTCGTGGCGATTGATGCCAAGCGCCGCTTTGGCGACGATGTGCTGGCACGCGGCGACGGCTGGGACGTTTACAGCCATGGTGGGCGCAAAAACACCGGCCTGGACGCCGTGGCCTGGGCCACCGAAATGGCGCGCCGGGGTGCGGGCGAAATCTTGCTGACCAGCATGGACCGCGATGGCACCAAGTCCGGCTTCGATCTGGCCCTGACCCGGGCCGTCAGCGACGCCGTGGGCGTGCCGGTGATTGCCTCGGGCGGCGTGGGCACGCTCGATGATTTGGCCGATGGCATCACCAAGGGCGGTGCCGACGCCGTGCTGGCTGCCAGCATCTTCCACTACGGGGAATTCACCGTGGGCCAGGCCAAGACCCTCATGGCCCAACGTGGCATCCCCGTCCGGATGTAGAGATTTTCGGGCTCCAGCCCTCGTGGAAACTGCGTGAGCAGCTACAAATTGAATAGCAAATGTCAACCTCCGAACCAACCCCTGTGAGCTGGATTAAACATGTACGCTGGGACTCCAAAGGCCTGGTGCCCGTGATCGCGCAGGAGCAGGGCAGCAACGATGTGCTGATGTTTGCCTGGATGAACCGCGAGGCTTTGCAAAAAACCGCCGAGTTGGGCCGGGCCGTGTATTTCAGCCGTTCACGCAACAAGCTCTGGTACAAGGGCGAAGAGTCCGGCCACGTGCAGACCGTGCATGAGATCCGCATGGACTGCGACAACGACGTTATCTTGCTCAAGGTCACGCAGTTGGGCCATGAGCCCGGCATAGCCTGCCACACTGGGCGCCACAGCTGTTTCTTCAGTGTTTTGAAGGACGGCGAATGGAAAAGCGTTGATCCGGTCTTGAAAGACCCGGAAAGCATCTATAAGTAACAACCTTGCGGGACAGATCTTTGGGTTTGTCCCCAACTAAACCAATTACTTTGCGGGACAGATCTTCAGCTCTGTCCCCAACTGAATAGAATGGCCATTCAAAATTCTTCCGATGCGCTGGCGCGCTTAGCCGCCGTGATGGAATCGCGCAAGCCGCGCAACGGCGGTGATTCGGCCGCGAGCTATGTGGCACGCCTGCTGGCCAAGGGTCCCGACTCTTTTTTGAAAAAAATCGGTGAGGAAGCCACGGAAGTGGTCATGGCCGCCAAGGATGTGGACCACGGTGGTGACAAGGCCAAGCTGGTGGGAGAGGTGGCCGATTTGTGGTTCCACTGCATGGTGGCCTTGGCCCACTATGAGTTGACGCCCGCTGACGTGATCGCCGAGCTGGAGCGCCGCGAAGGCACCAGCGGGATCGAGGAAAAAGCCTTGCGCAAAGCCGTACACCGGGAACAGGAGCCAGAATGACACAGGATTTTTCACAGATTCCCGCGCCGGGTTCGGAGCCGGACCGCGCCCTGCTGGAGCGGCTGCAGGCACTCAATACGGTGGGCACCATCAGCTACGTGCTGCATTTGATCGTGGCCGTCGGCGCGCTGATCCCTGGGGGGCAGTTCGGTCCGTTGCTGCTGTTGGCGGCATTGGTTCTGGACTTCGTCAAGCGGGGCGACGCGCAGGGCACCTGGCACGCATCGCACTTTTCGTGGCGCATCCGCACGGTCATCATTGCCGGCCTGTTGTATCTGGCTACCGCGCCGCTGTGGCTGCTGCTGCTGTTACCCGGCTGGGTCGCGTGGTTCTGTATCTCGCTGTGGTTTCTGTACCGTATCGTGACCGGCCTGGTGGCGATGAACAAGGGATTGCCGATGGAGACCGCAGCATGAGTGATGGGGTAATGGACCACGATCCGGATTGCCTGTTCTGCAAGATCGCTGCGGGCAAGATTCCTTCGCGCAGCGTGTTCGAAGATGATGAGTTTTATGCCTTTCATGACATCCATCCGTGGGCGCCGGTGCATTTTCTGCTCATCCCAAAGCTGCACATTCCGTCCATGGCCCAGGTAGGCCCTGAACATGCGGCCATGATGGGGCGCATGATGGCCCTGGTTCCCCGATTGGCGCTGCAAGAGGGCTGCAATCCCTATCCCGCGGGCGGGTTTCGCCTGGTGACCAACACCGGAGCGGAGGGCGGACAGGAGGTCCGGCATCTGCATTTCCATGTGATGGGTGGTCCGCGCCCGTGGTTGCGGGGCTAGTCCCGTCAGGGTATTGACGGCCACGTTATCCGCCTGTTCACAGCGTTCACCTAAAATACGGTAACAACCAAGGAGTCAGCCATGGGCTTTTCGACTACACACCTGATTATTTTTCTGGTCATCATCATTGTCATCTTTGGCACCAAGAAGCTGCGCAACATCGGCTCCGACCTGGGTGGCGCGGTCAAGGGCTTCAAGGATGGCATGAAGGACGGCAGCACGACGGAAAAGGCGGCCGAGACGCCGGCCCCGACGTTGGCGGCCACCGAGAAAACCGAAGCCAAGTCCACCATTGATGTTGAAGCCAAAATCAAGAGCTGAGGGCTTGCGTTTGCGGCGGTCCGGTTGGACGGACCTCACCCATGCTTGATATCGGAGTTACCAAGCTTGCCATCATTGGCGCCATTGCGCTGGTGGTGATTGGGCCCGAGCGTCTGCCCGGCGTGGCCCGTATGGCGGGCACGCTGCTGGGTCGTGCGCGCAGCTACATGGCCGAAGTCAAGGCGGAGGTCAGCCGCTCCATGGAGCTCGACGAGCTCAAGAAGATGAAGGAAACGATGGAGAGTGCGGCGCGCGACGTCGAACAAACCATTCAAACTAGCGCCAGCGACTTCGAGAAGAGTTGGTCCGAGGCGACCGATACGGCATCGCGCATATCCCTGGACGATGCGTACTCAGCGGTGCCGCAGTACCGCCATCCCAAAAAACAATGGCGCCTGAAGAAGGGTGCCACTCCTTCCTGGTACAAGGCACGCGCTGGGGTGCGGACCAAGGCCCTGTCTGGCGCAGCACGGGTTGCCCGGTTCCGCCCACCCAAGATCAACTGATGTCCGACGAAAAAAAATCTCCAGACGAACTGGCTGGCACGGAACAACCGTTCGTGCAGCATTTGATGGAGCTGCGCGATCGTCTGCTCTACAGTGTCTATGGCATTGGCGCCCTGTTCGTGTTGCTGGCGTTCTTTCCGGGGCCGTCTGCTCTGTATGACCTGCTGGCCATGCCCCTGGTCAAGACGCTGCCTGAAGGCGCACGCATGATCGCCACCGGCGTGGTGTCGCCCTTTCTGGTTCCCATCAAGGTGACGGTGCTGGCTGCGTTCGGATTGGCGCTGCCGTGGGTGCTGTACCAGGTATGGGCATTCGTGGCACCAGGCTTGTACAAGCATGAAAAGCGTTTGGTGATGCCCTTGGTGGTGGCCAGTACCCTGCTGTTTTATGCGGGCGCGGCGTTTTGCTATTTCTTCGTCTTCGGGCAGGCGTTTCCCGCCATCCAGAAGATGGCACCTATATCGGTTGCGGTGAGCCCGGACATCGAGGCCTACCTCGACTTTGTCATCACCATGTTTATTGCGTTTGGCGTCGCCTTCGAAGTGCCCATTGCCGTGGTCATTCTGGCCCGCATGGGGATGGTTACGGTGGCGCAACTCAAGTCATTCCGTGCCTATTTTGTCGTCGGCGCGGCGGCTGTGGCCGGGGTGGTGACGCCCCCCGATCCGGTGTCCATGCTGGCCTTGCTGGTGCCTATGTGCCTGCTGTACGAGGTCGGAATCTGGGCTGCCAGGATTTTCATCAAACACACCCAGGCGCCTGCGGACGACACCGCGACCACGTCGTCCTGAGTCTCTGACTATCGGCCGGATGCCCTGGGCCGGGGGCGCACGCCTGGCGTGACGTCCAGCTCCAGTGGCTGGCTCTTGCGCTCTACGGAAAACCGGGTCGCGGTTCCTGGTTTGAGCGTGGCGACCATGGACAGCAACTGCGTCACATCCACTACCGGAACGTCGGCAATCTTGACGATGACGTCCCCCGGGCGGATACCCGCCTGCGCCGCCGGTCCGTTTTGCAGCACTCCGGTGATGATCACACCCTGCCGTGTTTTGACCGCAAAGGTTTCGGCCAGTTCGGGCGACAGGTCGTTGGGCTCCACACCAATCCATCCCCGGGTGATCTGACCATCCTTGACGATGCCCTCCAGCACCAGCTTGGCCGTGGACACGGGGATCGCAAAACCAATGCCCATGTTGCCGCCAGAGCGGGAGTAGATGGCCGTATTGATGCCCAGCAGGTTGCCATTGGTGTCGACCAGCGCGCCGCCGGAGTTTCCGGGGTTGATGGCGGCGTCGGTCTGGATGAAGTTCTCGAACGTATTGATGCCCAACTGGTTGCGCCCGAGCGCGCTGACGATGCCACTGGTAACGGTCTGGCCCACGCCAAAGGGATTACCAATGGCCAGCACCTGGTCGCCGACCTGGGCGCCATCGGAATTGCCCAAGGTAATCACCGGAAGTTTGTCGAGTTCGATCTTGAGGATGGCGAGATCGGTATCGGGGTCGGTCCCAATCACTTTGGCGCGCGCGTTGCGGCTGTCGTTCAAAACCACCTCAATTTCATCGGCACCTTCGACGACATGGTTGTTGGTCAGGATGTAGCCGCTAGCGCTGACAATGACACCGCTGCCCAGGCCGGTTTGCGCTTCGTTCCCCTGGTCGCCATAGAAGAACCGGAACCACGGATCGTTGGCATTGGGATTCCTGCGTGCCGCCTTGCTGGTGTTGATGCTGACCACGGCGGCCGACGCCTTCTGTGCGGCGGATCGGAAGCTGCCTGCAGGCGCAGCACCCGGCAGGGCAGGGGGGGCTTCCACCAGCGCCACGGTGCCCGTTCCAGCCACGCTTGGGTTGTGTCCCAGCCATTGGGGTTTGAGGGTAGCCACCACAAAATAGGCGGCCAGCAGCAGGGTGGTGGTTTGGGTAAAAAGAAGCCAGAGTCGTTTCATGGAGTATTCCGGTGCCGGTACGGGGCATGCCGTGTTGCGGCAAATTGTAGAGTGCCCTGGGGAACCACAGTACAGTGCAAGTCTGATATGGCCCACACTGCGCAAACCGAGCACACTATTCACATCCACCCGCAGGCACCCGGCAAGGTGCCCGAGGGCGTGGCCTGCAATGGCTGCGGTGTGTGCTGTTTGTTCGAGCCCTGTCCGTTGGGTGTGATCCTGTCAGGCACACGCATCGGCGCCTGTGCCGCATTGCGCTGGCAGGATGCGCCTGGCCAGTACCGATGCGGCGCCATCGTGGCGCCCGAGGACGTGTTGGCGGCATCCCTGCCACGGGGAACGCGGTGGCTGACTCCGTTGTTGGCCCCGCTGCTGCGGCGATGGGGCGCCCGCTGGATTGCCGCCGGCACGGGCTGTGACAGCAGCCTGGAAGTGGTGCGCAGCAGTTCAACGACAATGCCGACGACCGATTCAACCTATCCCATTCGCGCTGTGGCGCGACGCAGCCCGCCATGACCGATCGCCAGGAACTCCTGACCGCCCTGGACGCCTTGCTCCAGCCTGAGGCTTTCAAGGACTATTGCCCCAATGGATTGCAGGTGGAGGGTTCAGCGCAGGTGCGAAAGATCGTCTCCGGGGTTACTGCAAGCTTGGCCTTTATCGATGCTGCGATTGCCGAAGGGGCGGATACGATTCTGGTTCACCACGGTTTGTTTTGGCGTGGCTACGACGGACGCGTGACCGGCTGGATGCGCCAACGCCTGGGGCAATTGCTGGCACACAACATCAACCTGTTTGCGTACCATTTGCCGCTGGATGCCCATGCGGAGCTGGGCAACAACGCCCAATTGGGGCAACGCCTGGGCTTGCAGGCGAGCGATCGGTTTGGCGACCAGCAGCTGGGGTGGACGGGCACTGCGTCGGTAGAGTTTTCCGATGCGCAGACCCTGGCGCTGCACGTGGAGTCGGTGCTGAAGCACTCCGTGGTGCTGGTGCCGGGCCGACCCGGACCGCTCAAACGCATCGCCTGGTGCACCGGCGGCGCGCAAAGCTATTTTGAGGCAGCCATCGCGGCGGGCGCGGATGCCTTTATCACCGGGGAAATCTCCGAGCCACAAGCGCATCTTGCGCGGGAAACCGGGGTGGCTTACCTCGCTTGCGGTCACCACGCCACCGAACGCTATGGTGCTCCGGCGCTGGCGGCGCATATGTGCGCCCGGTTCGGGCTGGAGCATGTTTTCATTGATATCGACAACCCGGCCTGACACCGCGTTCAACTTATGACCGATACCGCACCCGCCGCGAAACCGTTGGCCATCACGATGGGGGATGCCGCAGGCATTGGCCCAGAAATCATTGCCAAGGCCTACCGGGACCAGCCCGACCTGTTGCGCAACTGCTTTGTAGTGGGCGATGTGGGCACGTTGCGCCGGGCTGCCCGGGTGGTAGTGCCCGGCGGGCAACCGCCACTGCCGGTTGCGGTCATCACGGCGCCAGAACAGGTGTGCGACGTGCCTCCAAACTGTATTCCGGTATTGCAGGTGGGCGAACCGTTGGAGCCCGTGGCCTGGGGTGCCATCAGCCGGGTTGCCGGAATGCAGGCCGGGCGCTGCGTGGAGTGGGCGGCGGATGCGGCCTTGGCTGGACAGCTGTGCGCCATGGTCACAGCCCCCTTGCACAAGGAGGCATTGGCCGCGGCAGGGCACCCGTTTGACCAGTTTCCCGGGCATACCGAGTTGCTGCAGGACCGGGCCGCGCGATTTATGGACCGACCGGTGTCCGAGTTACCAGTGCGCATGATGCTGGCCAATGGGGAGTTGCGTACCGTGCTGGTCAGCATCCACCTATCGTTGCGTCAGGCCATTGAAGCGGTGACCTATTCGAACGTGCTGGAAACCTTGCAGATTACCCATGGCGCCCTGTCGCGGGTATTGGGTCGGTCGCCGCGCATCGCGGTGGCGGGACTCAACCCGCATGCCGGCGAGGGTGGGCTGTTTGGCAGCGAAGAGCTGGAAGTGATACAGCCCGCCGTCGACGCTGCGCGAGCCAGTGGTATCGACGCCAGTGGCCCCTGGGCGCCTGACACGGTGTTCATGCGCGCCCGCAACAGCGCGCAACACGCGGGAGAGTTCGATGTCGTGGTCGCGATGTACCACGACCAGGGTCTGATTCCGGTGAAATACCTGGGCGTGGAACAGGGGGTCAACGTGACGCTGGGCCTGCCGCTGGTTCGCACCAGCCCTGACCACGGCACGGCCTTTGATATTGCCGGTACCGGCCGCGCCGATGCCTCCAGTCTGATTGAGGCGGTGCGCATGGCAAAGATGTTGGCGACTGAGGCGGGCAGCGACCCGTGAAACGGCGGAGCGTGGGGATACTATTTCTTCAGACTGTCGCGGATTTCGCGTAGCAGCAATACGTCTTCGGATGTGGCGACGGGCGCCGGGGCGGTAACGGGCGCCTCGCGCTTCAATCGGTTGATCTGCTTGACCATCAGAAAAATGATGAATGCCAGGATCGCAAAATTCACCGCCACGGTAATGAAGCTGCCATAGGCGAAAACCGGAACGCCCGCTTTCTTGAGAGCGTCCAGCGTGGTAGCCGTGCCTGGCGGCACAGAACCCAAAACGACAAACAGGCTGGAAAAGTCCAGCTTTCCAAACGCGGCACCGACGATGGGCATGATGAGGTCCGCAACCACGGAATCCACAATCTTCCCGAATGCGCCGCCAATGATCACGCCGACGGCCAAGTCAATGACATTGCCTTTAACCGCGAAATCCTTGAATTCCTGGATCATTCCCATTGTCGTGCGCTCCAAAATGTTGAAAAGCAAGAGTATTGCTGACAAATGAACGGTGTCAAGGACCCATATTGCCCAGAAGGGCCGCCAAATCGGCGCTGTGGCGGTCAGTTACAATGAGAGCTTCCCCCTAGTAGTCATGTTCATTGAGGATTCTCATGAGTGAAACCCTTGTCGATAGCCAATCGATCGACACCAGCAAACGCACTTGGTTGATCGCATCCAGCTGCGCCGGTGCCGTAGGCGTTGGTGCCGCCGCTATTCCTTTTGTCAGCACATTTCAACCGTCCGAGCGGGCCAAAGCGGCTGGCGCAGCCGTGGAAGTGGATATCGGGGGCCTGAGGCCCGGTGAAAAGATGACCGTCGAATGGCGCGGCAAACCGGTCTGGGTTATCCGACGCACCCCCGAGCAATTGGCAAGCCTTTCGGCGATCACCGGCCAACTGGCAGATCCTACGTCGCAGCGCAAGCCTTCCGAACTGACGCCGGAATATGCCCGCAACGAGGGCCGATCGATCAAGCCCGAGTTTTTTGTGGCTGTTGGTATTTGCACCCACCTGGGCTGCTCGCCATCGGAAAAATTTCAAACGGGGCCTCAGGCTTCGCTACCTGACGACTGGAAAGGCGGCTTTTTGTGCCCCTGCCATGGTTCTACGTTTGACCTGGCTGGCCGTGTTTTCAAGAACAAGCCTGCGCCGGACAATCTTGAAGTCCCTCCCCATATGTACCTTTCCGACAGCAAGCTGCTGATTGGCGAAGACAAGAAAGCCTGAGGAATAAGAACATGGCTGATTTCAAGGAAATTTCCCCCAACGCATCGGCAGGCGCCAAACTCACCAACTGGTTTGAAAATCGTTTGCCGACAGCATTCGACATGTACAAGGTTCACATGTCGGAGTACTACGCGCCCAAGAACTTCAATTTTTGGTACATCTTTGGCTCGTTGGCCATGCTGGTGCTGGTGATTCAGATCGTGACCGGTATCTTCCTGGTCATGCACTACAAACCGGACGCTGCTTTGGCCTTTGGTTCGGTGGAATACATCATGCGCGACGTGCCATGGGGCTGGCTGATCCGCTACATGCATTCAACCGGCGCTTCCGCATTCTTTGTCGTGGTCTATCTGCACATGTTCCGTGGCCTGCTGTACGGAAGTTACCGCAAGCCGCGTGAGTTGGTGTGGGTGTTCGGTTGCGCGATCTTCTTGTGCCTGATGGCCGAAGCCTTCATGGGTTATCTGTTGCCATGGGGCCAGATGAGCTACTGGGGCGCCCAGGTGATCGTGAACCTGTTTGCGGCCGTGCCTTTTGTGGGACCTGATCTGGCGTTGCTGATTCGTGGCGACTATGTGGTCGGTGACGCAACACTCAATCGTTTCTTCAGCTTCCACGTGATTGCGGTGCCGTTGGTTCTGTTGGGTCTGGTGGTTGCGCACTTGATGGCTTTGCACGATGTGGGCTCCAACAATCCCGATGGCATCGAGATCAAGGCCACCAAGGACGCCAAAGGCATTCCCCTGGATGGCATTCCGTTCCACCCCTATTACACCGTGCACGATATCTTTGCGGTGTGCATGTTCTTGATGGTCTTCTCGGCCGTCATCTTCTTCGCGCCCGAGTTCGGGGGCTACTTCCTCGAATACAACAACTTCATTCCAGCCGATCCGCTGCAGACGCCGTTGCACATTGCGCCGGTTTGGTACTTCACGCCGTTCTATTCGATGCTGCGCGCCATCACCGATGAGATGATGATTGTGTTGGAGATCTGCACCGTGGGCGCAGCATTGTTCAGCATCGTCAAGTTCAAGATGCCTGCGATCTTCAAGGGCGTGATCCTGGGTGCCGCTGTGGTGGTGGTGGCCATGATGCTGTCCATCGATGCGAAGTTCTGGGGTGTTGTGGCCATGGGGGGTGCCGTGGTCATCCTGTTTTTCCTGCCCTGGCTGGACTATTGTCCGGTCAAATCCATTCGTTACCGTCCGGATTGGCACAAATACCTGTACGCAGTATTTGTGGTTAATTTTGTCATCCTGGCCTATTTGGGAACGCAGCCTCCGTCTGCAATCGGTGAGCGTGTGTCGCAGGTCGGAACCCTGTTTTACTTCGGCTTTTTCCTGTTGATGCCGTGGTGGAGTCGTCTGGGAGAGGCCAAGCCTGTGCCTGCCCGCGTCAATTTCGCTGCCCATTGAGTCGGAGATTATGCAAATGAAAAAAGTACTATTGACTTTGCTGGCGGCAGTGGGCTTCATGGCCGGTGCTCAGGCGAATACCGGTGGAATGGCGTGGGATCGGGCACCGGACCGATCCAATGATCTCGCAGCACTCCAGAATGGCGCCAAACTGTTTGTCAACTACTGCCTGAACTGCCACTCAGCAGCCTTTATGCGATTCAACCGCTTGAAGGACATTGGCCTGACGGATCAACAGATCAAGGACAACTTGCTGTTCACTACCGAGAAGGTGGGTGAGAACATGAAGGCTGCGATCGACCCCCGCCAAGCCAAAGAGTGGTTTGGTGCCAACCCCCCTGATTTGACGGTGATCGCACGGTCCCGTTCAGCGCAGGGCATGGGCACGGGTGCCGACTATCTGTACACCTATCTGCGCAGCTACTATGTGGACGATGCCAAGCCAACCGGCTGGAACAACCTGGCCTTCCCCAATGTAGGCATGCCCCACGCTCTGTGGGAATTGCAGGGCAAGCGAGCACCCGTTTTTGAAACCGTTGTCGAGCACGGTCATGAAGTGCATACGCTCAAGGGATGGGAGCAATTAGCACCCGGAACCATGGCGCCCGAGCAATATGACCAGGCCGTCGGCGATTTGGTGAGCTACCTTCAGTGGATGGCGGAGCCTGCTAAAAATACGCGCATTCGGGTTGGTTTCGGTGTGATGCTGTTTTTGCTGTTCATGACTTTCTTCGCGTGGCGGCTTAACGCGGCGTTCTGGAAAGACGTCAAGTAATACGGTCTTTTTGTCCATGCGGTTACGTCTTGCGGATGTAACGTGATGGTCCCGGAGTGGGTTCGCAATGGCAACCCACTCTTTTTAATTTTTAGGAGTCTTTTGCCATGATGGTGCTGTATTCAGGAACAACCTGCCCCTTTTCTCACCGTTGCCGCTTTGTCCTCTTCGAGAAGGGCATGGACTTCGAAATTCGCGATGTGGACTTGTACAACAAGCCAGAAGCCATCAGCGTCATGAACCCGTATGGGCAAGTCCCCATTCTGGTGGAACGCGATTTGATTCTCTACGAATCCAACATCATCAACGAATACATTGACGAACGCTTTCCGCATCCCCAGTTGATGCCCGGCGACCCTGTGGACCGCGCCCGTGTCCGTTTGTTCTTACTCAATTTCGAAAAAGAACTGTTTGTGCACGTGTCAACTCTGGAAGCACGCAGTTCCAAGGGCAACGAGAAGGCGCTTGAAAAAGCCCGCGCCCACATCCGTGACCGTCTAACGCAGCTGGCCCCGGTATTCCTGAAAAATAAATACATGCTGGGCGATAACTTCTCCATGCTGGACGTGGCGATTGCTCCGTTGCTGTGGCGCCTGGACTTCTATGGCATCGACCTGAGCAAGAACGCGGCACCATTGCTGAAGTACGCCGAGCGTATCTTTTCTCGTCCGGCCTACATTGAGGCACTGACACCCTCTGAAAAGGTGATGCGCAAGTAATTGCGTACGGGCTTGCCATGATTGATGCAGCGGACTCCAGCTCGACACGTCCCTATCTCATTCGTGCCTTGTATGAGTGGTGCACGGACAATGGTCTGACGCCGTTCATTGCCGTCTTGGTGGATGAGACGGTGCGTGTCCCCAACGAGTATGTCAAGGACGGTGAGATTGTGTTGAACATCAGTTTTGACGCGACCAGTTCACTGACGATGGGCAACGAGTTCATCGAGTTCAAGGGGCGGTTTGGGGGCGTGGCACGGGATATTTTTGTTCCTGTGGATCGTGTTGTCGCCATCTATGCACGGGAAAACGGCCAGGGCATGGCCTTTCCCATGTTGGCGCGCTCGGCATCGACACCAAATGCAGCACCTGCGGCGGAAGCTAAGCCGACCGTGTTGGCGCAGGTGACCAGCGCGGTAACGGACGAGGGCACGGAGCCACCGCGTCCTTCAGGCGGTGGTAAGCCCTCGCTCACGCGCATCAAGTAATACATCACTATCATCCCGACGCACCACAATCTTTTGTGGCATCCGGGTGATGTAGAATAAAAGACGTGCCGATTTAGCTCAGTTGGTAGAGCAACCGCCTTGTAAGCGGTAGGTCATCAGTTCGAATCCGATAATCGGCACCATTTGTATTTTTTCGACCCAATCAAGTAGACGAGCGTGGCGCCTGTACTTTCAGGCGGATTGCGCTGACGTCCCACCCCTTTGCGCGCAGGTGCGATTCAAGGGATGGCACGAGTTGACGGATTTTTGCGGCAATGGCGTTGTTGTCGAGGATCAGGCACCAAACGGAACCTTCAATAGGACCTGCGCGTACGGCTGATCGCAATGGAGCGGGAATGAGTGCCTCGACGGACTTCAATCGGGTTGTTGATTCCATTGCGAGACCGGTCAGACGCGCCAAGGTAGGCGAGTCCTGTGTGGCCTGAAGCAGCGTGTAGGAATGATTGCGGCGGTTCATGACCTTGGGAATGTGAAGGGATTCTGAATGCAGTTGATTATCACGGATGCTTGGCTGATCAAGAGTCGTGCCTTTCACCTGAGTGGATCTAAACTTCTGATGGCGATCATCGCGTCATCTTTCGCACTCATGTTGATATCGGCGGGTTTGTACCACTGGGTTTTCCTGAAGGGCGCCCGGGAAGGCTGGCCCATCATCGGAACGCTGGTGCGCCTGGTCGTGAAGGATGAAGTCGCGCAGCAGGATCGCTTCATGCGCGAGAACATTGAAGTCATGGCCAAGAAACTGGGTGAAATGCAGGCCAAGATGCTGCAACTGGAGTCCCTTGGCGAGCGTGTTTCCGGTCTGGCTGGCGTCAATCCTTCCGATATCAAAATCAAGCCGGGTCAGGGAGGAAAGCTCGTTTCTGGGAGAGACCTGTCCATGCTCGAATTGCAGTCCACGCTGAAAGAGCTCGATGAAGTTGCGAGCGCGCGAACTGATCTGATGACCGTGCTCGAGTCACGGTTGTTCGAGCAAAAGATCAAGAAAATGATGATTCCGACACAAACCCCGGTGCCGAATGCCAACCTGGGTTCCATGTTCGGTTGGCGCATAGACCCCATTACCGGGCGCTCGGCGTTGCACACAGGACTCGATTTTCCGGCAACGCCAGGAACGGCCATTTTCGCAGCAGCGGGCGGGGTGG
The DNA here is from genome assembly GCA_030645355.1 of Rhodoferax sp. Taxonomy (GTDB): domain Bacteria; phylum Pseudomonadota; class Gammaproteobacteria; order Burkholderiales; family Burkholderiaceae_C; genus Allorhodoferax. The sequence goes on along the minus strand of JAUSNJ010000118.1, from coordinate 87,429 downwards.
TCGTGACCCAGGAGTTTCAGTCCGAGTACGGCAACATGATCGAAATCGACCATGGCAACGATTTGATTTCCCGATATGCCCATACTTCCAAGGTGGGGGTCAAGAAGGGTGACCTGATCAAGCGCGGCCAGAAAATTGCGGAAGTCGGCAACACCGGCCGGTCAACGGGGCCGCACTTGCATTTCGAGGTCCTGGTGCAAGGCGTTCCACAAGACCCTCAAAAATTCCTCAACGCCGGACGCCAGGTCGCTCCCGACCAGCTGGCGCAATCCGGTTCGCAGGCTTCATCAGGCTTTTCGTCGCCGAAAGGCAATTTGGCCGTGGCACCCTCCAGTCAACGGTAAAATCAGCGGTTTGGTTTTCACGGTGCCGGTTTGATCGCGCGAGCGGTTGAGTTTCATCAGAACATCCCCACTTCACACAGATTAGAAAAAGGACTGCGCTGCGCTGCGAACCCATCGTGGGTCCAGGCCAGTCTTGCATTCATGGCCATCAATATCCTTACCAAAATCTTCGGCAGTCGCAATGACCGCTTGCTCAAACAGTATCGTGCCGGCTTGGCGCGCATCAATGCCCTGGAGGCGCAGTATGAGCAGTTGAGTGACGATGCCCTCAAGGCAAAGACGCAAGAGTTCAAGGATCGCATCCAGAAAGGTGCCACTTTGGATGAGATGCTCCCCGAGGCTTTTGCCGTGGTGCGGGAGGGCTCCAAGCGGGTCATGAAGATGCGGCACTTTGATGTCCAGATACTGGGTGGTATGTCCTTGCATTACGGAAAGATTTCCGAAATGGGAACCGGTGAAGGCAAGACGCTAACAGCAACACTGCCGGTCTACCTGAACGCCCTGACCGGCAAGGGTGTACACGTAGTTACCGTGAACGATTACCTGGCCAGCCGTGATGCGCAGTGGATGGGGCGGCTCTACAACTTCCTGGGTTTGACGGTGGGAATCAACCTGCCGCAGATGCCGCGGGAAGAAAAGCAGGCCGCCTACAAGGCGGACATCACGTACGGGACCAACAACGAGTATGGTTTCGACTACCTGCGTGACAACATGGTCTACGAAGTGGCAGACCGCGTGCAGCGCGGTTTGAACTATGCCATCGTGGACGAGGTGGACTCCATTTTGATCGACGAGGCGCGCACGCCGCTGATCATCAGCGGACAGGCCGAGGACCACACCGACATGTATCTGGCCATCAACAAGGCCGCACCCCGTTTGCAGAGGCAGGAAGGCGAGGCTGACCCCCGGACCGGCGAGGGAGTCACCAAGCCGGGCGACTTCACGCTGGACGAGAAAAGCCACCAGGTGTTCCTGACCGAACAAGGGCACGAAACCGCAGAGCAAATTTTTGCTGAAATGGGATTGATTCCAGCCGGTGCATCGTTGTATGACCCGGCCAACATCACTCTCATGCACCATCTGTATGCTGCGCTGCGGGCCAACAACCTGTACCACCGGGACCAGCACTATGTGGTGCAGCAGGGTGAGATCATCATTGTTGACGAGTTCACCGGGCGTTTGATGACGGGGCGCCGCTGGAGTGATGGACTACACCAGGCGGTCGAAGCCAAGGAAGGCGTCGCCATTCAGGCCGAAAACCAGACCCTCGCATCCATTACCTTTCAGAACTATTTCCGCCTGTATGCAAAATTGGCGGGTATGACGGGCACGGCCGATACCGAGGCCTATGAGTTTCAGGAAATCTACGGACTGGAAACCATTGTCATTCCACCCAATCGCGTCAGTCGCCGCGAGGATCAGCTGGACCGGATTTATAAGACCACCCGCGAAAAATACGAAGCGGCCATTCAGGATATCCGCGAATGCTATGAGCGGGGACAGCCGGTTTTGGTGGGCACCACCTCTATTGAAAACTCCGAGGTCATCGCACAACTGCTAGACAAGGAAAAGTTGCCACATCAGGTGCTCAACGCCAAGCAGCACGCGCGTGAGGCCGATATCGTCGCACAGGCTGGTCGCGCCAAGATGATCACCATCGCAACCAATATGGCCGGACGCGGCACGGACATCGTGCTGGGTGGCAGCATTGGGAAAACCATCGAAGCCATCGAGGCGGATGAGACCCTGGATGCTGGGGCGAAGCAGCAAAAAATTGAAGCGGTCCGTGCGCAGTGGAGTATTGACCACGAGCAGGTCAAGGCGCTGGGCGGATTGCGGATCATTGCCACTGAACGCCATGAATCCCGCCGCATCGACAACCAATTGCGCGGCCGTTCCGGTCGCCAGGGCGATCCTGGCTCGTCACGCTTTTACCTGAGTCTTGACGATTCCTTGATGCGCATTTTTGCGGGTGACCGAGTCAAGGCCATCATGGATCGCTTGAAGATGCCGGACGGAGAAGCGATCGAAGCAGGCATTGTGACGCGCAGCATCGAAAGTGCACAGCGCAAAGTGGAAGCTCGCAACTTCGACATGCGCAAGCAGCTGCTGGAATACGATGACGTGTCCAACGACCAGCGCAAAGTGATTTATCAGCAGCGCAATGCCATTTTGGACGCGAAAGACCTGACCGCCCAGATCGCTTCACTGCGAGAAGGCTGTTTCCACGACTTGGTGCGCCAGTACATTCCTGCAGAATCCGTTGAAGAGCAGTGGGACATTGGCGCGTTGCAAAAAGTGCTGGCCGATGAATGGCAGATGGATCTGGACTTGCAGAAGCAGGTGCAGGATGCCAGCGCCATCACCGACGAAGATCTGCTGGCCTCGGTAGCTGCGGCTGCCGACACGCTCTTCACCGCAAAGGTTGAACAGGTCGGGGCGGAAAATTTCACCCAGTTCGAACGCATGGTGTTGTTGCAGAGTATCGATACCCACTGGCGTGACCACCTGAGTTCTCTGGACTATTTGCGCCAGGGTATTCACCTGCGTGGCTACGCACAGAAGCAGCCCAAGCAGGAGTACAAGCGCGAAGCGTTTGAGCTGTTTGGGCAGTTGCTGGACTCCGTCAAGAACGAAGTCACCAAGGTGCTGATGACGGTCAAGGTCCAATCCAGTGAGCAGCTCGAGGAAGCCGCCGACGCCATGGAAAGCCGTGGCGAGAGCATTGCCAATGTGACCTATAGCGCACCGACAGAAACCGGCGGCATCGAGACTGTGGTGGACCCGGAAACCGTGCGCAGCGGCGTGTCCCTGGCTGCGGCCGATCACTTGCCGCGGGTTGGACGCAATGACCCTTGCCCTTGCGGAAGCGGCAAGAAGTTCAAACAGTGCCACGGAAAACTCGCCTGAAAGATTGAGATGTCTGTTAACTTGCCCGCGCCCGATTTGGCGACGCTCTTTCCCATTGCCGGCGTTCGTATCGGCGTTACCGAGGCGGGGGTGCGCAAAGTAGGGCGCAAGGACCTGACGGTTGTTCTGCTGGAAGACGGCGCATCGGTTGCCGGTGTCTTTACGACGAACCGCTTTTGTGCGGCTCCCGTGCAGATTTGCCGCCAGCATTTGGATGGACGCCAAAGTATTCGGGCTATGCTGATCAATACCGGCAATGCCAACGCCGGAACCGGCGCAGACGGCTTGGCCAGGGCACACAGCACCTGCAAAGCTCTGGCGCGGCAGTTGGGCGTTGCTGCAGAGCAAATCCTGCCGTTTTCCACGGGTGTGATCATGGAGCCACTGCCCAACGACCGCATTGAAGCGGGGTTGGCGGCGGCGATTGCGGATGCCAAGCCGGGCAACTGGATACGGGCCGCTGAGGGCATCATGACCACCGACACGGCCCCCAAGGCCTTTGGGGCGAAGGTGACGATCGGCGGCAAGCCGGTGCACATCACGGGTGTCAGTAAAGGGGCCGGCATGATCCGCCCGAACATGGCCACTATGCTGGGGTTTATTGCGACCGATGCCTGTGTGCACCAAAGTGTCATGCAGCAACTGGCGTTGGAGTTGGCCGAAGGCTCGTTCAACCGGGTGACCGTGGATGGTGATACATCGACCAATGACTCGTTGGTCGTGATTGCATCCAATCAGGCGGGGCATTCCGAAATTGGCGCGCTGGACAGTGCGGATGGGCAAACGCTGCGGCAGGCCATGCTGGGCGTGGCACGCAATCTGGCCCAGGCCATTGTTCGTGATGGCGAGGGCGCTACCAAGTTCATTACCATCACGGTTGAGGGCGGGCGCAACGCCGCGGAGTGCCGACTGGCGGCCTACGCCATTGCCCACTCGCCCCTGGTCAAGACCGCATTTTTTGCCAGTGATCCCAATCTGGGGCGTATTCTCGCGGCCGTGGGCTATGCCGGCATCGACGATCTGGACCAGAGCCGCATCGAGCTGTTTCTGGACGACGTCCATGTGGTGACCTGCGGTGGGCGCAACCCGTCCTACCGAGAAGAAGACGGCCAGCGTGTCATGAAGCAAAGTGAAATCACCGTGAAGGTAGGTCTGGGGCGAGGCGGGGCCACTGAGACCGTATGGACCTGTGACTTGAGCCACGATTACGTGACCATCAACGCGGACTACCGTTCTTGAGGGGTTCCTGGGATATGGATGATCGGTTGACCGCGTTTTTGTTGCGCGCAGAGCAACTGATGGAGCGCATTGAATCTGCATTGCCCCATGGCCTTTTGCAGCCCGATTGGAATGCCTCCATTGCGTTTCGGTACCGGAGGCGCAGTTCGGGGCAGGGGGTCATCGCTCCGGTGGGCCATATTGGCGCCATCAGCCTGGCCGATCTGAAGGAAATTGACGCCCAGAAAGAAAAAATCCAGCGCAACACCGAGCAGTTTGTCCGCGGATTGCCCGCCAACAACGTGTTGCTGACCGGTTCGCGCGGCACCGGGAAATCCTCGCTGATACGTGCTTGCCTGTATGCGTATGCCGCGCAGGGGCTGCGTTTGATTGAGGTCGACAAGGCGGAGTTGGTGGACTTGCCTGACATCGTCGAGCTGGTGGCCCAACGACCGGAGAAGTTCATCGTCTTTTGCGATGACTTGAGCTTTGACGAAGGCGAGCCCGGCTACAAGGCTTTGAAGTCGGTTCTGGATGGCTCGGTCGCCGCTGCCACGCCCAATGTGCTGGTGTACGCCACCAGCAACCGACGCCACCTGTTGCCCGAGTACATGGCGGAAAACCTTACCTACACCCACACCGCGGAGGGAGAAGTGCACCCGGGCGAAGTGGTGGAGGAAAAAATCTCCCTCTCGGAGCGTTTTGGTTTGTGGGTGAGTTTCTACCCCTTCAATCAGGACGAGTATCTGCAAATTGTGGCGCAGTGGCTCTCCGCAATGGGTGTGGAGCCGTCCCGTATTGCCGCCGCACGACCCGAGGCCCTGGTCTGGGCGCTGGAGCGTGGTTCGCGCAGCGGCCGTGTGGCCTGGCAGTTTTCGCGAGACTTCGCGGGCCGTAGCGCCGACCGGCCATGACCCGCAAACCCATCGTGGCAGATCCGAAGTCGGCGCGGCTAGGAGGTCCGGACCGCAGTGTGGTGGACGTAGCGGTTGGGGTCTTGGTTCGGCCTGATGGTGATTTTCTGCTGACATCGCGGCCCCATGGCAAACCCTATGCCGGCTATTGGGAGTTTCCAGGCGGCAAGCTGGAGGCGGACGAGACCGTTCAACAGGCGCTGGCACGTGAATTGTTGGAAGAACTGGGCATCCAGATCGGTGCCGTCCATCCCTGGAAAGTTGAAATCGTGGACTATCCGCATGCCCTTGTTCGTCTGCACTTTTGCAAGGTGTTTGAATGGACGGGCACATTGGAGATGCGCGAGGCGCAATCCTCTTCCTGGGAAAGGCTTCCCGTGCAGGTGGGCCCGATCTTGCCCGGAACGCTTCCGGTATTGCAGTGGTTGGCAGCAGAGTTGCGATACAAAGGCGCTACACATTTGGTAGCGATTGACCCAATAAGCTAGAGGGCTACAGGGTGATTTGATCAACCTGTTTGGAGCCGGTTGGCGCTATTGAAGTGTGGCGCCGCCGTCGTCCAGATCGTCGGGTGTTAGGGGTGCTGCTACCCGAAAATTTTCACTTGCCCATGCACCGAAATCCATGTTCTTGCACCGCTCGCTGCAAAACGGCCGGGCGGGATTGGATACGGCATAAACACTTTCTCCACCGCAGGTCGGGCAGCGGACCAGTCGCTTGGTGTCCGTCATGAGCACAGCGTCAACTCGAATGCACCATCCTCGCTGGAGATGTGCAGGTGATCGTCTTCCCCGTGACGCATGAGACGGATCGACACCATGAGCCGGTTTCCACTGATTTCCGGAATCACTCGCAACGTATCGTCCAGGGAGAGTCTCAAGAGTTGAAAGGTGCGGCCCTGTGGCAGGTTTTGCTGGAACTGCCCGCCGACCGCGATGACCTTTTGAGGAGATCCCGAATCCCGCAAAAGCTTGAGAAGCAGGTGAATGGATTCAGCCAATGGTGCCAATGTCGAGGCCCACTGCTGCAAATCGGTTTGCCGCGACAGGGTGTCGCGGTGCTGCCAGGCGAAATAAGCGGGCAGATCAAACTCGCAGGTACCACCGGGAATGCCAACCCGACTGCGTATGCTCATCAACCAGTCGTTTTCTGTCAGTGCCTGGCCGGCCTTTCCGGGCTGCGCATTGAGTGCGGCGTAGCAGCGTTCCAGTTGGTGGATGATGTTGTCGAGCACGCCCTCCGCAATGGCCGGATTCCCGCGGTAGCCATTCAAGATCTGCTTCTGTTTTTCGAGGTCTTTGAGGACGTCGGACTTCAGGTCCGCGCGGGCGCCCACGTCCATCACCTCAAACATGGTGGCAATCGCGAAATGGTGGTCCAGTGCGTCCGCACGGGCCATCAGTTCAGACAGCCGAAGGAACAGGTGTTCCAGACGCAAATACGTGCGAATTCGCTCGTTGAAGGGGTATTCGTATTGAATCACGCTGATCTTTCCGGTGGCCGAATCATAGCCCGAACTGGGTACCAATTTCACGCACCTGCTGCGTAAGATGGTCTAGTGTGATTCCATCGTTGAATACGACGAGGTCGGCCGATGCCAGGCGCTGCTTGCGGGTGGCCTGTGCTGCAACTACTTTGCGCACTTCATCCGCAGCCAGACCATTTCTTCCCATGACGCGGGCAATTTGCGTGTCTTCGGTGCAGTCAATCACCAGTATGCGGTTGAGGCGCGGTCGCCAGTGTCCGGACTCCACCAACAAGGGGATGTCGAAAACGACACACGTTGCTCCGGCCACCTCGGCCTGCTGTGTTTGCATTGCGATCTCCAGTCCCACCAGAGGATGGACGATGGCTTCTAGGCGGGCTTTGGCCGAGGGGTCCGAGTAAACCAGGCCGCGCATCTGATCGCGGTCCAGTGCACCATCGCTGGTGATCATGGAAGGACCAAAAGTACTCCTCAACGCCGATATGGCAGAACCGCCTGAAGCCGTTGCTGCCCTGGAAATTGCATCTGCATCAATCAACGCTGCCCCGAGATGTGCCAGTGCCTTGGCAACCGTACTTTTTCCACTGCCAATTCCACCGGTAAGGCCCAAGCGATGTGGAGCACTAGCCACGGTTACAGACCGACAACCTGGCGCAGCGTGTCGGCACCCAAAAACAAAGCGGTAAAGCCGGCACCTGCCAGAAACGGGCCAAAGGGCACATAGCCGCCTTCGCGCAGGCCTGTGGTTAATTTCATCGCAATACCGACGATCGCGCCGATGACGGATGCCAGCAAAATCATGGGTATCAGTGCCTGCCAGCCAAACCAGGCACCCAGCGCGGCGAAGAGCTTGAAATCGCCATAGCCCATACCTTCCTTTCCGGTTACCAGCTTGAATGCCCAGTACACCATCCACAAGGAAAGATAACCACCTACAGCGCCCCACAGTGAGGCATGCAGGCTCACCGGTGTCCATTTCATGGCGGCAACAATCAGCCCCAGCCATAGCAATGGCAAGGTAAGGTCATCGGGCAATAGTGTCGTGTCCCAGTCAATGACGGCCAAGGCCAGCAGTGTTGCAGAGAATGCGCACCATGCGAGTCCGGTTGCGGACAGTCCCCAGCGCCAGGCACAAAGAAAAAAAAGTCCGCCACAGGCTATTTCAACGAGGGGGTACCTCGGACTGATCGGTGCCTTGCACGCGGAACACCCCCCCCGCAGTAGAAGGTAGCTGAGCACCGGGACGTTCTCATACCAGTGAATCTGATGTCCGCAATGCGGGCAGCGCGAGCGCGGGACCATCAGGTTGAAGGGCTCTCCAACCGGCTCCGGAGCGCCGGAAAATTCGGCACACTCCGCAGCCCACTGGCGCTCCATCATCTTCGGAAGGCGATAGATGACAACGTTGAGAAAGCTGCCGATCAAGAGGCCAAAAAGGGTTGCCAAGGACGCATCAAACCACTGCTGTCCGACGACCAGCATCAAACCACCTGACCCAGTTTGAAAATCGGCAGGTACATGGCTACCACGATGCCGCCAATCAGCGTGCCCAGGATAACGATGATGATGGGCTCCATCAGGCTGGAGATGCCGGCGACCATGTCATCTACCTCGGCTTCGTAGAAGTCAGCGGCTTTTCCCAGCATGTGATCGATGGAGCCGGACTCTTCGCCGATGGAGCACATTTGCAGCACCATGGATGGAAATAGGTTGGCATTGGTCATGGCTGCGGTTAAGGCGGTTCCTGTCGAAACCTCCTGCTGGATCTTCAGTGTGGCAGATGCAAAGACATCGTTGCCGGATGCCCCGCCGACGGAGTCCAGCGCTTCCACCAAGGGAACGCCGGCTGCAAACATCGTTGAAAGGGTTCGCGTCCAGCGGGCGATGCATGATTTCTCCACCAGTACGCCAAAAATGGGCAGTTTCAGCATGACCCGGTCCATGAAAGCCTGCATTTTCTTGTTGCGTTTCCAGGACTCCATGAAGAAATACACGCCGCCAAACAGACCACCAAAAATCAGATACCAATATTTGATAAAGAACTCACTCATGGCGATCACGACCAAGGTGGGCATCGGGAGTTCTCCTCCGAAAGAGGTGAACACCTGCTTGAAGGATGGAATCACAAAGATCATGATCACCGCGACAACGACAAACGCCACAATGAGAACCGATATGGGGTACATCAATGCGGACTTGATTTTGGACTTGATGGCCTCGGTCTTCTCCATATAGACGGCCAGCCGGTCCAGCAACTGGTCCAGAATACCGGCCGATTCGCCAGCTTCTACCAAGTTGCAGTACAGGGCGTCAAAGTACAACGGGAATTTGCGGAACGCAACACTGAGGGATGTTCCGGTCTCCACGTCGGTCCGGATGTCGTTAAGCAGTTTGGTGACCCGCGGATTTGGATTGCCACGGCCAACGATGTCAAATGCCTGCAACAGAGGCACGCCGGCCTTCATCATCGTTGCCAGCTGCCGCGTGAAAATGGCCAGGTCCTTGGGTTTGATGCTTGAGCCCGCGCTCATCCGGCGCTTCTTGATTTTGGTTGGAGTGACCCCCTGCCGCCTCAATGACGCCTTGACCTGGTTTTCACCCGCCGCGCGAATTTCTCCCCGCACCTGCTTGCCGTTGCGGTCCTTGCCCTCCCATTCGAAGACGGCTTCTTTACTGACAGCAGTTTTTGCGGTTGCCATAGTTTTCCTCTGAATTCTTTGTTATTCGTTGGTACAGGCGAGAACCTCTTCCAGCGAAGTCAGACCTTGCTTAACCTTGTGTAACCCGGATTGTCGCAAAGAGCGCACGCCTTCTTTTTCGGCCTGAATCGCAATATCGAGTGAACTGCCGTCCCGAAGAATGATGCGCTGGATCTCATCGGTTATCGGCATCACCTGGTAAATGCCCACGCGTCCCTTGTAGCCGCTATTGCAGAGGGAGCAGCCTACCGCCTTATATGGTTTCCAGGTCCCGTCCAATTGGGATTCCTTGAATCCTGCATTGATCAGCGTTGTTTGCGGGATTTCGGCAGGTGTCTTGCAGTTCAGGCACAAGCGCCTTGCCAGGCGTTGGGCGGTGATCAAAATGACGCTGGAAGCAATGTTGAATGGTGCGATACCCATATTACGCATGCGTGTCAGTGTGGCGGGTGCGTCATTGGTATGCAAGGTCGACAGCACCAAGTGACCCGTCTGGGCCGCCTTGATCGAAATGTCCGCGGTTTCAAGATCGCGAATTTCGCCGACCATGATGATGTCGGGATCCTGGCGCAAAAAGGATTTCAGTGCGACGGCAAAGGTCAGCCCGGCCTTGTCATTCATGTTGACCTGGTTGACACCCGGCAAATTGATTTCCGAGGGGTCTTCCGCAGTTGCAATATTCACACCGGGCTGGTTCAGCAGGTTCAGGCACGTGTACAGTGAAACGGTCTTTCCGGAACCCGTGGGACCCGTCACCAAGATCATGCCGTAGGGACGACCAATGGCCTTGAGCAGGCGCTCTTTTTCCTCTGGCTCGTAGCCCAGTGCATCAATGCCGAGCTTCGCGCTGCTGGGGTCCAGAATCCGGATGACTATCTTTTCGCCAAACAGCGTCGGCAAGGTGCTCACCCGGAAGTCGATCACCCGGTCGGGACCGACTTTGAGTTTCATCTTTCCGTCCTGGGGTACCCGCTTTTCAGAGATGTCCATGCGAGAAATCACCTTGATTCGCGAGGCAAGCTTGTCCTTGATGGCGATCGGGGGGGACGCAATTTCACGCAGTTCACCGTCGATGCGAAAGCGCACGCGGTAGGTGTGTTCGTAGGGCTCAAAGTGCAGATCGGATGCCCGCATGCTGAAAGCGTCCATCAGCATTTTGTGCAAGAACCGCACAACGGGCGCGTCTTCAACGTCGGAAGCAGCGGCGGGGCCATTGTCAATAACCGCTTCGGCAGCGGCTTCATCAAACTCAAAATCCCCGCCAATGATGTCTTCCATGGCCTCTGTCGCAGTCGTGGCGTTGGCATCCACTAGCTTTGACAGCTTGTCGTATTCGGCAATGACCCAGTCGACCCCCATCTGGGTTGAGAATTTGATTTTTTCGGCCGCTGCCTGGTCGGAGGGGTCAGCAGTTGCGACGATCAGCCGGTTGCTGCGCTTGCTCAGAACTACCACGCGGTAGGCGATGCAAATCTTGCTATCCAGCAAGCCCTTCGGCAAACGGTTGGCGTCAATCGCGTCCAGGTCCAGCAAAGGCGCTGCAAACGCCGTAGAAAGTGTGTGTGCCAAGTCCCCCGCAGAAACAGCGCCTGAACCAACCAATTCGGCGATAAAGCTGCTTTTGCTGGAGAGCGCCTTGCGGTATATGTCTTCAGCGGACTTTTGTCCCAGCTTGCCCGCGGTGATAAGGGCCCTCCCGAGGCCAGGAAGGGCTATGGCTTGGTTTTCACGTTGTAGGGGATCGACAGTTGCCATGAACCGATAAGAATATGCGTTACTTAAAAGACTGGTGCATCATCGCTGATTGCGCCACCAATGTAAATCAATTGGGGACAATGTTACCTTCGTGCGGCACTGAGCGTTGGCTGCCTGTCATACTCTTGTTCTCATCCACGTTTCAGAATCTGCGACATGAATCCAAACGAGCGCGCGGCGCCAGACAGCATCATTTCCGTCGTTTTGTGTGGTGGCAGCGGTACCCGCCTGTGGCCACTGTCACGCAAAGCGTTGCCAAAGCAGTTTGTGCCGCTGGTTCAAGGTAAGAGTCTGTTGCAACTCACGCTGGAGCGTGCCGCGCGGCTTGGGCAGCGGCAGCTCATCGTGGCCGCGGAAGACCATCGGTTTTTGGTCCAGGCGTGCGCTGCAGCGGCTGGCGTCCAGGGCACCATACTGCTCGAGCCCATGGCGCGCAACACCGCTGCTGCCATGGCCGCTGCCGCTCTGAATGTTGCGCCCGATGCGTTGCTGCTGTATCAACCCGCAGACCATCACATTCCTGATTCGGCCGCGTTTGTCGCCACGGTCCTCGCCGGAGTGCCGGCTGCCCGTGCGGGCTCCATTGTCACCTTTGGTGTGCACCCGACCTTTCCGAGCACGGCCTACGGATATATCGAACAGGGTGCCGCGTTGACCGATCAGGGTGCGGCCCACAGTGTGGCCCGTTTTGTCGAGAAGCCCGACGCCACGCGTGCGCAACAGTTGCTGTTGGCTGGGGGCTACTTCTGGAATGCGGGTATTTTTTTGGTTCAGGCGAGCACCCTGTTGAATGCTCTCAAAACCTACGCAGGGGATATTCTGGCCTGTTGTGAAGAGGCGGTTTCCAGCCAGACCACCGACGGTAACTTCCGTCGTCTGGGTGCTGAAGCGTTTGCTGCCTGCCGGGCAGAGAGCATTGACTATGCGGTCTTGGAGAAGGCAGCCAACGTGGCGGTTTTGCCGTTCGTTTCCGCGTGGAGCGACGTGGGGAGTTGGAACGCCGTAGCCGAACTGACCGCGCCCGACGCTGATGGCAACCGCGTCCACGGCCAGGGACATACCGTCCAGGCAATGAACACTTTTATCCACGCTCCTCACCGGCCGGTGGTCGCGCTGGGTACACAAAACCTGCTCATTGTTGACACCGTGGACGCGGTGTTGGTGGCGGACGCCTCGTCGGCTGAGCAAGTAAAAACAGTTGTAGCCCAACTGGAAGCCAAGGGTGTTCCGCAGGCCTTGTATCACCGGCACGTGGCGCGCCCATGGGGCACCTACGATAGCGTCGATAGTGGTGAGCGATTTCAGGTCAAGCGCATTGTGGTGAAACCGGGCGCCACACTGAGCTTGCAGATGCATCACCATCGGGCGGAGCATTGGGTGGTGGTGAGTGGTACCGCTGAGGTTACCAATGGCGACAAAGTTACCCTTTTATCTGAAAACCAGAGTACCTATATTCCACTTGGCCAGGTTCACCGCTTGGCGAACCCGGGAAAAGTACCTTTGGAGATTATTGAGGTCCAGTCAGGATCCTACTTGGGAGAAGACGACATCGTACGTCTGGAGGACACCTATGGACGCGTTCAGCGCTAACTGAAAAATGGTCGGGGTGAGAGGATTCGAACCTCCGGCCTCTACGTCCCGAACGTAGCGCTCCACCAGGCTGAGCTACACCCCGCAGCCAGACTTTGTTTTCGATGAAATCAGTGGTTTCTGTCCAGCAATTGCGACGCCAATTGTACCAAACAGTCTTTGTGCGGTCCGTCTGGAAGGCGCGTTGCGGCCGTGATGGCGCGCCTGGCTTCTTGTTGGGCGGCGTTACGCGCGACGTCCAGAGCACCGGTCGTATGGACGATGGCAATCACAGCATCGAGCATGGTCACGTCTCCGGTCTCGATGGCTTTCTGGATAGTTTCGCGTTCTGTTGGGGTTCCGCGTTGCATCGCCGCAATCAACGGTAGCGTGGCTTTGCCTTCGCGCAAGTCGTCGCCCAGATTCTTGCCCATGACAGACGCGTCTCCGGTGTAGTCCAGGACATCGTCAATCACCTGAAACGCGGTTCCCAACGCCTGGCCATAGTCGGCGCAAGCTTCTTCATCGGCTGTGGTGGCGCCCGACAGAATGGCGCCGACCCGGGCACTGGCTTCAAACAGCTTGGCGGTCTTGGAGCGAATGACTTGCAGGTAAGCTGCTTCGTCGAGTGCGGCGTTGTGCATGTTCATCAGCTGCATGACCTCGCCCTCGGCAATGATGTTGGTTGCATTGGCCAGAACTTCCATGATTCGCATGTTTTGCGTGTCGACCATCATCTGGAATGCGCGGGAGTACAGAAAATCGCCAACCAGCACGCTGGCAGGGTTTCCAAACTTGGCATTGGCGGTCGGGCTGCCCCGCCGCAAAGCCGAATCGTCCACCACGTCGTCGTGCAACAGAGTTGCAGTGTGGATGAATTCGACCACGGCTGCCATATTGAAGCGCTGCTCGCCTTTGAAGTCCAGTGCGCCGCAGCACAGGAGCAAAAGTGCCGGACGCAATCGTTTGCCACCAGCAGAGATGATGTAGTGCGAGACGCTGCCAACCAGGGGGACGCCAGAGGACAACCGCTGGGCGATGACCTGGTCAACCTGGAACATGTCCTGTTCGACGATAGAGAGCCCGGACGGAGCGCCGGTTGAATTGGCTTGCAAGGCAGTTGAGCTTTATGGTGGATGGGGAATTGTATAGAAGCTGAAACAGCGTTGTGGAGACCAATGCAGGCTGATTTGACGAAAAGGTAGACTAATGGTATACTCGTAGGCTCTGCGAAAATTCGTTTGCAGAATCTCAATTCAAAGAGGTCAATATGTACGCGGTCATAAAAACCGGCGGCAAGCAATATCGTGTTGCAGCCGGCGAAAAAATTAAAGTAGAACAGATTGCTGCGGATGTAGGCCAAGAGATTGTGATCGACCAGGTTTTGGCTGTCGGAAACGGCGCTGAATTGAAGGTTGGCACACCCTTGGTGTCCGGCGCAACGGTGACAGTCACCGTCTTGGCGCATGGCAAGCACGACAAAGTGGGCATTTTCAAAATGCGCCGTCGTAAGCATTATCAAAAACGTCAAGGGCACCGTCAGCAGTTCACTGAACTGCTCATCGGCGCGATTGCTGGATAAGGGGCATAGGTCATGGCACAAAAAAAAGGCGGCGGCTCTACGCGAAACGGGCGCGATTCCAAGCCCAAAATGCTCGGTGTTAAAAAATTCGGCGGCGAATTGGTTAGCGGCGGCGCGATCATCGTGCGTCAACGCGGTACCAAGTTCCACCCTGGAACCAATGTTGGTATCGGCAAGGATCACACCTTGTTTGCGCTGACCGAAGGCCATGTTTCGTTCACCACCAAGGGTGCGCTGAACAAACACACGGTGAACGTGACTGCAGCCTGATCTGCGGTGACTCTCCCACAGAAACCCTGCGCCGCAAGCGCGGGGTTTTTCGTTTATAACCACGCTACACACCATGAAGTTCGTTGACGAAGCCTACATTGACATCTCCGCTGGAGACGGCGGGGCGGGCTGCGTCTCGTTTCGTCACGAAAAGTACAAGGAATTTGGCGGACCCAATGGGGGCGACGGTGGTCGCGGCGGCCACGTTTTTGCCGTGGCGGACGCCAACCTGAATACGCTGGTCGACTACCGCTTCTCGCGGCGCCACGACGCCAAGCGCGGCGAGCATGGCATGGGCTCTGACATGTTTGGCGCGGCCGGCGACGACATCACGCTGAAGATGCCGGTGGGCACGATCATTACGGATGCCGAGACCGGCGAGGTGTTATACGAATTGCTCAAACCCGGTGAAGTCATCACCATCGCCAAGGGCGGGGACGGCGGATTTGGTAATTTGCGTTTCAAGAGCGCCATCAACCGCGCACCACGCCAGAAGACGCCAGGTTGGCCGGGCGAAAAAAAGAATCTCAAGCTGGAGTTGAAGGTGTTGGCCGACGTCGGCTTGCTGGGCATGCCCAACGCCGGCAAATCCACCTTCATCACCGCCATATCCAACGCACGCCCACGCATTGCCGATTACCCGTTCACTACGCTGCACCCCAACCTGGGCGTCGTGCGGGTTGGCCCAGAGCAAAGCTTTGTGGTCGCCGATCTGCCGGGATTGATTGAAGGCGCGTCCGAGGGGGCCGGACTGGGGCACCTGTTCTTGCGCCACCTGAGCCGCACACGCCTGCTGCTGCATATTGTGGACATGGCTCCGTTCGACGAGAACGTCGACACGGTCGCCCAAGCGAAGGCGATTGTCAATGAACTCAAAAAGTACGACACGGATCTGTACAAGAAGCCGCGGTGGCTGGTACTGAACAAGCTCGACATGGTGGACTCCGAAAAGCGGGATGCCTTGGTCAAAGACTTCGTCAAGCGGTTCAAGTTCAAAGGCCCGGTTTTCCAAATTTCAGCGCTGACCCGTGAAGGCTGTGAGCCGCTGGTCAAGGAAATCTACAAGCACGTCAAGGCGCAACAGGTCGCCGAACAAACGCCAGAGGCCATCGACCCGCGCTTTGCCGACCTCCCTGACGCATAATTTCCACTATAAAAATGGTAGCTGTCCACGCAATGCGGACGAGGGCTACTGGCTCATATGGCAAATATGTCTAGTTCTTCTGTGCTGCGGGATGCGCGGCGTATCGTGGTCAAGGTGGGCTCCAGTCTGGTGACCAACGATGGACGTGGTCTGGACGAAGCTGCCATTGGCGAATGGTGTCGCCAGATGGCGCATCTGATGGGCGACGGGCGCGAAGTCATCATGGTCTCCAGTGGTGCCATTGCCGAGGGTATGAAGCGCCTGGGCTGGACAGTGCGCCCCAAGGCGATCCAGGAACTGCAGGCCGCCGCCGCCGTTGGCCAGATGGGCTTGGCGCAGATGTACGAGACCAAGCTCAAGCTCAACGGACTGGGCAGTGCACAGGTTTTACTGACCCATGCCGACCTGGCAGACCGAGAGCGCTACCTCAATGCCCGCTCCACGCTGCTGACCCTGCTCAAACTGGGGGTTGTGCCGGTCATCAACGAAAATGACACGGTGGTCAACGACGAGATCAAGTTTGGCGACAACGATACGCTGGGCGCATTGGTGGCCAATCTGGTGGAGGCAGACGCGCTGGTGATCCTGACCGACCAAAAAGGACTTTTTACTGCCGACCCCCGCAAAGACCCCAAGGCGGAGTTCGTGCATGAAGCCCGCGCGGGTGATGCCACGTTGGAGGCCATGGCAGGTGGCGCAGGCTCCAGCCTCGGACGAGGTGGCATGATCACCAAGATACTGGCTGCCAAGCGGGCGGCGGGCTCGGGAGCATCCACCGTGATTGCCTGGGGTCGCGAGCCCGACGCCTTGATTCGCCTGACCCGGGGGGAGGCCATTGGCACCCTGCTGGTGGCGCAAACCCAGAAAAATCAGGCGCGCAAACAATGGATGGCGGACCACCTGCAACTGCGCGGCGCGGTCGTGGTGGACGCGGGTGCGGCCACCAAAGTGCGCGACGACGGCAAGAGTTTGCTGCCCATCGGTATGGTGCAGGTCGAGGGGGAATTTTCGCGTGGCGACGTGATTGCGGTGCGCGACGGCAGCGGCACCGAGATCGCCCGCGGCTTGGCCAATTACTCGAGCTCCGAGGCGCGGCTGTTGTGTCGCAAGCCATCGGCAGATATCGAAAAATTGCTGGGCTATTCTGCGGAGCCCGAGATGCTGCACCGGGACAACCTGGTGCTAACGCGCTAAACAGTTCCGTGTAGAGCGCCTTAGTCGCGGGCCACCTGGCGTCGTTTCAGGGCTCTGATGATATCGTCCCGTTTGCCGGCGGTACGACCGTCGCAGGCGCCCTGCTTGGCAATCGCATAGGCGTGGCGTGACGGCAAATTACTGGTCATGTCTTTCCAGGGGGCCTCTTCGTTGTTCACCCATTTGCCCGCGGCATTGACTCTGGCATAGGTCTTGACTTCGCCCGTCGTGCACCGGATGCCCTCATACGCCACATTCACAGAACCTGTTGCGTTGTGCATGACGACGACGTAACGTACAACACTGTCTGTCGCGCCCACCGCCAATGTTGCGGGGTCAATGCCGACTTTCAGTGTGACATGGGGCGGCATTTCAACAGGAATCAACTGATCCGTCGAGTAGGCGGGCGCCGAGGGCGACTTTTCCTCGACCCATTCCGCAACCTCAACGGGAGTCTGGGACCAGACACCTGTGGTGGCAAGAGCCATCCACAACCCGAACGTGACTCTATATTTCATGTTTGCGCCCATGGCTATGGGCAGCCGGGTCGGGTTCAAACGACGCACCGGGGGGGAGTTCCATTCCATTGGGCAGGTCGCGGGCGGATTCGTCCCCATGGTCGTGGGAGCGATGTCCGTGGCGCAGAAAGCGGTTGCGTGGCTCATTGCGCGGCAAATAGCGCGCAAGCTCTGTCAGGGCAGTCTCGTAGACCCCCCGTTTGAATTCGACCACGGCGTCCAAGGGCACCCAGTAGTCGTTCCAGCGCCAGGCGTCGAACTCCGGGTGGTCGGTCGCACGCAGGTTCAAATCCCAGTCATGCCCCAGCAATTTCAGCAAGAACCAGATTTGCTTCTGGCCTTTGTAGTGGCCGCGCGCGTCGCGGCGGATGTAACGGTCCGGCACCTCGTAGCGCAACCAGTCACGGGTACGGGCAACGATGCTTACATGCTCCGGGTGGAGTCCCACTTCCTCGTGCAATTCCCGGATCATGGCCTGCTCGGGGGTTTCGCCCCGGTCAATGCCACCCTGTGGAAACTGCCACGAATGGGTGCGTATGCGCTTGCCCCAAAATACCTGATTTTTCTGGTTGAGCAGGACGATGCCGACGTTGGGCCGAAAGCCGTCCCGGTCAAGCATAATCAAACCCCAATTTTTAAACTTCGTTCATTATGCACAGCAAGCGCCGTGTATCAAGGGGCGAGGGCCTTTGAAGTTCACCGAGTCGTCCCATGAAAGCATCCCAATTCCTCATTTCCACCCTCAAAGAGGCGCCTGCCGACGCCGAAGTGGCCAGCCACAAGCTGATGATGCGCGCGGGCATGATCAAAAAGCTGGGTGCCGGGATCTACACCTATATGCCCATGGGATTGCGTGTGATCCGCAAAGTGGAGGCCATTGTCCGGGAAGAAATGAACCGTGCCGGCTCGGTGGAGCTGGCGATGCCTGTGATCCAGCCGGCTGAGCTGTGGCAGGAGACTGGGCGTTTCACCACCAATGGCCCCGAACTGCTGCGCATCAAGGACCGGCACGACCGCGATTACGTAGTACAGCCGACCAGCGAAGAAGTGATTACTGACATAGCCCGTCAGGAAATCAAGAGCTACAAGCAGCTGCCCAAGAATTTGTACCAGATCCAGACCAAGTTCCGCGACGAGCGTCGCCCCCGCTTTGGCCTGATGCGCGGGCGTGAGTTCACGATGAAGGACGCCTACAGCTTTGACCGTGACCTGGACGCCGCGAAGAAGAGCTACGACACCATGAGCGGCGCCTACCGCCGGATTTTTGACCGTTTTGGCCTGCGCTACCGCGCGGTAGCAGCTGATAGCGGCGCCATTGGCGGCGACCTGAGCGAAGAATTCCAGGTAATTGCCGACACCGGCGAAGACGCCATCGTCTACTGCCCGGACAGCAGCTATGCCGCCAATATGGAAAAAGCCGAGGCGCTGGCACCCGTCGGTCCCCGCGGCGCGGCTACCCAGGTCATGGCCAAGGTGGCCACGCCGGGCAAGAGCACCTGCGAGGACGTGGCCGAACTGCTGGGCGTGCCGCTGCAGACCACCGTCAAGTCCTTGGTGCTGGCTACCGACGCCAAAGACGACAAGGGCAATGTTGTCAGAACCCAGGTCTGGCTGCTGCTGTTGCGCGGCGACCATGACATGAATGAAGTCAAGGTCAGCAAGGTGCCGGGCCTGCAAGACTTCCGATTTGCCACGCTGCCCGAAGTGGAGGAGCATTTCGGTTGCAAACCCGGCTACCTGGGCCCCATCGGTCTGCAAAAACCAGTCAAGCTGGTCGTGGACCGCGAGGTGGCCGTCATGGCCGACTGGATCTGCGGTGCCAATGCCGAAGATTTCCACACTACTGGCGTCAACTGGGGCCGTGACCTGCCCGAGCCATCCCTGGTGGCCGACCTGCGCAATGTCAAGGCCGGCGACCTGTCGCCCGACGGCAAGGGCGTGCTGGCCATTGAGCGCGGCATCGAAGTGGGCCACGTATTCGTGCTGGGCACCAAGTACAGCAAGCCCATGAACGCCACCTTCCTGGATGTGAACGGCAAGCCCCAGTTCATGGAAATGGGCTGCTACGGCATTGGCATCACCCGCCTGCCGGCCGCCGCCGTCGAGCAAAACCACGATGCACGCGGCATCATCTGGCCCGACGCGCTGGCGCCGTTCACCGTGGTGCTATGCCCCATCAGCCCGGACCGCTTCCCCGAGGTCAAGGCCGCCGCAGACAACCTCTATGCCGATTTGTTGGCCGCCGGTGTGGACGTGATGCTGGACGACCGCTGCGAGCGCCCTGGCGCCATGTTTGCCGACTGGGAGCTGATTGGCGTGCCACACCGCGTCACCATCGGTGACCGTGCGCTGAAAGAGGGCGTGGTGGAGTACCAGCACCGACGCGACACGGAAGCCACCAAGGTCGCGCTGGGCGTGGTGGCGGCGCTGATTCGCGCCAAACTGACGGCATGACGCCTGCCACGGGTCCGCTGGGCGCCCGCGTTACACGAAGAAACTGCCTGTTGCCCTCGTTGATAGGGCTTGGGTTGCTATCTATTCAGGAGCAATCCTCGGCCGGCGCGCAAATCGAGGAACCGCTGATTGACTCGGTGCGCACGGCGCTCAGCAGTGCCGTGCGCAACGCGGCGCCGCCCATTCCGGAGTTTTCCGATACCGAATCGCGCCTGCGCTACCTGCGCTGGCTGGGAGCCATGAGCGAGCGGTTGAAAAAGAAAAAGACCGATCTGGAGAGCCGCAAGGAATTTCTGCAAACCGTCTGGTACGAAAGCAAGCGCGCAGGGTTGGACGTGTCCCTGGTGCTGGGATTGATCCAGGTGGAAAGCAATTTCCGCAAGTACGCCGTGTCGGTGGTTGGAGCCCGGGGTTATATGCAGGTCATGCCGTTCTGGACCCGCGCCATTGGTGATGGAGACGCTGGCCGCCTGTTCCATATGCAGACCAACTTGCGTTTTGGTTGCGTCATCCTGCGGCACTACCTGGACCGTGAAAAAGGCGATCTGTTTTTGGCGCTGGGGCGCTACAACGGCTCGCGGGGCAAACCGCAGTACCCTGACGCGGTGTTTGCCAACAAGCGGCTTTGGGAGTTTGTGCCTAAGTAATTCTTTAGGCGCTACTTCCTTTGGGGGGGGCCGTTGGGATGCACGTTTTGCTTCGTGTCCCCCGGCCATGCAAGCATGGCCTCCTCCTTTACCTACGCAAAACGCACAGCCCAACTGATCCGAGTGGCTTAGTGGTGTGCCTGCGAAGACGACCAAGACCGAAACTATCTAACACTTCAACACTTCAACACTTCAACACTCCAGCATCAGGCACGGGGTGGGTGTTCTGCGCAGGTCAAGGAGGAGCCCGCGCAGCGGGCGGGGGACACGGAGCAGAACACCCGCCCCGTGCCTGTTGCGTGCGAGTATAGGGCCTGCTGCAGTTGAGCGGCCTGCGCCCAGAAAGAAAACTCAGGCCGCCGGAGTACCCAATGCCTGCTGTAACTCACCGTTTTCGTACATCTCCATCATGATGTCCGAACCACCGATGAACTCGCCCTTGACGTAAAGCTGCGGAATGGTGGGCCAGTTGCTGTAGTCCTTGATGCCGGCGCGGATCTCGTCGTCTTCCAGCACGTTGACGGTCTTGACTGCTTTGGGGTCGACGCCGCAGGCCTTGAGGATCTGGATGGCGCGTCCCGAGAAGCCGCACTGGGGAAAACTGGCAGTGCCTTTCATGAAAAGCACAATCTCGTTGTGTTTGACCAAGTCGTCGATCCGTTGCTGTGTGTCGCTCATCGCAAAAACTCCATGTAATCGGGCCCAATCGGCCCAGTGCGCTAACCCAATCTGCCATTATCCCAGACCCTGTTGGTGGTGCGGTTAAGTGGGAGCAGAGGCGATTGCTTGATACAAATCAAGCAGCACTGGCGGCTTCGGTGCGAGCATGAGATTATTGGTTTCTTCGGACCTGCCACCATGACCGACCCTGATATCGAGCTACCCCACGACGTCTTGTTGGGCGACGACTTTTCTCGCCGTGCGGGGCACACGGGTGAATGGCCCAGCCAGAGCACGGCTCCGGTTCCGCTGGATGGCAGCGATGCGGTCTTCTCTCCCCAGCAAATGGGCGTCGTACGCGACCTGGACCAATTGCAGAGCTTGTTGCAACAAGGGATTTTTCGCGTGTTGCCGCTGGAAAGCACAGGCCCGCTGGAGAAAAGCGCGGGCCATGAATGTCTGGTGGAAGCTTTCCGCGCGAGAACCTTGCATCCGATGGACGATTCAGCAGAGATGGCAGCCCGCCTGATGGTGCAATTGTCCAAGGCCGGGCACAGCCAGCATGCGGTCAGTCAGGCGCTGTTGGTGGCGGGCGTTCTCAACCATGTGCCCGTCGCGGAGTTGATGGAGTTCGAGCCGCAGAGTCACGCCGTGGAAACACTGCCCGCGGACATGGCGAACCGTCTCAATGTACTGCCCCTACTGCGCGAGGGCGATGTATTGATGGTCGCCATGGCCGAGCCCATGGATGCGGAACACCAGCATTTGATTCGATTTGTCACCCAGTGCCGCGTGGTCGCCGTACTGGCAACGAAGGATGACATCCAGCACGCCATTGCGCGCTGTTACGCGATGCACAGCGATTCGGGTGACCTGGAGTCGCTGGCGATCAGCGAAATCGAAACCGGCAGCGAAGAAGAGGAAATGCGGGTCTGGAGCGAGGCCGAGACCCTGGCCCGCCAGGCGCCCATCGTGCGCCTGGTCAGCACCCTGTTGTCCGACGCGGTGAGCCGGCGGGCTTCGGACATTCACATCCGCCCCGGTCAGAAGACCTTTGAGGTGCTGTACCGCATCAATGGCACGCTGGTGCCGGTGCGGCGCTTGCGCCGCGCGCTGCTGCCCCCCGTGGTGGGACGCATCAAGATTCTGGCCAGCATGAACAGCTCGGAGCACCGCCTGCCGCAGGACGGGCGCATCCGCATCAGCGAGAACGGCGCCGGCATTGACTTGCGGATTTCCATCATTCCCTCGCAGTTCGGCGAGAGTGTGGTGATCCGCGTGCTGGCCCGCACGGCCGACATGCGCAGCCTGGACGCCATCGGCTTCGAGGCTTCCGATCTGGCCCGGCTGCGTGACCTGCTGAGGCGCAGCATGGGCATCGTGCTGGTGACCGGCCCCACTGGCTCAGGCAAGACCACCACGCTATACGCCGCGCTGCAGGAGGTGGTGCGCCAGAATGTCAACATCATCACCGTGGAAGACCCGATCGAGTACGAGCTGGACAACGTGATCCAGATCCAGGTCAACCCGGTCATCGACTTCACCTTCCCCAGGGCGCTGCGTCACATCCTGCGCCACGACCCCGACGTGATCCTGATTGGCGAGATGCGCGATTTTGAGACCGCCAAGATCGCGGTGGAAAGTGCACTCACCGGCCACCTGGTGTTCAGCACGCTGCACACCAATGACGCGCCCAGTGCGCTGGTGCGGTTGATCGAAATGGGGGTCGAACCGTATCTGATCCGCTCCGCGGTGATCGGCGTGCTGGCCCAGCGCCTGGTGCGGACCAACTGCCCGCATTGCCGTGAAATTGAGCCCGTGGACACGCTGATGCGGACCAATCTGGATCTGGGACCCGATGAGGTGTTCTGGCGCGGCGCCGGCTGCGACCGCTGCCACGGTACAGGTTTCTCCGGCCGCCAGGCTATTTATGAACTGCTGGTCATGGACAAACAGTTGGCGGAGACGGTGGACATAGGCGTGTCAGCCGACGTGTACCGCGACAGCGCCCTGGCCAGCCGCATGCACAGCCTGCCCGCCAACGGCATCAAACTGGCCCGAACCGGCGCCGTATCGCTGGCCGAAATCTACCGGGCCTGCATGTAAGTCCGCGCCTCACAGCAACCCGACCATCTGCGCGGCCGGTTTGACGACTTGGGTCTTGCCAAACATCAGGTGTTCCAGAACCGGGATCGCCACGCACAACAATACGAAAACCGGCAGACGGCTGGTGTCCCAGCGGTCTATGCGCCATTGCGTCTCCAGCGTGAACCACCAGTCGGCGTTGGACCACAGGCGCAGTGCCTCCAGAAAGCCATCCCAGTCCTTGAAGATCAGCCGTCCCAGGCCCAGATAGACCGGGATGTTGACCAGGACCAGCAGGAGCCAGTGGGCTTTTTGCGGGTTCACGAAAATTCAGGCCTTTTTCAGGAAACAGGCCTTGAGCATGAAACTGCCGCCATCCATCTTGCAATCCACCTCGTGGTCGCCGCCCACCAGGCGGATGCTCTTGACCTTGGTGCCCATCTTCAGCACCGTGGACGAACCCTTGACCTTCAGGTCCTTGATCAGCACCACGGCATCGCCGTCCTGCAGCACCTGACCATTGGAGTCCTTGACGACAGCGTCGGCATCGTCATCGGCGGCAGTGGCGGGCGCCATCGGCCACTCAAAGCCGCAGTCGGCGCAGACGAAGTTGGTGCCATCGGGGTAGGTGTTTTCCAGGTTGCACTGGGGGCAGGCAGGGGTGGTGTTGGACATAGTGATGAAATGATATCTGCTACCAAAATAATAGCTGGTTACGTATATTTTACGAGGGCTGGAGACCTATTTCATACACAAGGTTTGGTTCGGGCGGAGAACTTCGACCAGCGCGCGCCACTACAGCGCTCAATGCCGGCCAGGTCGCGCCGGGATTGCGCATCCGCAAAGCCCGCCTCCACCAGCAGCGTGCGCACGGCAGCGGCCTGGTCGTAGCCGTGTTCCATCAGCAGCCAACCACCGGGCTGCAGATGGCGGCCCGCCTGTGCAATGATGGTGCGGATGTCGTCCAGTCCGTGGTCGCCGCTGGCCAGTGCCTGCAGGGGCTCGTGGGTCAGCGCGGCCAGGTGCGGGTCTTGCGCGGCAATATAGGGCGGGTTGGAGACGATAAGGTCAAATCGCCCCTGCACGCCGTCCAGCCAGCTGCCTTGTGCAAACCGTACCCTGAGATGCAGACGATGGGCATTGGCCTGGGCCACCGCCAGTGCGTCGGCGCTGTAGTCAATGGCCAGCACGTCCAGGTCGGGGTGGCTGTGCTGCAGCGCCAGCGCGATGGCGCCGCTGCCCGTACCCAGGTCGAGCACGCTGGCGGGCGCGCTGCCCAGCAGCTCCAGCGCCCAGTCCACCAGCGTTTCGGTGTCGGGGCGGGGCACCAGCACGCGGGCATCCACCTGCAGGTCCAATCCGTAGAAAGCCTTGCGACCCGTGATGTACGCCAGCGGTTCGCCCGTGGCGCGGCGGCGTACGGTGGCTTGCAGTGTGGCGTGGGCGGCGTCGGGCAGGGCGTCCGTGTCGTGCGCCAGCAGCCAGGCGCGCTCGACATCGGCGCGCCCCACGGCGTGCAGCACCAGCAGCTGTGCGTCCAGCCGGTCCAGGCCCTGGGTCTGGGCCCAGCCTATGGCCTGGGCGATGGTGGAGGGTGTTTGCGGCGTTCCCATTTGCTATTGAATTGGTAGCTAACTACGCAGTATCGACGAGGGCTGGTGGCCTCAATGGCTAGACCATTCCGAGTTCCAGCGCCGCCAGCTGCTCGGCCGCCTCGTAGGCTTGCAGGGCTTGCACCACATCGTCCAGATCGCCCTCCATGATCTGCAGCAGCTTGTACAGCGTCAGGTTGATGCGGTGGTCGGTGAGGCGTCCCTGCGGGAAGTTGTAGGTGCGGATGCGGTCACTGCGGTCGCCACTGCCCACCAGGCTCTTGCGCTCGGCGGCATCCTTGGCGGCGCGCTCGCTGCGGTCCTTTTCGTGGATGCGGGCGGTCAGCACTTTTAGGGCCTGGGCCTTGTTGCTGTGCTGGCTGCGCCCATCCTGGCATTCGGCGACGATGCCGGTGGGGATGTGGGTGATGCGCACGGCCGAGTCGGTCTTGTTGATGTGCTGTCCGCCGGCGCCGCTGGCACGGTAGGTGTCGATGCGCAAGTCCGACGGGTTGATCTTGATGGCCTCGGCCTCGTCCTGCTCGGCCAGCACGGCAATCGTGCAGGCGCTGGTGTGGATGCGGCCCTGCGTCTCGGTAGCCGGCACGCGCTGCACGCGGTGGCCGCCAGACTCAAACTTGAGCGCGCCGTAGGCGCCGGTGCCGTTGTGAAAGCCTTCCATGCGCACCACCACTTCCTTGTAGCCACCCAGTTCGCTGGGGGACTCGCTGACGATCTCGGTCTTCCAGCCGCAGCGATCGGCGTAGCGGGTGTACATGCGCAGCAAGTCACCGGCAAACAGCGCCGACTCGTCGCCACCGGTGCCAGCGCGGATTTCTACAAACGCGGGGCGGGCGTCGTCGGGGTCCTTGGGCAGCAGCATGCGCTGCAGTTCACCTTCGAGCTGGGTCAGTTCGACCGTGGCGCCGGCGATTTCTTCCTCGGCCATCTCCGCCATGTCGGGGTCTGAGAGCATGTCCTGGGCGCCAGCCAGATCGGCCTCGCGCTGCTGGTAGCGGGCCCAGCGGCTGGCCACGGCGGCCACGTCGGTATGTTCGCGCGAGAGTTTGAGGAACTGTTCCATGTCCTTCATGATGTCCTCGCGGGACAACAGGAACTCCAGCTCGGCCTGACGGTCGGTGTAGCGGGCTAGTTGTTGACGGAAAAAAGTTTTCATGGGCATTCAATCTGGATGACGAGTAACGCGACGACCGTAAGGCCCTGGCCGAAGCGAAAAAACAAAATGTGGCTGTTAGCTCCCCTCTCGTCCCCTGGGGGAGAGGGGTTGGGGGAGAGTGGGTGGCTAGCGAAGCTAACGGCTGTTGCGCAAGAAGAAGTGCGAGATCGCGGTGCCTGCACGCTCTCGGGCCTGGGCATCGCCCGCATGCAGCTCGGCCATGGCGCCGTGCAGCATTTTTTGGGTCAGACCCTTGGACAGCGCCTCCAGCACCGCGTCCACCGGCTCGCCCTTGGCCAGCAGCTTGCGGGCGCGGGCCAACTCCGTGGCGCGCCATGCGTCTGCCTGGGCATTGAGTTGCTGGATCAGCGGGACCGAGCTGCGCTGGTCGATCCAGTGCATGAAGCTCTGAACCCCGGCGTCGACGATAGCTTCGGCCTGGGCCACTGCAGCCTGGCGGCTGGCCTGCGCGGTCTGCACCACACCGGCCAGGTCGTCGACCGTATAGAGGTATACGTCTTCCAGGGACTTGACCTCGACCTCGATATCCCGCGGCACGGCCAGATCGACCATGAACATGGGGCGGCGGCGGCGCTTCTTCAGGGCTCGTTCAACGGCACCCAGTCCAATGATGGGCAGGGTGCTGGCGGTGCAGCTGATGACCGCATCAAACTCATGCAGGCGGTCGGGCAGATCACCCAGGCGCATCACCTCGCCGCCAAAACGCGAGGCCAGCTTTTCGCCGCGCTCCAGGGTGCGGTTGGCAATGGCAATCGACTTCGGCGTCTTCGCTGCAAAGTGCGTGGCGCACAGTTCGATCATTTCACCGGCGCCCACAAACAGGACATTGACCCGGCCCAGGTCTTCAAACAGGTTGCCCGCCAGGCGCACGGCAGCGGCGGCCATGCTGATCGAGTGGGCGCCGATTTCGGTGGAGGTGCGCACCTCTTTGGCCACGGCAAACGAGCGCTGGAACAGCTGCGACAGCGTGGTGCCCAAGGCGCCAGCTGCCTCGGCGGCACGCACGGCATCTTTCAACTGACCCAGGATTTGCGGTTCGCCCAGTACCATGGAGTCCAGCCCGCTGGCGACGCGAAAGGCGTGGCGCGCTGCCTGGTCGTTCTGCAGGCTGTAGGTGTGGGAGCGTAGTGCCTCAGGGGATATGCCGGCCGAGTGGGCCAGCCAGCCCAGCGTGGGTTCGAGCTCTGTTTCTTCTGCGGCGCAATAGATCTCGGTGCGGTTGCAGGTGGACACGATCGCCGCTTCGGGCATGCGGTGCAAGGCTTGGCGCAGACCCCGCAACTGGGGCTCTATCTGGTCCATGGCGAACGCAAACCGCCCGCGCAAATCCAGCGGTGCAGTGGTGTGGTTGATGCCTAGTGTCCAGACGGCCATATATTCGGGATTAAAGAGCAATTATAAAATCGTCACCACTTCAACAACCTGACTGCCGTTGCTGGCACGCCGCATGGGCTTCCTGGACCAACTCTATCACCTGGCCAATTTCCTGGCACCCGCCGTTGTCGTGGGTGTGCTGCTGGCCCTGTCCGGCCCACTCGTTAGTAAAAAAACCCCTGTAGCCCTCGGATTCATTGCGCAGACAGCTATCAATTGTGTAGCTGGTGCCGTGGCGCTGGGAGTCGGCCTCTGGGTTTTCGGCCGTGATGGCAAGATGGCCAGCTACGCGGCCTTGCTGGTCTTTGCGGCCACCAGCCAGTGGGCGGGCGGGCGCGGGTGGCGTTGAAGGGCCACGCTACGGTGCCCGTTCATACCGGGCTGAACAGGTCCACCCGGTCGGTGATGATGCCGTCCGTTCCCAGATCCATCAGGCGCTGCGCCGCCCACTCGTCGTTGACGGTGTAGCTCAGCGTGCGAAATCCGGCACTGTGGGCCTGTGTGACGCTGCTGCGGTCCCACAGGGCGTGGTTGCAGACGATGGCCTTGCAGTCCAGCGTCAGCGCCGTTTCCAGCCAACCGCTCCACAGGGTGTCCAGCAGCAGGCCGCGTGGCAGCCCGGGTGCGCTGTCCAGGGCGCCGCGCAGGGCGTCGGGTTCAAACGAGGTCAGCAGTGGCGGCACGGCTTGCCCGGCCCATAGGCGGGCGGCCTCCCGCGCCACCACTTCGCCCGTATGGCGTTCGGTACCCGGTGTGGGCTTGATTTCAATGTTCAGGAAATAGCCATTGCGGATGCAAAAGGCAGCGATGTTGTCCAGCGTGGGTAGCGGCTCACCGGCAAAGGCACGCGAATGCCAACTGCCGGCGTCCAACTGCGACAGCACACCCCAGGGGTGGTCGCCGCCCACGGCACTGTTGCCGGCCCCCAGCTTGGCGCGTGCATTGGTGGTGCGCTGCAGGGTGGCGTCG
The DNA here is from genome assembly GCA_030645355.1 of Rhodoferax sp. Lineage (GTDB taxonomy): Bacteria > Pseudomonadota > Gammaproteobacteria > Burkholderiales > Burkholderiaceae_C > Allorhodoferax. Next base: position 58,847 of record JAUSNJ010000118.1, on the reverse strand, counting down.
TGCATCAGAAAAGGCACGCCATCGCTGCTGAGTTTGACATCGCACTCGAACATGCGAAAACCGTGGCTCGCCCCGACGCGAAAGGCAGCCAGCGTGTTCTCGGGTGCCAACTTGCCAGCGCCTCGGTGGGCCACCCAACGAGGGTAGGGCCAGGCGGGAAGGTCGGGTGTCATGGCGTGAGCGGCGCCGGGCCGCCCCAAGCCGCGAGGGCCCCCTTGGGGGGCAGCGAAGTACGCGCAGCGACAAGCGTGGGGGTCATATTCTTTTTCCGGTGGTGGCGTCAAAGGCGTGCAGTTTTCCGGGGCGTGGCGTGACGTGGATGGTGGCACCCAGCGCGGGCACGGCGTGTGACTCCTCGGTGCGGATGATGACCAGTTCGTCGGTGGTGCTGTGGGCCCAACGGCCATAGACCAACCGCTCGGCGCCCAGCATTTCGACCGCCTCGACCTGCAAGGCCCAGCCAGTGGGCGTGATGTCCAGATGCTCGGGGCGGACGCCGGTGACGACGCCCGCTTGGGCATCGGGTGCGTTTTTCAATAGGTTCATGGGTGGTGAGCCGATGAAGCTGGCTACGAAGGTGGTGGCCGGGCGGGTGTAGACCTCTTCGGGCGTGCCAAACTGCTCCATGACGCCGCCATTCATGACGATCATCCGCTGGGCCAACGTCATGGCCTCCACCTGGTCGTGGGTCACGAATAGCGAGGTGATGCCCAGCTCACGGTGCAGTTTTTGGATTTCGAGGCGGGTCTGGGCGCGCAGCTTGGCGTCCAGATTGCTGAGAGGTTCGTCAAACAGGAACACCTGGGGCTGGCGCACGATGGCACGACCCATGGCCACGCGCTGACGCTGGCCACCGGAGAGCTCGCGTGGCTTGCGCGCCATGAACGGGCCAATCTCCAGAATCTTGGCCGCCTTGTCCACGCGCGTCTTGATTTCGTCCAGTGGCACCTTGGCAATCTTCAGGCCGTAGGCCATGTTGTCGAACACGCTCATGTGGGGGTAGAGGGCGTAGTTCTGGAACACCATGGCGATGTCGCGGTCGCTGGGCTCCACGTCGTTGACGACCTTGCCGTTGATGGCGATCTCACCACCGGTGATCTCTTCCAGCCCGGCCACCATGCGCAGTAGCGTGGACTTGCCGCAACCCGATGGGCCGACGATGACGATGAATTCGCCATGGGCAATCTCGGCATTGACGCCATGAATGACTGCGACCGCCTTGGGCCCGGTACCGTAGCGCTTGACGACGTTTTTGAGTGAAATAGATGCCATAGTCTTTTAATCAGCTGGGGACAGAGCTCCGATTCGCTGAGGTCTGTCCCGCAAACAGGTTTACTTTTCGGTATCCACCAGCCCCTTGATGAACCACCGCTGCATGAAGACCACCACCACCGCTGGCGGCAGCATGGCCAGGATGGCGGTGGCCATCACGATGTTCCATTCGTTGCCCGAGTCACCGCCGGCGATCATGCGCTTGATGCCGACTACCACCGGGTACATGTCCTCACTGGTGGTGGCCAGCAGCGGCCACAGGTACTGGTTCCAGCCATAGATGAACTGGATCACGAACAGGGCTGCGATGGACGTTCTGGACAGCGGCAGCAGGATGTCCTTGAAGAAACGCATGGGTCCGGCGCCGTCCATGCGTGCCGCCTCCAGCAGTTCGTCGGGCACGGTCAGGAAGAACTGGCGAAACAGAAAGGTGGCGGTGGCCGACGCAATCAGCGGCACCGTCAGCCCGGCGTAGGTGTTGAGCATGCCCAAGTCGGATACCACCTGGTAGGTCGGGCCGATGCGCACTTCCACCGGCAGCATCAGGGTGATGAAGATGGCCCAGAAGAACAGGGAGCGAAACGGAAACTGGAAGTAGACCAGTGCGAATGCCGACAGCAATGAAATGCTGATCTTGCCAAAGGTGATGACCAGTGCCGTCACCAGGCTGATCCACATCATGCGTGCCACCGGCGCGTTGGAGCCGGCACCACCGCCCTGGCCGGTGAGCGCCGCGACATAGTTGTCCCACAAGTGCGCTCCGGGCAGCATGGGCATGGGGGCCTGCAAGATGTCCTGCGCGGTGTGGGTCGATGCCACGAACGCCAGGTACAGCGGAAAGGCGACGATCAGCAGCCCCAACACCATGACGGCGTGGGCCAGCAGATCCAGCCAGGGGCGACGCTCCACCATCTAATAGTTCACTTTCTTTTCGATGTAGCGGAACTGGAACACCGTCATCGCGATGACGACCAGCATCAAGATGACGGACTGGGCCGCGGCACCACCAATGTCGCCCCCTTTGAAGCCGTCCTGGTAGACCTTGTAGACCAGAATCACCGTATCGCGTCCGGGGCCACCGTGCGTGGTGGCATCGATGATGGCGAAGGTGTCGAAGAAGGCGTACACCATGTTGATGACGAGCAGAAAGAACGTGGTGGGCGACAGCAGTGGAAACTGTATCGTCCAGAACCGCCGCCACGGGCGCGCACCGTCCATCGCAGCCGCTTCGATCAGCGATTTGGGAATTGACTGCATGCCCGCCAGAAAGAACAGGAAGTTGTAGGAAATCTGCTTCCATACCGCGGCCGTGACGATCAGCGCCATTGCGTGGCCGGAGTCGAGCAAATGGTTCCACTCAAAGCCCAGCGAGTGGCTCAGCGCGTAGGACACCACACCGATGGAGGGCGAGAACATGAAGACCCACAAGACGCCAGCCACAGCCGGTGCTACGGCGTAGGGCACGATCAGCATGGTGCGATACGCCAGTGCGCCGCGAATGATGCGGTCGGCAAAGACGGCCAGGAACAGTGAAAGTGCGATTCCCAGTACCGCCACCAGGATGGAAAACACCGCCGTGGTCTTGAACGACTCCAGGTAGGCCGAGTCAGACAGCAGGGTCCTGAAGTTGTCCAGCCCGACCCAGTTGACGCTCAGCCCGAAGGCATCCTGCTCCTGCAGGGACTGCAACACGGCTTGCCCGGCCGGCCAGAAGAAAAACACGCCGACGATGACCAGCTGCGGGGCCAGAAGCAGCCACGGCAGCCAGGTCGACCTGAAAAAGACGCGTTTTTCCACTGCCATGGGCTTGAAGTCCGCCGGGGGGCTACTTGTTGGCTCGCTCGAACTTTTCCAGCTGCTCGTTGCCGCGCTTCATTGCGGCCTCCAGGGCTTCCTTGGGTGTCTTTTTGCCGGACCAGATGGTTTCGGTTTCCTCGTCGATGATGGTGCGGATCTGCACAAAATTGCCCAGGCGGATGCCGCGCGACTTGTCGGTGGTCTTGCGGATCATCTGGGACACAGCCACGTCGGTTCCGGGCTTTTCTTTGTAGAAGCCGGACTTCTCGGTGAGCTGGTAGGCGGCCATGGTGATGGGCAGGTAGCCGGTGCGCTTGTGGCTGGCCGACTGGATTTCGGGGCTGGAGAGGTACTTGAAGAAGTCCGCAACACCCTTGTACTCAGCAGGCTTCTTGCCCGCCATGACCCACAGGCTGGCGCCGCCGATGATGGTGTTCTGCGGTGCGCCTTCCACATCCGGGTAATAGGGCAGCGGCGCCAGGCCGTAGCCAAACTTGGCACCCTTGCTGACGTCGGCGTAGGAGCCCGCGGAACCGGTCATCATGGCGCACTCACCGGACACGAAGGATGGCACGGCCACGCTGGCGCGCCCTTTGTAGACAAACAGACCCTGCTTGGACATGTTGGACAGGTTGTCAAAGTGGCGCAGGTGCAGCGGTGAATTGAAGGCCAGGCGTGCACTGGTGCCGCCAAAACCGTTGTTCTGGGTGGCAAACAGGGTGTTGTGCCAGGTGGAGAAGCTCTCCAGATGGACCCAGCTTACCCAGCTAGAGGTGTACGGGCACTTGTGGCCGGACGCCTTCAGCTTGGCAGCCGCCAGCGTGACCTCGGGCCACGTGCTGGGCGCGCGGTTGGGGTCCAGTCCGGCGGCCTTGAAGGCGTCCTTGTTGTAATAGAAGATGGTGGTCGAGCTGTTGAACGGGAACGACATCATCTCGCCATTGGGCGCCGTGTAGTAACCAGCTACCGCGGGCACATAGGCCTTGGGGTCAAACGGCACGCCGGCCTGTTTCATGACCTCGCCCACCGGCTTGATGGCGCCTTTGGCGGCCATCATGGTGGCGGTCCCCACCTCGAAAACCTGCAGGATGTGCGGCGCATTGCCGGCGCGGAACGCGGCCATGGCCGTTGTCATCGACTCGTCGTAATTGCCCTTGAAGGTGGGAACGATCTTGAAATCCTTCTGGCTGTCGTTGTATCCCTTGGCCAGGTCGTTGACCCACTCGTTGAGTCCTCCGGTCATGGAATGCCACCACTGGATTTCGGTTTGAGCCTGGGCGCTGAAAGAGAGTGCTGTTCCGAGCGCCAATGTGGCGATTTTCAGTTTCATGGGAGTTCCTTTGGGTACGTACAAACGCGCAAGGGTATGAAGGTTTTGTGACAGTCTGATTAAAACTGATCGGATTGTGCTCGGCGCTCGGTGATTTCCATTAGAGGCGCCGCCCCAGCCGAGTTTGCCACTCCCGTGGGTAGGTGATTGCTGCACTGCGGTAATATCTTCCTCCCGCCCAAAGCGGTCTCCCAGGCTGCCAAGACCGCAAACTACTGTCCGATGAACGCTCCCACCTCGCTCAACCACCTCCTGTCTGCGCCCGGCACCCAGCCGCATGTGCACGAACGCATCCGCGAAATCCCCTACAACTACACCTCGTTTTCCGACCGCGAAATCGTGATCCGTTTGCTGGGCGCACGCGCCTGGGGCCTGCTCAACCAGTTGCGTGGCGAGCGGCGCACCGGCCGTTCGGCCCGCATGCTGTATGAGGTGCTGGGGGACATCTGGGTTGTGCAGCGCAACCCCTATCTGCAGGACGACCTGCTGGACAACCCCAAACGGCGCGGTCAACTGGTAGAAGCCTTGCACCACCGCCTGCAGGAAGTTGAAAAACGCCGCACGCCCCAGGTGGACCCCGAGCGCGATGCGATGGTCGGCGAATTGCTGGTGGCAGCCCGGGCATCAGTCCAGGCGTTTGACGCAGCGTCGGTCGAAGTGGGCGCGCTACGCCGCAAGACCCAGCGCGCGCTGGTCAAGCTGACGGCCAAGGACAACATCAAGTTTGACGGTCTGTCGCGTGTGTCGCACGTGACGGACGCCACCGACTGGCGCGTGGAGTACCCGTTTGTGGTGCTGACCCCCGACTCCGAGGAGGAAATGGCCGGCTTGGTCAAGGGCTGTATCGACCTGGGGTTGACCATCATCCCGCGTGGGGGCGGCACCGGCTATACCGGAGGCGCCATTCCGCTGACCTGGAAGTCGGCGGTCATCAATACCGAGAAGCTCGAAGCCATGACCGAGGTGGAGATGCGCACCCTGCCCGGCATGGACCGCGAGGTGGCGACAGTCTGGACCGAAGCCGGCGTCGTGACCCAGCGCGTGGCCGATGCGGCCGAGCGCGGTGGCTACGTGTTTGCGGTGGATCCCACGTCCGCCGAGGCCTCCTGCATCGGTGGCAACATCGCCATGAATGCCGGTGGCAAGAAGGCTGTGCTGTGGGGCACGGCGCTGGACAATCTGGCCAGCTGGCGCATGGTGACACCGCAGGCCGAGTGGCTGGAGGTGACGCGCATCAACCACAACATGGGCAAGATCCATGATGCGGATGTGGCCAGCTTCGAGCTGCAGTATTTCAAGGCCGACGGCAAGACCCGGCTGCGCACCGAGCAACTGGTCATTCCCGGCAAATCCTTCCGCAAGGAAGGACTGGGCAAGGACGTGACCGACAAGTTTTTGAGTGGCCTGCCCGGCATCCAGAAGGAGGGCTGTGACGGTCTGATCACCAGCGCGCGCTGGGTGGTGCACAAGATGCCGGCCCATACCCGCACGGTGTGCCTGGAGTTTTTTGGCAATGCCAGGGACGCCGTGCCCAGCATCGTGGAAATCATCGACTTCATGTTTGCCGAGCAGAAGCGCTCGGGTGTGCTGCTGGCCGGTCTGGAGCACTTGGACGACCGCTACCTGAAGGCGGTGGGCTACGCCACCAAGAGCAAGCGCGGCGGTTTTCCGAAGATGGCCCTGTTTGGAGACATCGCCGGGGATGATGCCGATGCCGTGGCCCGCGCAACCTCGGAAGTGGTGCGTATTGCCAATTCGCGCAGCGGTGAGGGCTTTGTCGCCATCAGCCCCGAGGCGCGCAAGAAGTTCTGGCTGGACCGCAAAAAGACGGCGGCCATTTCGCGCCACACCAACGCCTTCAAGATCAACGAGGACGTCGTGATTCCGCTGCCGCGCATGGCGGAGTACACCGATGGCATTGAGCGCATCAACATCGAGTTGAGCCTCACCAACAAGTTGGCGTTGTGCGACGCGCTGACCGAGTTTTTTGAGGCCGGCAGCCTGCCCCTGAGCAAAAGTGGCGACGCCAATGACATCCCAGCAGCCGAATTACTGGAAGACCGGGTGGCCCAGGCATTGGCGCTGATCACCGGGGTGCGCGCCCAATGGCAGGGCTGGCTGGATGGCGTGGAGGGCTTGTTTGCCCCATTGCAGGACCACAGCCTGCGCGCCAGCTGGAAGACGCAACTGCGCGCGCCACTGCAAGGCATCTTCACCGGTGGCGCGTTCGAAGCCATCCTGAGCGAATGCACGGCCATCCACCAGCGCATCCTCAAGGGCCGGGTCTGGGTGGCGCTGCACATGCATGCTGGCGACGGCAATGTGCACACCAATATCCCGGTCAACAGCGACGACTACGACATGTTGCAGGCCGCCCACGGCGCGGTCAAGCGCATCATGGCGCTGGCACGTTCACTGGACGGTGTGATTTCGGGCGAGCACGGCATTGGCATCACCAAGCTGGAGTTTCTGACCGACGAAGAGCTACGCCCCTTCACGGAGTACAAGGCCAAGGTCGATCCCGAAGGTCGCTTCAACAAAGGCAAGTTGCTACGAAATAGAGAGCAACATACGCAGCAAACACGAGGGCTTGAGGCCAATTCGACGCAAGGTTTCCCGGCGCATGCCGATCTGACCGATGCCTACACGCCGTCCTTTGGCCTGATGGGCCACGAGTCACTGATCATGCAGCAGAGCGATATCGGCGCCATTGCGGATTCGGTCAAGGACTGCCTGCGCTGCGGCAAGTGCAAGCCGGTGTGCTCCACCCACGTGCCACGCGCCAACCTGCTGTACAGCCCGCGCAACAAGATCCTGGCCACCTCGCTGCTGGTTGAGGCCTTTTTGTACGAGGAGCAGACGCGACGCGGCATCTCCATCAAGCATTGGGAAGAGTTTGAAGACGTGGCCGACCACTGCACGGTCTGCCACAAGTGTCTGTCGCCGTGCCCGGTGAAGATCGATTTTGGCGACGTGACCATGAACATGCGCAACCTGCTGCGCAAGATGGGCAAGAAGAGCTGGCGCCCGATGGCAGAGTTCCAGGCCTGGTTCATCGGCACGCAGAGCGTTCGCGGCATCCAGTTTGCCCATGCGCTGACCAACCTCAGCTTCAAGGGCCAGCGCCTGGGCAATCGCCTGATGTCGCTGGTGGCGCGCAGGCAGACCAATGCGCCGCGGGCCACGGTAGGCACCGCGCCGATCAAGGAACAGGTCATCCACTTCATCAACAAGAAGATGCCCGGTGGCCTGCCCAAGAAGACGTCCCGGGCGTTGATGGACATCGAGGACCCGGATTACGTGCCCATCATCCGCAACCCGCAGACGACCACGGGCGAGACCGAGGCGGTGTTCTACTTCCCCGGCTGCGGCTCCGAGCGTCTGTTCAGCCAGGTTGGCCTGGCCACCCAGGCCATGCTGTGGCACGCAGGGGTCCAGACTGTGCTGCCCCCGGGCTACCTGTGCTGCGGCTACCCGCAGCGCGGCAGCGGCCAGTTCGACAAGGCCGAGAAGATGATTACCGACAACCGGGTGCTCTTCCACCGCGTGGCCAATACGCTGAACTACCTGGACATCAAAACCGTGGTGGTGAGCTGCGGCACCTGCTATGACCAGTTGCAGGGCTACAAGTTCGAGGACATCTTCCCCGGCAGCCGCATCATCGACATCCACGAATACCTGCTGGAAAAAGGCATCACGCTGCCGGCCGGCCAGGGCGGCTTCCTGTACCACGAGCCCTGCCACAACCCCATGAAGCTGGGCGACTCGATGAAGACCGTCAAGGCCCTGGTGGGCGACAAGGTGCTCAAGAGCGACCGCTGCTGCGGCGAAAGTGGCGGCTTGGCGGTGTCGCGTCCGGACGTGTCCACCCAAGTGCGTTTCCGCAAGGAAGAGGAAATCCGCAAGGGCGAGGCCCAGTTACGTACCAGCGGCGCCGTCGACGCCGCGCAGAACGTAAAGATACTCACCTCCTGCCCGAGTTGCCTGATGGGCCTGAACCGCTACCAGGACGACCTCAAGACCGGCCTGCTGGAGGCCGACTACATCGTGGTCGAGATGGCGAACCAGATTCTGGGCAAGGATTGGATGCCGCAGTATGTGGCAACGGTCAACGCCGGAGGCATCGAACGGGTGTTGGTATAAGCCGACGGGGGTATATCTGCCCCCCTTTTTCAAGGTGTCTGTGCGAAAATCGGACGGGCGTCCAGGGACGCTTTGGCCTATCGTTCCACTATTCACTTATCCGGGATATCCACTCTATGGCGGGTTTGAAAACAGGCGCTCCAACGCCACAAGCACTGACCGTTCACAGCCAGTCACGGGTGCTGGAGGTGACGTTCTCGGATGGCGCACACTTTCGGCTGCCGTTTGAATTGATGCGCGTCTATTCCCCGTCGGCCGAGGTGCAGGGGCATGGTCCCGGGCAGGAAGTCCTGCAGACCGGCAAGCGGGAGGTGCAGCTGGATGCGCTGGACCCGGTTGGGAACTATGCCGTGCAGCCCCGTTTTTCCGACGGCCATGACAGCGGCATTTTCTCCTGGGACTACCTGTATTTTTTGGGTGCCGAGCAGGAACGCCTGTGGCAGGACTACCTGGACCGCCTCCAGGCAGCCGGTGTGGACCGTGACACCCCGATGGCGGCAAAGTCTGGCAGCAGCTGCGCCAGCCATTAGCGGACACTTTTTCTTATTGTCAGTATGAGCACCACACACTTTGGATTCAAGTCCGTAGACGAGGCGGAAAAAGCCGGCCATGTTCGGGGCGTGTTTGATTCGGTTGCGCCCAAATACGACCTGATGAACGACCTCATGTCCATGGGCCTGCACCGGGCTTGGAAGGCTTATACCGTCATGGTGGCCAACCTGCATCCGGGTGACAAGGCGCTGGACATTGCAGGCGGCACCGGAGATCTGGCCCTGGCCTTTTCCAAGCAGGTGGGGAGCACCGGGCAGGTCGTGCATACCGACATCAATGAAGCCATGCTGCGCACCGGGCGCAACCGGCTGCTGGATGCGGGTGTTGCCTTGCCAACGCTGGTGTGCGACGCGGAAAAACTGCCGTTTGGCGACAACTATTTCGACGTCGTGAGCGTGGCATTTGGCTTGCGCAACATGACGCACAAGGATGTGGCGCTGGCCGAGATGAACCGTGTGCTGAAGCCGGGCGGCAAGCTGCTGGTCCTGGAGTTTTCCAAGGTCGCGGCGCCGCTGGAGAAGATTTACGACTGGTATTCCTTCAAGGTATTGCCAAAATTGGGAAAGCTGGTCGCGGGTGACGATTCCAGCTACCAGTATCTGGCGGAGTCCATTCGCATGCATCCCGGGCAGGCCGAACTCAAAGCCATGATGCACAAAGGTGGTTTCGGTCATGTGGACTATCACAACCTGACGGGCGGCGTAGTGGCATTGCATGTTGGAATCAAGTGCTGAGGCTTGTGAAATCCGGAAACTACCTCAGATAACGAGTTCCTTTGGAGACATCATGAAAATTTGGACAGTATTGCTGGTTATGGCGCTCAGTCTTTCGGGCATTAATGCGGAGGCCGCCAAACGGCTGGGCGGCGGCAAGTCGGTTGGAAAGCAGTCTTCCAACGTGACGCAGCGCGAGGCCACGCCAGCGACCCCTGGAGCACCTAGCCAGAATATGGCCAATGCGGCGCCCAAACCCGCGCCTGCGGCAGCGCCCGCTGCCGCCAAGCGGCCGTGGGGTGCGATGCTGGGCGGCCTGGCCGCTGGCCTCGGACTGGCTTGGCTCGCCAGCTCGCTTGGAATGGGGGAGGGCATGGGGCAAGTCCTTATGTACGCTCTGTTGGCGATGGTGGTGGTGATGGGAATTGGCTGGTTTATGCGTCGGCGTGCCGCCTCCGCTGCGCCCCAGAGCGCACCGTTCGCGTTTCAGGGGGCTGGCAATGTGCCGGTGGTGGACGCAAAACCCTATCGCCCCGAAAATGTTGGCAACGATGCTTCCGCGCGCCCTTGGGAGCGTACCAGCATGGCTTTTCAAGCACCGGTCGCTGGATCAGGATCCATGATTGGGTCCGCGCTCACCGGTTCACAAAACTGGGGTGTGCCAGCCGGGTTTGACACCGAAGGCTTCCTGTCTGCCGCCAAGGCCAACTTCATTACTCTGCAGGTCGCTTGGGACAAGTCGGATATACCGGCGCTGCGCGCCATGATGACTGACACCATGCTGGGCGAGATCCAGGCGCAATTGGCTGAGCGCGAGTCCCATCCAGCGGGCAGCCCCAATCGCACCGATGTCGTGATGCTGGAGGCCCGCCTGCTGGGTATTGAAGAAACACCCGCCGAGTACATGGCCAGTGTGGAGTTTTCCGGAATGATCCGGGAGGAACCTTCGGCTGGACCCAGCCCTTTCCGTGAGGTCTGGAACATGACCAAGCCGGTTGATGGCAGCAGGGGCTGGCTGGTTGCCGGAGTCCAGGCGTTGCAGTAACAGCAAGATACGTTCTCCAGAGCGCGCGCACTGACCAGGAATACCGCGGAACCGGCTTCGCCGGGCCGTTGGTATTGCCCCCTGCAAGGGGGAGAGCAAAGCGACACGCAGTGCGCTGCCGCTGTGGGGGTGAGCCATAATCCAGTATGGCAACACAGTCCCCTTTTTCTTTGCTGGAGAGCTTTCTCCAGAACTTCAACCTCCCCCTGACACCCCCCGCGTGGGCCGTCGATGAGACGCACCGGCGCATCGTATTGCTGCTCAATCACGTCCTGATGCAGGAGCCACAGGCCATGGAGCGGCTGGGCCGGAACAAGGGCCGCACGGTTCGCGTGCAGTGGCGCAACATGACCTTCAAAGTTCTGGTAACGCCCGCCGGTCTGCTGGATGTCGCACCCGCCGAATCTACGGTGGACCTTGCCCTGGTGATTACCGAAGAATCTCCGCTGGCGATTGCCCAGGAATTGATGCAGGGCGGTAAGCCCGCCGTACGCATCGAAGGCGACGTACAGCTTGCGGCAGAGGTGAGTTGGCTGATAGACAACGTCCGTTGGGATATGGAAGAAGACCTTGCCCGACTGCTGGGTGATGCGCCCGCACATTCCATGGTGCAGGCCGTGGGTGTGATGGCACAGGCGGTACAGCAGTTTGTCGGCCGTGGCAGTCGAAATGGTACGGACGGAACTGCTGCATGAGGCGCCTGTACCGCGGTTTCTTCATCGCCTGGGTTGTCTTTCGCTACGGACTCGACGAACTGGTCCTGAGCAGTTTCGAGAAACCCTGGCTGCAGCGCCTGGCGCGGCTTTTGACCATTGGTCGCACACTGTCCGCCCCACGCGGGCAACGCCTGCGCGAAGCGCTGGAGCGCCTGGGGCCCATCTTCGTGAAGTTTGGCCAGGTGTTGTCGACCCGCCGCGACCTGTTGCCGCTGGACATTGCAGACGAGTTGGCAAAGTTGCAGGACCAGGTTCCACCGTTTGAGTCGGCGGTGGCTATTGCCACGATCGAGCGTGCATTGCGCAAGCCGGTGAGCGAGATTTTTGTTTCCTTTGAGCAGCAACCGGTGGCCAGTGCGTCCATTGCCCAGGTGCATTTCGCCGTGCTGCGGGACCGCAAGGGACAGCACCGCGAGGTGGCGGTCAAGGTTCTGCGCCCGGGCATGCACGCCGCCATCGAGAAAGATCTGCGGCTGCTGCGCATGATGGCCTCCTGGGTGGAGAAACTGTCTGCCGATGGCAAGCGCCTGCGCCCACGCGAAGTGGTGGCCGAGTTCGACAAGCACTTGCATGACGAGCTGGATCTGGTGCGCGAAGCCGCCAGCGCCGCGCAGTTGCGCCGCAACATGGAGGACCTGCAACTGGTGCTGGTTCCCGAAGTTCTGTGGGACTATTGCACCACCGACGTGATGGTGATGGAGCGCATGTACGGCGTTCCGATCAGTCAGGTCGATAGGCTGCGGGAAGCGGGCGTTGATATCCCCAAGCTGGCGCGCGATGGTGTGACCATTTTTTTTACCCAGGTGTTTCGCGACGGCTTCTTTCACGCCGATATGCATCCGGGCAATATCCAGGTCAGTATTGATCCGAAGACATTTGGCCGGTACATTTCGCTCGATTTCGGCATCGTCGGCACCCTGACCGAGTCCGACAAGGACTATCTGGCGCAGAACTTCACCGCCTTCTTCCGGCGCGACTACAAGCGGGTGGCGGAGTTGCATATCGAGTCAGGCTGGGTGCCCCCTTCGACACGGGTCGACGAATTGGAAGCCGGCATTCGCGCGGTGTGCGAACCGTACTTTGACCGGCCTCTCAGTGAAATCTCGCTGGGCATGCTGCTGATGCGCCTGTTTCAAACCTCGCGGCGGTTCCAGGTGGAGATTCAACCGCAATTGGTCTTGTTGCAGAAAACCCTGCTCAATATCGAAGGCCTGGGGCGCGAGCTGGATCCCAATCTCGACCTGTGGGCCACGGCAAAACCTTTTCTGGAGCAGTGGATGCTGGGACAGGTGGGGCCACAGAAACTGATCGACCAGCTCAAGGCCCAGGCACCGCATTACTCCAAACTCTTACCCGAACTGCCGCAGCTGCTGCACAGTTTTCTGCGTCGCAGCACAACCGATACGTCGCAGGCTATAGCAGCGCTGTTGGTGGAGCAGCGACGCACCAATCGCCTGCTGCAGGGGCTGGTCTACACGGGTCTTGGCTTCGCTCTGGGAATGATCGTGATGCAATTGGTGATCCGTATTCGGCTTTTTTGACCAGCGCCCTATAATTGAAGGCTTTGCAACCTGAAGTCCGAGCTTTACATTCATGCCAATTTACGCCTACAAATGCGAGTCCTGCGGGTTTGCCAAGGACGTATTGCAGAAAATGTCCGACGCGCCGTTGGATACCTGTCCGAATTGTTCCCAGCCGACCTTCAAAAAGCAGCTCACCGCAGCGGGCTTTCAACTGAAAGGCTCCGGGTGGTACGCCACTGATTTCAAGGGCGCAGGCGCAGCGCCGTCGACCGCGGTTGCACCTTCGGAAGGTGGCGCGATTGCGACCGGAACCGCCAGTGAGCCTGCGGCGCCCAAAGCAGATGCTGCACCGGCGGCCGGCCCTGCGCCCGCCGCGTCGGGCAGCTGATTTTGTCTTCTACCGAGCCAGGGGTTTCCGTGCCATTCAAAAAATACATGCTGACGGGATTGATGGTGTGGCTGCCACTCGCGATCACCATCTGGGTGCTGTCCTGGCTGGTCGGTTCGCTGGACGGGGTGCTCGGTGGCGTGTTGTCGGGTTTGGCCGCCGTGACACCAGAAAGCCTGGCACCCATGATTGGGCGCCTGCGCACGATTCCAGGCCTGGGTGTACTGCTGGTCACCGCCTTCATGTTCGTGACCGGGGCCCTGGTGTCCAACGTGGCGGGGCGCTGGTGGCTGCAGCAATGGGATCGCCTGTTCACCAACATCCCCATCGTCAAGTCCATCTACAACAGTGTCAAAAAGGTGTCGGACACGCTGTTTTCCAGCAATGGAAACGCATTCCGCACGACGCTGCTGATTCAGTACCCCCGCGCCGGGAGCTGGACTATTGCGTTTCAGACCGGCACGCCGTCCGGTGAAGTGGCCTCTCACCTGGGCGCGGATTTTGTCAGCGTCTATGTGCCGACCACACCCAATCCGACCAGTGGATTTTTCCTGATGCTGCCGCGCTCGGACGTGGTCGAGCTGGACATGAGTGTGGATCAGGCCCTGACCTATGTGATTTCCATGGGATCGGTTCCCCCGTCCGCGCATATGCCGCCTGCGGCATTGCACAACAAATCTTCTTAATTTACGAAACCCGCTACCGAAAACGGTAGCGTCTTGAAAGACAGCTATGGCTATGCGCACTCACTATTGCGGTCTGGTGACCGAAGCCCAGATGGGCGAAACCGTTTCCCTGTGTGGCTGGGTCAACCGCCGACGTGACCATGGTGGCGTGATCTTTGTCGATTTACGTGACCGCGAAGGTTATGTACAAGTGGTGTGCGACCCGGACCGCGCCGAGATGTTTGCCGCTGCCGAAGGTCTACGCAACGAGTTTTGCGTCCAGGTCAAGGGCCTGGTGCGTGCGCGCCCGGAGGGCACAGTCAATGAAGGCCTCAAGAGCGGCAAGATTGAAGTCCTGTGCCACGAACTGGTGGTGCTCAACCCATCGGTCACGCCTCCCTTCCAGCTGGACGACGACAACCTGTCGGAAACCACGCGCCTGACCCACAGGGTTCTGGACCTGCGCCGCCCCTACATGCAAAACAACCTGATGCTGCGCTACCGGGTATCGATGGAAGTGCGCAAGTTCCTGGACGCCAATGGCTTTGTGGATATCGAAACCCCCATGCTGACCAAGTCCACGCCCGAAGGCGCGCGCGACTACTTGGTGCCCAGCCGTGTGCACGATGGTCACTTCTTCGCATTGCCCCAGTCGCCCCAGTTGTTCAAGCAATTGCTGATGGTGGCTGGCTTTGACCGCTACTACCAAATCACCAAGTGCTTCCGTGACGAAGACCTGCGTGCCGACCGTCAGCCCGAGTTCACGCAGATCGATATCGAGACATCCTTCCTGGGTGAAGAAGAAATCCGCGACATCTTCCAGGGCATGATCAAGACGGTGTTCCAGAACACCATCAAGGTGGACCTGGGTGACTTCCCCGTCATGAGCTACCAGGAAGCCATGCACCGCTACGGTTCCGACAAGCCCGACCTGCGCGTGAAACTGGAATTCACCGAAGTCACCGACGTTATGGCCGACGTGGACTTCAAGGTCTTCTCGGGCGCTGCGACGATGAAGGGTGGCCGCGTGGTCGCCTTGCGCGTGCCCGGTGGATCGGTAGAAGGCGGCGGCATTAGCCGCGGTGAGATCGACGCCTACACCGAGTTCGTCAAGATCTACGGCGCCAAGGGCCTGGCTTATATCCGTGTCAACGACCTGTCCAAGGGCCGCGACGGCCTGCAAAGTCCCATCGTCAAGAACATCCACGACAAGGCGTTGAACGCCGTGCTGGAGCGCTCCGGCGCGCAGAACGGCGACCTGATTTTCTTCGGCGCCGACAAGGCCAAGATCGTCAATGACGCCATCGGTGCCCTTCGCCTCAAGGTCGGTCACAGCGACTTCGGCAAGAAGAACGGCTTGTTCGAAAAAGGCTGGCGTCCGATGTGGGTGGTCGACTTCCCGATGTTCGAATTCGACGAGGAAGCCCAACGCTACACCGCAACCCACCACCCCTTTACCGCGCCCAAAGACGGCCACGAGGACTGGATGGTCACCGCCCCTGAGAAGTGCATCTCCAAGGGCTACGACATGGTGCTCAACGGTTGGGAAATGGGTGGCGGCTCGGTCCGTATCCATCGTGCGGATGTGCAGCAAAAGGTGTTCGACGCGCTCAAGATCACTCCCGAAGAAGCCCAGCTCAAGTTCGGCTTCCTGTTGGATGCCTTGCAGTACGGTGCGCCCCCGCATGGCGGCTTGGCCTTTGGCCTGGACCGTATCGTGACGCTGATGACCGGTGCCGAATCCATCCGCGACGTGATTGCTTTCCCCAAGACCCAGCGCGCCCAGTGCCTGTTGACCCAGGCTCCTAGCCCGGTGGACGAAAAACAATTGCGCGAGCTGCACATCCGTCTGCGTACACCGGACGCCGCCAAGGCCACGTGATTGGTGTCTGGCTTGGTGCACAATGAAAGGGCGCTCTGGAAGCGCCCTTTTTCATGCCCCAACCGTTCAAAATTCCCCAATCCGTGCTGGTCGTCATTTACACCCCGGCGCTGGATGTCTTGCTGATCCGGCGCGCGGACGGCGACGACGTGGGCGGCGAATATTGGCAATCGGTAACCGGCAGTCGGGACACTCCGGATGAAGACTGGGCCCAGACGGCCGCGCGCGAAGTTCTGGAGGAAACGGGCATCCGGTGCGGGCCCGGGCCTCTGGGGCAGGGCGTTCTGGTCGATTGGCAACTGGAAAATGTCTACAGCATCTACCCCCAGTGGCTGCACCGCTATGCGCCTGGCGTGACGCGTAATACCGAACGCCTGTTTGGCCTTCAGGTTCCCGGGCGGTGTGCGGTGCAACTCAATCCGCGGGAGCACACGGCCTGCCAATGGTTGCCCTACCGGGAGGCGGCCGATCTGTGCTTCTCGCCCTCCAACGCCGAGGCGATACTGCAGATTCCCCGCTTTGCCGTGCAAGCCGGTATTTCTGCGCAAGGAGTCACATGACAAGGGTCCGTGTAGCAACGTACAACATTCATAAGGGTGTGCAGGGTGTCGGCCCGGTCCGGCGTCTGGAGATCCACAACCTGGGCCACGCGGTCGAGCAGTTGGATGCGGACATCGTTTGCCTGCAGGAAGTGCGCAAGATGCATCGTCGCGAGGCTGCCTACTTTCCCCATTGGCCCGAGTTGCCGCAGGCCGATTTTCTGGCGCCCGAGGGCTATACCGCCGTGTACCGTACCAATGCCCATACGCGGCACGGTGAGCATGGCAACGCGATGCTGTCGCGCTGGTCGGTGGTTTCCCACCAGCATGAAGACATGTCCGATCACCGGTTCGAGCAGCGCGGGCTGTTGCATTGCGAAGTGACCGTGCATGGTCGCGCTGTGCACGTGGTGGTCGTGCACCTGGGGCTGATCAAGGCCAGCCGCGTTCGCCAACTGGCGCAGCTGCGGCAATTCATTGCCCGGGAGATTCCAGAGCAGGCGCCGCTGCTCGTAGCGGGTGACTTCAATGATTGGGGAACGACCGTGCAGAAGGCCATGGCCGAGGGGGGGTTGCAGGCGTACGACCAGCAAAAGGTGGCGACTTTTCCGTCGCGCTTGCCGGTGGTGCAGCTGGACCATGTGTATGCCCGAGGCCTTACGCCACTGGGCTTGCACGTTCCGCGCGGACGCATTTGGGGCCGTATGTCAGACCACTTGCCGCTGATTGCAGAATTCGACCTGCCGGTGGGTGCTGCTTGACCGCGACGCTGTTCAAAGAGGGTCACCAGGTTCACCTCTTGAAAGGCGGGGTGGAATTTTTCCCCGCCCTGGTCCGGGCGATCGACGCCAGCATCCATGAAGTGCGGCTGGAAACCTATATTTTCAATTTTGATGACGCCGGAGAGTTGGTCTGCGCTGCGCTGGAGCGTGCGGGTCTGAGGGATGTGCGCGTGTACCTGGTGATGGATGGCATTGGCACGCCCGGTGTTCCAGACCCTTGGATTCAGCGCTTTGCTCGTGCCGACGTGCGTTGGCACCGGTTCTCACCGCTGGGGCGTTGGGGGCTATTGATGCCGGTCGGCTGGCGCCGCTTGCATCGCAAACTGTGCGTGGTGGATGCGCAGGTGGCGTTTTGCGGTGGTATCAACATACTGGACGACTACGTGGACCCCAGCTATGGCGCCCTGGAATCCCCTCGGTTTGACTTTGCTGTGTCGGTGGAAGGGCCTTTGGTCGGCGATGTACACCGTGCAATGGTCCAGTTTTGGGACCGTCTGCAAATCACCCGCCAGCTGGAAAGCATGCAGTTCCAAGGTGCGCGCCAGACCTGGAAGGACTCCAGGCTGTCTACGCACCTCGTGTCGCCCACGGGCGCTGCGTCTGCGGGGAGGTCTGGCATCCGGGCCATGCTGGTCTTGCGCGACAACCTTCGTAACCGCAACCGGATCGAACGCGCCTACCGTAAAGCGATTGCGGACGCCCGCCAGGAAGTGCTGATTGCCAGCGCCTATTTCCTGCCGGGCGCCAAATTGCGACGGGCACTGATTCATGCCGCCCGCCGGGGGGTCAGTGTGCGGTTGCTCCTGCAAGGACGCTACGAGTATTTCATGCAGTACCACGGGGCCCGGCCGGTTTTCGGCGTGTTGCTGGCCGCGGGGGTCGAGATCCACGAATACTCTGCCGGTTTCTTGCACGCCAAGGTGGCCGTCGTGGATGGTCGCTGGGCCACGGTGGGTTCGTCGAATCTGGACCCCTTGAGTCTGCTGCTGGCGCGCGAGGCCAATGTGGTCGTCAACGATGTGCCTTTTGCGCGGGAACTGCGCGCGTGTCTGGTGGGGGCGATGGAGACGCATGGCGTGCAATTGGATGCGCAGGCCTACGCGCAGCGCCCCTGGCGGCAGCGCCTGCTGGACCGGATAGCTTTTGGCATCATGCGTCTGCTGCTGTTTCTGGCTGGACGACGCTACTAAAATGATAGCTACTCATGCAATTGCCACGAGGGCTGATGGCCAAAGACCCTATTCATCAAAGGCTGGTAGTATTCCAGTATGTTAATGAAAACCCTGAGTACCATGAACCCATCTGATGCCGATGAGGGAACTCCCGTTTCCGTCAAAATTCGGGAGCGCCTGGTGGCGGCTCGCAAGCGATTCCATGCCAATGACAATATTGCGGAGTTTGTGACCCCCGGTGAGCTCGAAAAGCTGCTAGACGAAGTGGAAGTCAAGATGCAGGGCGTTCTGGACAGTCTGGTCATCGACACCGCTAACGACCACAACACCGACAACACCGCGCGTCGTGTTGCCAAGATGTATGTCAACGAGGTGTTCCGCGGCCGTTACGTGGCTGGGCCCAGCATCACGGAGTTTCCCAATGTGGGTCATCTGAATGAGTTGATGATCGTCGGTCCCATCACCGTCCGCAGCGCCTGCAGCCACCATTTCTGCCCCGTCATTGGCAAGATCTGGATAGGCGTCATGCCCAACGAGCACACCAACGTGATTGGTCTGTCCAAATATGCGCGCCTGGCCGAGTGGATCATGGGGCGCCCGCAGATCCAGGAAGAGGCCGTGGTGCAGCTTGCCGACCTGATCCAGGAAAAGACCCAGCCGGACGGCCTGGCCATCGTCATGGAGGCCAGCCATTACTGCATGGCGTGGCGGGGCGTGAAGGACATGGACAGCAAGATGATCAACTCGGTCATGCGCGGCGTGTTCTTGAAAGACCCGAATTTGCGGCGCGAATTTTTGTCCCTGATCCCCCGGAGAGGCTAACCATGTTGGTACGTTTGTTGTATGCGAGTCGCGCAGTGGACCCCAGCCCTGACGCGATTGAAACCATTCTGGCCAAGTCGCGCCAGTACAACCCAACCTGCGGCATCACCGGCATTCTTTGCTATGGCGGTGGCATTTTTTTGCAGGCCATCGAAGGCGGCCGCATGGCGGTCAGCGACCTCTATGGTCACATCCAGCGGGATCCCCGCCACAAGGACGTGGTGCTGTTGCATTACGAGGAGATCTTCGAACGCCGGTTTGGAGGCTGGACCATGGGCCAGGTCAACATGTCCAAAATCAACACCAACATCCTGCTGAAGTACGCGGAAAAACCGGAGCTGGACCCTTATTCGGTATCCGGCAAGGTGTCGCTCGCACTGTTGGAAGAGTTGATGGCGACCGCCTCCATCATCGGTCGCGCGTAGTCCTTCCGGGATGCCGGCGTCTGCGCTAGCTCTGGTCATCCTGGCCGGGCTGATCCACGCCAGCTGGAATATCGCGGCCAAGAAGGCCGGTGGTGACGCGCGGTTCTCGTGTTTCAGTTCTCTTGTCATGATGGTTTTCTGGGCGCCGGTCGGGCTGTGGCTGGGCTGGCAACAAATTCCGGCTTGGGGCGCCACGCAATGGTGGCTGGTGGGGGTCAGCGGAATCCTGCACACCGTGTACTTCGTGGTGCTGCTGCGCGGCTACCGAAAGGCAGACCTGACGGTGGTTTACCCTCTAGCGCGCGGCTCCGGGCCGCTGTTGTCTTCCCTGGTGGCGATCCTTTTTCTGGGTGAACACATTTCCGCAGTGGGTGCTACGGGCGTGGCGGCGGTGGTCATCGGGGTCTTCCTGATTGCAGGTGGCCCGGGTCTGTTCCGCTCCACGCACAGCGCCAAACAGCACCGCCGGATTCGCAAAGGCATGCTGTACGGCCTGCTGACCGGCGTCTTCATTGCCAGCTACACCGTGCTGGATGGGTATGCGGTCAAGGTGGTGTTCATCTCCCCCATTCTGCTGGACTACTTTGGAAACTTTGTGCGATTGGCTTTTGTGCTGCCCGCCGTCCTGCGCAACCCGGGCGAGGCCCGCGGGCTGTGGCGGCTCCAGTGGAAGTATGCGGTGGTGGTCGGCGTGGTCAGCCCGGTGTCGTACGTTCTGGTGCTGTATGCCATGCAAGTGGCGCCACTGAGCCATGTGGCGCCGGCCCGTGAGGTCTCCATGCTTTTTGCTGCATTGTTGGGCGGCCAGTTGCTCGGGGAGGGCGACCGCATCGCACGCTTCTTCGGTGCGGCGTGCATTGGGGTTGGCGTGATGGCGCTGGCGCTGGGCTAGGCTATCGTGACCCCGCTCGTTGGCTGTGATTTCTCCAGCAGTCCTACCCGCCGCAAGCCGATTGTGATGGCGTGGGGCCGCATGCATGGGCCTGTCGTGGTGCTGGAGCGGCTGGAGTCCTTGCCCTCGCTGGAAGCGTTCGAGCAATGGCTGCTGGAGCCCCGGGCATGGACCGGGGGCTTCGATATGCCATTTGGTTTGCCCCGGGAACTGGTCAGCACGTTGGACTGGCCGCTCACGTGGGAGGCCTGCATGCGCCACTACGCGACCCTCAGCCGAGCCGACATACGAGCGGCCTTCGCCGGGTTCTGCGATGCCCGGCCAGCGGGCGGGAAGTTTGCCCACCGTGCTTGCGATGGGCCGGCTGGCTCCAGTCCCTCCATGAAATGGGTGAATCCACCGGTGGCGTATATGCTGCACGCCGGCGTTCCGCGGTTGCTGGATGCGGGTGTGGTATTGCCGGGGCTATGGTCCCCGTGCGCCACGCAAGATCCGCCGCGTCCCAGACGGGTGGCACTGGAGGCCTATCCCGGCCTGCTGGCGCGCGAGATTTTGGGCAAACGCAGTTACAAGAGTGATGACCTTGCCAAGCAAACCCCGGATCGCCTCATCACGCGCAAGGACCTGTTGACGGGTCTGGAGGCGGGCCACACGCGCCTGGGGCTGCGGCTCAAGCTCACCCACGCCCAGCGGGACGCGCTGGTGGACGACGCCAAAGGGGATGCCTTGGATGCGGTGTTGTGCCTGTTACAGGTTGCCTGGGGACAGCGCCACCACGCGCAGGGCGACCCGTTCTATGGTCTGCCAGCAGACATGGACCCGCTGGAGGGCTGGATTCTGTCTGCTTGAGAACCGACGGTCTAGCGGTTGGGGGAGATAACAGTCTCTTCCAGCTTAAGTGCGAGCTGCGAAATGGCCATGGCGGCCGGGCAACCGGGAGTGGCTTGCATCAGCAGTTGCCGGCGCATGATGGCCTGGCGCACTGCGTTGTCGGCCGGGATGTCGCCCATGTGCACCAGCTTGATGGGTCGCGCTGGGTCGGTGGCCACGAATCGGTCCAGCACCTGTTGCAGCTGGACGGTAATGGCGCGACCGTCGCCAAGTCGCGCTGTCTGGTTGATGACCATGCGAATTGTCTGGCGTTTCTGCTGCCCCACCAGCACCTTGATGGTGGCATAGGCATCGGTCAGCGACGTTGGTTCGGGGGTTGCAACCACCAGCACCTCGGAGGCCAGCGATACGGCAAACAGAACTACGTCGGAGATGCCGGCACCGGTGTCCAGCAAGACCACATCGTAGTGGGGGACCAGTCCGTTCATGATGCGCAGGAAGTCGTCGCGCACTTCGGGCGTCAGACGGGAGTATTCCACCATGCCCGAACCGGCCAGCAATACAGAAAACCCGCCGGGCGCCCGGATGATGGCATCTTCGAGCTTGGCTTTACCCGTGAAGACATCGTGCAGCGTAATTTTGGGGTACAGGTTGAGCACCACATCGAGGTTGGCCAGTCCGAGATCGGCATCAAGGACCAGAACCCGCAGGCCCAGTTTGGCCAGCGCAGCGGCCAGGTTGGCTGACACAAAGGTCTTGCCTACGCCGCCTTTTCCACTGGTCACCGCCAGCACTTTGCCCAGAGGCTTGAGCGGCACGGACGCGCTGGCTTCGCTGGGAACGGGGGGAGTCAGTACGTCAGCCATCAATTCACCCTTTGCATGGCGCCGTTGGCGGTACCGCCCGGCGCTTCGCTGGAAACATTCTCAATCCAGGCCGGATCACCCAGCGCCAGATGGCCAAACAGCAGATTCTTTTCTTCTGCGCTGACATAAATTTCCTGCTGGTGGTCCAGGCAAACCCGGTTGCGCCCTTCTCTTTTGGCCCGGTACAGTTGTACATCCGCGCGTTCGGTCCACAGCGCTGCGGTTGATCGCACCCACTCAGGGGCATAGGCGCCACCAACGCTGACGGTCACCTTGAGCGTCAGGCTGGGAGAAATCGTGATGACCAGGGCTTCAATGGTTGCGCGGATCCGTTCGGCGACGGTGGCGCCGAAAGCGGTATGGCAATTGGGCAGGACCACGGCAAATTCTTCACCACCATAGCGTGCCACGGTATCCATCGGGCGCACGCAACTGGCGATGGACTTGGCGACGGCCTGCAGAACCCGATCACCCGCCGGATGCCCATGGGCGTCGTTGACCTGCTTGAAATGGTCGATGTCCAGCATCAACAGCAGTGCCGGGTCGCCGGAGCGCGCAACGCCATCAATCGTGCGGTCTTGCACGGCGCGAAAGTTCCGGCGGTTGCCCAGTCCGGTCAAGGGATCTTTCAGCGACAACTCACACAGGCCGTCAATGATTCCCTGCAGGTAAGCCAGCGGTGACTCCTCGGGTGGCGGAAGCCCGACCACCATGCCGTGGTCCAGCAACGCGCGCGCATCGTCCAGCTGCAACTGATGCAATTCAAGGGGCGATTCGGAGGTTTGGGTTGCCACGGCAGGAGTCGAAGTTTAGCGAATAAAGCATAACAGGATCTGGTCACATGTTGTCACGGAATCTGGCGCGCCAGCCGTACATTTGGCGTACCTTTACCAACCACTTTTTGGCGCTCGGCTGGCCCCAGTGTTATGTGTGACTGTGCGCAGAGCCGCACACCGGGCAGTCCGGGTTGCGGGGTAGCCGAATATCGTTCCAGCGCATGTCGCGGCCGTCCAGCATCAGCAAACGCCCGACGGCGGGCCTGCCCGCACCGCTGAGCAACTTCAGCGCTTCGGCCGCCTGCATGCTGCCGATGATGCCCACCAGCGGCGCAAACACCCCCATGGTGGCACAGCGCGTTTCTTCAAATGCGGCGTCAGGAGGAAACACGCAGGCATAGCAAGGTGATTGGCCATCTTTGGGGTCATAGACCGCCAGTTGGCCGTCAAACCGGATAGCAGCGCCCGAGACCAGCGGCACGCCGTGGCGCACACAGGCAGCGTTCAACGCGTGTCGGGTGGAAAAGTTGTCGCTGCAGTCCAGCACGACGTCGGCTTGTGCGACCAGAACCTCCAGGCGCGCGGCGTCGGCCCGTTCGGCCAGCGCGGTAATTTGCAGGCCGGGATTGATTGCCAGGAGCGTGGTGCGCGCGGACTCTACCTTGGCCATCCCGACCCGCGCTTCGGTGTGCGCAATCTGGCGTTGCAGGTTGGTCGCGTCCACGGTGTCGTGGTCAACAAGGGTCAGATGGCCAACGCCCGCAGTGGCCAGGTACATAGCGGCCGGTGAGCCCAATCCGCCAACCCCGATGATCAGTGCCCGCGCCTGCATGATGCGTTCCTGGCCCTCAACCCCTACTTCATTGAGCAGGATGTGGCGCGAGTAGCGCAGCAGCTGCGAGTCATTCATGGCGTGAATCAGTTTTCTTTGGGCTCTTCCTTGCGCTCCACCTGGGTCTTGCTGACCAGAACCGGGCGCCCCTTGAGCTGGTTGAGCGCCTGTATCAATTGGAAGTCCTTCTCGGAGCCAAATTCGGGAGGACGCCGTTCGGAAAGCGGTTTGCGCGACTCTTCCTCCAGCCGCTTCAACGCTTCATCACGGGCCTGTTCCCGTGCGGGGTCCTTGACTTCTTCACCCTGGCCGCTGGCCAGGTGCTTGCCCAAATCGGCCTCTCGGGTTCGCAGCGCGGCATAGGGACTGCCTTCCTCGGTGTCGTCAACCATGACGTCGGGCACGATGCCCTTGGCCTGGATGGATTTGCCGCTAGGTGTGTAGTAGCGTGACGTCGTGATTTTCAAACCTGTGTCCGGCCCCAGGGGGCGGAACGTTTGTACCGAGCCCTTGCCGAAGGTTTGGCTGCCCATGATGGTTGCGCGCTTGTGGTCTTGCAGGGCACCCGCCACGATCTCACTGGCGGAGGCGGACCCTTCGTTGACCAGTACGATCAACGGAACCTTTTTAAGGCCGGCCGGCAACTTTTTGAGTGGATCCGCACCATCACGCCCCAGATAATCCCGCACCGTGGCTTTCAGCGTCTGTTTGCTGTCCGGCGTTTGCCCATTGGTGGAGACCACCGTGACGTTTTCCGGCAGGAACGTGGCGGACACTGCCACGGCCGCATTGAGCAGGCCACCGGGATCGTTGCGCAGGTCCAAAACAAGACCCTTGATGGCCGGGTCCTGCTTGTAGATTTCGTCGAGCTTGCGGGCAAAGTCGTCCACCGTCTGTTCCTGAAACTGGCTGACCCGTATCCAGGCATATCCCGGTTCGATCAGCTTGCCTCGCACCGATTGTTGCTTGATCTCTTCGCGGATGATGGTGACCGGAAACGTGCGGTTTTCATCCTTGCGATAGATCGTGAGAACCACTTTGGTGTTGGGCTCCCCACGCATGCGCTTGACGGCTTCGTTCAGGGTCAGTCCCTTGACTGCGGTGTCGTCGACGCGGGTAATCAGATCGTTGGGCTTGAGGCCAGCCCGAAACGCAGGCGAACCTTCGATAGGGGACACCACCTTGACCAGCCCGTCTTCCTGGGTAATTTCGATGCCGACGCCGACAAATCGCCCCGAAGTGCCTTCCTTGAATTCCTTGAAGGATTTCTTGTCAAAGTACTGCGAGTGCGGGTCCAGGCTGGACACCATGCCGGCAATGGCCTCGGTAATCAACTTCTTTTCATCGACGGGTTCCACATAGTCGGTTTTGACCATGCCAAAGACGGCCGCCAATTGCTGCAACTCTTCGAGCGGAAGCGGTGCCAGCGTACTGCGGGCGACGGTTTGGAGAGATACGGTGGTCAGTGCGCCAGCCATGACGCCCAAGCCTATCCATCCCGCAATTTTCAGTTTTTGACCCATAAGTGTTCCAGTGCCGCTTCAATATACACCTTGGAGAGGGTGGCTTGTCGCGAGTTCCCGCAAAGTCCTCAGGCTTTGCCTTGGGACGCGACGGCTGCCGCAGCCTTGGCGGCCGCTTCGGCATCGCCCAGGTAGTAGTGGCGAATCGGTTTCAGGTTGGCATCCAGCTCATACACCAATGGAATGCCATTGGGAATGTTGAGCCCGACGATGTCGTTGTCCGATATGTTGTCCAGGTATTTCACCAGCGCACGGATCGAATTGCCATGCGCCGCGACCAATATGCGCTTGCCGCTGCGGATCGCCGGTGCCATGGATTCACTCCAGAATGGCATGACGCGCGCCACAGTGTCCTTGAGGCACTCGGTCAGTGGAACCTGGCCAGGCTGCAGATCGGCGTAGCGGATATCGGCGCGTTCACTGCGGGCATCTGTGGGCTCCAGTGCAGGGGGCGGGGTGTCGTAGCTACGGCGCCATTGCAGCACCTGGTCGTCTCCGTACTGTTTGGCGACCTCGGTCTTGTTCAGACCCTGGAGCGCGCCGTAATGGCGTTCATTGAGCCGCCAGGAGTGCACGACCGGTAGCCACGTGCGGTCCATTTCATCCAGGCAATGCCACAGCGTACGCGTGGCGCGTTTGAGAACGCTGGTGTAGGCGAGATCGAATTCATAGCCCTCTGCCTTGAGCAAACGGCCGGCTTCCTTGGCCTGTTCCACGCCGGTGGGGGTCAGGTCGACATCGGTCCAGCCGGTGAAGCGGTTGTCAAGATTCCAGGTGGATTCGCCGTGGCGAACGAGAACGAGTTTGTACATGGTGCGGGGAATAGGGCTGAGGGAAAGTCAGGGTCTTTGGCGGGGAAACATCCTCCATTCTAAAATGGTGGGCGTAACGGTTGGTAACTAACAAGGAACAAAGTGAAATTCATTTTCGATAACTGGATGTTGATTGCCATTGCGGTGGCCTCGGGTTCGCTGCTCTTGTGGCCCGTCTTGCAGGGCGCCGCCATGGCGGGTTTGGACCCGGCAGGAGCGGTTCAGCTGATCAACCGGGAAAAAGGGGTGGTCATCGATGTGTGTGAGCCGGCGGAGTTTGCCGCTGGCCATGTGGGGGGCTCCAGGAATATTCCATTGGGTGAGCTGGAAAATAAACTGGCCGGGACGGTCAAAAACAAGGCCTTGCCGCTGATTCTGGTCTGCCAGTCCGGAGCCCGTTCGGCTCGCGCGGTGGCGATTGCCAAGAAGCTGGGCTACGAACAGGCCCAATCCCTGGGCGGCGGCCTGGCCAGTTGGCGCGCCGCAAATCTTCCCGTTGAAAAAGGTTGATGCCGTGCAAGCCGTCAAGATGTACACCACCGCGGTTTGCCCGTATTGCGTGCAGGCCAAGCGCCTACTGCTGTCCAAAGGCGTGGAAACCATTGAAGAAGTCCGGGTCGACAGCCAGCCGCAGGAGCGGATGAAAATGATGGAAATAACGGGTCGGCGCACCGTGCCGCAAATCTTCATCGGCTCTACCTATGTTGGTGGGTGTGACGACCTGATGGCGCTGGACAACCAGGGCGGTTTATTGCCCCTGCTGAATGCGGCTTGAACGGGCCGATGATTGGGCCCCTGCGAGCCTGAGATAATCCGCGTTTAACGAAATTCCCGTTATCTGCCCGCCCCGATTTTTTGGGGCGGGCATTGTTTTACTTAGAAAGACTGTTTTTATGTCCGATCAGACTCCCGTATTCCAGATTCAGCGCGTGTACCTCAAAGAGGCTTCGCTGGAGCAACCCAATTCCCCCGCCATTTTGCTGGAACAAGAGCAGCCCGCAGTGGATATCCAGTTAGGCGTTGAAGCCGCACCCGTGGCGGACGGTGTCTTTGAAGTGTGTGTGACGGCCACCGTCCACACCAAAATCAAGGACAAGACGGTTTTTCTGGTTGAAGCCAAGCAGGCCGGTATTTTTGAAATCCGCAATGTGCCAGACGACCAGATGGGCCAGATCATGGGCATCGCCTGCCCGCAAATCGTCTACCCGTATCTGCGCGGCAACGTGGCGGACCTGATCCAGCGCGGCGGCTTCCCACCGGTGCACCTGTCGGAAATCAACTTCCAGGCCATGTACGAGCAACAGCAACTGGCCCAAGCACAGGCAGCCGCTGCGCCAGCCACCACGCTGCCACAATAAGTAGTTGGGCATTTTGCCCTCTAGCCCTCGTATCCATTGCCTGTGATGCTATGAAAATAATAGTGATTGGGGGTGGTGCGTGGGGCACCGCGCTGGCCGTGGGTGCCTGC
Source organism: Rhodoferax sp. (assembly GCA_030645355.1). Classification (GTDB taxonomy): domain Bacteria; phylum Pseudomonadota; class Gammaproteobacteria; order Burkholderiales; family Burkholderiaceae_C; genus Allorhodoferax. Next base: position 31,081 of record JAUSNJ010000118.1, on the reverse strand, counting down.
CGCAATGCGTTGGCCGGGCACGCGGTGACCCTCTGGGTGCGCGATCCGTTGCAGGGGCAGTCCATGCTGACGACGCGCATCAACCAGCGCTACCTGCCTGGCATTGCCTTGCCGCCCGCACTGCACATCAGCACCCGGGCGTTGACGGACCTGATAGCCGATGTACTCCCCGACGATTTGGTGATTGTGGCTTCGCCCATGGCGGGGCTGCGCGGACTGCTATCGCAACTGCACGGCTGTGGCGCGGCGGTTGCGTGGCTGTGCAAGGGCTTTGAGGCCGGTATCGGTTCCGCGCCCGGCTTGATGGGCCACGAGATTCAAAGCCAGGTTGCCCCCGATTTGCGCGCAGGCGTCTTGAGCGGGCCCAGTTTTGCCCAGGAAGTGGCGGTGGGCCAGCCTACCGCCCTGGTGGCCGCCAGTGCGCACGCATCGGTACGTGACGCACTGGTCAGCGCTTTCCACAGTTCCAGCTTGCGCGTCTATGCCAATGATGACGTGGTCGGCGTGGAAGTGGGCGGCGCCGTCAAGAATGTGCTGGCGATTGCCACGGGCCTGTGCGATGGCCTGCAACTGGGATTGAACGCCCGTGCCGCCCTGATCACGCGGGGCCTGGCCGAAATGACCCGTCTGGGCATGGCGCTGGGCGCCAAGGCAGAAACCTTCATGGGCCTGAGTGGTCTGGGCGATCTGGTGCTGACCGCCACCGGCGACCTGTCGCGCAACCGGCGCGTGGGCATGGCCTTGGCGCAAGGTAAAACGCTGCAGCAATCCATCGAGGAACTGGGGCATGTTGCCGAAGGCGTTTACAGCGCGCGCACCGTGGTGCAGCGCGCACGCAGCCTGGGCGTGGACATGCCGATTGCGCAGTGTGTCGTGGATCTGCTCGACGGTCGCCTGCAGCCGCAACAAGCCGTGGCCGCGCTGATGGGGCGTGGCCCAGCCGCCGAGGGCGTTTAACTACCCTTTTTGCACCCGGGCCGTGATGTGTGCCAGGGCTTCTTCCACCTGGTCCACCAGGATCAGGCAGAGTTCGTCGGGAGCCAGTTTGTCCATGGCGGTGTCGATGGCCAAGAACTCGCCCTTGATTTCCGAGGTCTGCGTGGTGCGGCGCGCATGCGCCAGGCCCTGGCGCAGCAAGGCGATCACTTCGCCGTCGCGCCGCCCGCGCTGGCATTGGTCTTCGTACAGGATCACTTCATCAAAAGCATCGCCCAAAATTTCGGTTTGCTGGCGAATGTCCTGGTCACGGCGGTCGCCCGCACCGCTGATGACCACTGAGCGTCGCGTGGCGGGCATGGCCTGTACCGCCTGTACCAGCGCGATCATGGCGTCGGGGTTGTGGCCATAGTCGGCAATGACCGTGGCCCCGCGGAACTTGAAGAAGTTGAAGCGACCCTGGGCGTTGTGCGTGTCGTTGGAAAAGCTGGACAACCCGTTGCGGATGGTGTCCCAGTCCAGGCCCAAAGCCCAGGCGGCCGCGACCGATGCCATGACGTTCTCAACCTGGAAAGGAATCATGCCACCCATGGTGATGGGAATGGACGCCAGTGCTATGGTTTGCTGGAAATCCCCCTTGCTGGCCACCAGTTGGCCGTTTTCAACGTAGACCACGGCCTGGCCTTGCGCGCGATGGGTGGCCATCACGGGATGGTATTTGTCGACTGCAAAGAATGTGACTGACCCCCGGCACTTGCTGGCCATGGCCGATACGGTGGGGTCCGTTGCGTTCAGCACGGCCACGCCGGTGGCCGCGACGTTCTGGACGATTACGCGCTTCAGGACCGCCAGGTCCTGTACGGTGGTGATGTAGTTGAGGCAGAGGTGGTCGCCGCTGCCGACGTTGGTCACCACGGCCACATCGCAGCGGTCAAAGGCCAGGCCTTCGCGCAAGACGCCACCGCGTGCGGTTTCCAGCACCGCGGCGTCCACGTCGGGGTGCAGCAGCACGCTGCGTGCACTCTTGGGCCCGCTGCAGTCGCCAGTGTCAATGCACTGGCCGCCCACGTAGACGCCATCCGTATTCGTCATGCCCACGCACAGACCCTTCTGGGTCAGCAGGTGCGATATCAGACGCACCGTGGTGGTCTTGCCATTGGTCCCGGTGACCGCCACGATAGGAATGCGGCCGTTCTGTCCATTCTTGAACATGCTGGAAATGATGGCCTCGCCGACGGCGCGGCCCTTGCCGAACGAGGGGCTCAAATGCATGCGCAGGCCCGGGGCTGCATTGACCTCGACAATGCCGCCGCCCAGCTCCTCGATGGGGCGCAGGATGCTGTCGCAGACCACGTCCACGCCGCATATGTCCAGCCCCACCATGTGGGCCGCTGCCACGGCACGGGCCGCCACTTCGGGATGCACGTCATCCGTCACATCGGTGGCCGAGCCGCCGGTGGACAGGTTGGCGTTGTTGCGCAGGTTGACGCGCTGGCCCTTGGCGGGAATGGTGTCGACTGCGAAGCCCTGGTTGGCCAGGCAGGCGTGTGCGATGTCGTCGATGCGAATCTTGGTCAGGGACGTGGAGTGTCCACTGCCACGCCGTGGGTCCAGGTTGACTTGCGCCACCAGTTCGGCCACCGTGTGGACGCCGTCCCCGACGACTTTGGGCGGGTCGCGGCGGGCCGCCGCCACCAGCTTGTCGCCCACCACCAGCAGGCGGAAATCGTTGCCCGGCATGTAGCGTTCCACCAGGATGTCATCGCGAAACTCGGTCGCGATGGCGTAGGCCTTGGTGAGATGCTCTTTGGTAGTGATGTTGACGGTGACGCCCTTGCCCTGGGTGCCATCCTTGGGCTTGACCACCACCGGCAGGCCGATTTCGCAGGCCGCCACCCAGGCATCCTCGGCGTCGCTGACGGAGCGCCCGGTGGGCACCGGCACGCCCGCGGCGGCCAGCAGTTTCTTGGTCAGTTCCTTGTCTTGCGCGATGGCCTCCGAGATGGCACTGGTGGTGTCCATTTCCGCAGCCTGGATGCGCCGCTGCTTGCTGCCCCAGCCGAAGCGCACCATGCTGCCTTCGGTCATGCGACTGAACGGAATGTTGTGTGCAATGGCCGCATCCACAATGCATCCCGTGCTGGGTCCCAACCGGACATCTTCGTCCAGGTCGCGCAACTGGGTCAGTGCATCGGCAAGGTCAAAGGGCGTGTCGTCCAGCGCGGACTGGCACAGTGCCTGGGCCAGGTCCAACGCCAGCCGCCCCACGGCCTCTTCGCTGTACTCCACTACCACCTGATAGACATGCGCATCCACGGTTGGTGTGGTGCAGCTAAACGTCACAGGACATCCGGCCTGCGCCTGCAGTCCCAGTGCCGCCAGCTCCAGCACATGCACCATGGCAATGGAATCGTCATGGCCGGTGGGCTGGAAGGGGCTGATTTCGGGGAAACGGGCCCTTAGGCGGGCCTCAAAACCGTCGATCTTGCCAATTGCACGTTCGATGGGCTCACAGGACACGATGGACTGTATAGCCGTGTGGTGGCTCCACAAATTGGGTCCACGCAGGGCTCGGATACGGGTTACTTCCATGGTGTGTTCAGTAAGGGGTTTTTCGGGGGTTCGACTCAAAGGTGCGCAGGCCTGCGCCGATCAGTTCCGGGGGGATGTTCAGGGCCCAGGCGGCGGCCACAGCGGCCATCACCATCTCGGGCTGGGACGCCTTGGCTGGCTTTAGCGAGGCCAGCGGCAGCATGGCCACTTCCTTGGCGCCGTGGGCCAGTACGATCTGGTCGTCCCGCACATAGACCACCCGCTCTCCGGCGTTGCGGTGTTCGGTCATGACGGGCAGGTTGGGGTCCATGCCGTAAAAAATGACCTTGCCGTCGCAGAGCTCGGCCATTTCGACCACCTGCGGGTCGGCGGCGTTCAACACAGCGGTGCCGCTGGGCAAGATCACGTCCACCTGCGTGCGCGCAACCTTGTAGGCTTGCTCGTCGTCCAGTATGTCAAACGGAACCAGGGATTCGTGCCAGCTCACGTCGGTGACCACACCCACGGAGCACTTGTCGTATGCCAGCCCCTCGGCCAGGATGGTGTGGCTGCCATTCTCGAACACCGCGGCCTGCACGGAGCGGTTGATCAGCAGGCGTTGACCGGCTTCCCAATGGGCGCAGTCCTTGGCCTCGACCTGTCGACCGTCCAGGTACAGGCCTTCACTGCAGGCCAGTCCGACGTGTTTGCCGCTGATGTGGGCCAGCCAAGCCACCAGGCGGGCGATACGGCCGATCTTTTGGGTTCCGGTGATGCCCACAATCGGGATGCGCCCATCGCGGTCCTGCTTGAACAGGTGTTCGATGATGGCCTTGCCCACCGGTCGGCCCACTCCGTCTGCGGGTTTGATGTGGGCCAGCAGGCCCGGGCTTGCATTGACCTCGATGACCGCCGCACGCTGGGACTGCATGGGCTTGGTGACATCTTCCAGCACCATATCCACGCCGGCAATATCGAGGCCCACCACGCGCGCCGCCAGCGCTGCAGCGGCGGCGACGCTGGGGTGCAGCAGGTCGGTCACATCGAAGGCCACATTGCCGTTGCGCTGGATCAGCACCTTCTGGTCTTTGGGTGGGATGGACTCCGGCGTCAAACCCATGCGTTCCAGTTCCAGAATAATTTCGCCGGATTGGCTGGGGAGCAGGGCGTTCAGCGGGGAGTCTTCGCCACTGCCGCGCCGGGGGTCCGAATTGATCTGGTCTTCGGTCAACTGGTCGATGTTGTCCACGCCATTGCCCACCACCCAGATCGCTTCGCCACGGGCAGCTGCCACCACCTGTTTGCCCACCACCAGCATGCGGTGCTCGTTGCCGGGGATAAACTTTTCAACAATCACGGCACTGCCATTGCCCTTGCGGTAGGCCAAGGCGTAGGCCGCTTCCACTTCGCCCTGGGTGCACAAGTTCAGCGAGACGCCGCGCCCGTGGTTGCCGTCGTAGGGCTTCAGCACGACGGGTATACCAATCTCCTGCGCCGCTTCCCAGGCCTGTTCGGGCGATTTCACCAGCGTGCCCTCGGGCACTGGTACACCGCATGACTTCAGCAGCGCCTTGGTCAGGTCCTTGTCGCTGGCAATTTCCTCGGCTATAGCCGAGGTCTGGTCGGTCTCGGCGGTCCAGATGCGGCGCTGGTTGATACCGTAGCCCAACTGGACCAGATTGCCTTCGGTCAGGCGGATGGAGGGTATTTTGCGTTCGGTGGCGGCGTCCACGATGTGGGCCGTGCTGGGCCCCAAGCACAGGTCGTCGACCATTTCGCGCAGATTGGCAACCGCGGCGTCCAAATCAAAAGGGGTATCGTTAATGGCGGCTTCCAGGAGTTGGCGACCCGCTTCCAGTGCTGCGCGCCCGACCTGCTCTTGCCTGGTGCGAAAGGCCACCTTGTAGACGCCACGCTTGGAGGTGGAGCGTGCCTTGCCAAAACCGGTCTTCATGCCGGCCAGATTCTGTAGCTCCAGGGTGACGTGTTCCAGGATGTGGGCGGCATAAGTGCCTTCCTCCAGACGCTGGAAGAAGCCGCCGCGCACACCCTCGCTGCAACGGTGCTCCACCATATGGGGCAGCCAGGCCTTGAGCCGATCCCCCAGGCCGGGCAGTGTGTTGGAGGGGGAGTCCTCCAGCGTGCCGATGTCGACCCATGCTTCAATCACCGGGCGGTACGTCCAGATGTTGGGGCCGCGCAGGTGTGTTACCCGGAGAATTTCAATCTTTTTCAGGTCCGTCATGGCTGCTATTTGGTTGGACAGTCCACCGATGTGGGGCTGACCGCGTTGTGTATTCTCGCTCACCCGGATCCCATAGGCCCGGGCAAAAGTGCTCCGAACCGAGTATCGTAAAGTATGGAGCGTGCTAAAAAGAAAAGTTGTTGTACCCCATGACCCTTGATGTTCCCGCTGCAAGTCCCCTGACTGGCGAACTGCCTGCTCCGTGGCGTGATGCCTTGCAACCACAACTCCACCCCGGAGAGAACGTTCTTGCGGCGCTGGAGGTTGACCTGGATGCGCGACTGCATTTCGTGGCCAGCCTGGTGGTGGTGACCAGTCGACGACTGCTGTGCCGCGGCAGTGGTGATACCCAGTGGCAGGAATGGTTCTACCGCGACGGGCTGGAGCTGCGGCACCATGATCACGCGGGGGTCGGGCATCTGAACCTGGTGGATCGCAACGGACTGCTGGCAACCTGGCGCTTTACGCTGGCGCAAAACCTGTATGCCATTCGGCTGGTGGACCAGTTCCAGTCCCAATTGCAGAGCCACGTGAGCGGCAAACCCCTGGCACAGGCCCTTGTCAACGTGTGCCCGAGCTGCAAGGCGCCGCTGGAACCCGACCAGGACGAATGCCCGATCTGCACCAAGGTGATCCACACGCCACCGTCCACCTGGACCCTGTTTCGCCTGTGGCGCTTTGCCAGACCCTACCGGGGGCAGTTGTTTCTGGGGTTTGTACTGATGTTGCTGGGCACGGCGGCCAGCCAGGTCCCGCCCTACCTCACGATTCCCCTGGTCGATGAGGTTCTCATTCCGTTCCAGAATGGGCAGCGCATTCCGCTCTCCACCGTTGCGTTCTACCTGGCGGGCCTGTTGGGTTCGGCGCTGCTGGCCTGGGGCCTGAGCTGGGGCAAGACTTATGTGCTGGCTCTGGTGTCCGAGCGCATAGCGGCAGATTTGCGCACGGTGACCTACGAACACCTGCTGCGCCTGTCGCTGGAGTATTTTGGCGGCAAGCGCACGGGCGACCTGCTGTCGCGCGTGGGCAGCGGCAGCGACCGCATCGCGGTCTACCTGTCACTGCACCTGACGGACTTCGCCAGTGACATGGTGATGATTGTCATGACGGCGGTGATTCTGTTTTCCCTGAACCCCTGGCTGGCGCTGATTACGTTGGTGCCCTTGCCCTTCATCGGGTGGATGATCCACTTTGTGCGGTATCGCCTGCGCACCGGTTTCGAGAAGATTGACCGGGTCTGGGGCGAGGTGACCAATGTGCTGGCCGACACGATACCCGGCATTCGGGTCGTCAAGGCGTTTGCACAGGAACAACGCGAGGCCAAGCGCTTTCGCGAGGCCAACCGGCACAACCTGATGGTCAACGACCGTATCAACAAGATTTGGGCGCTGTTTTCCCCCAGCGTTTCGCTGTTGACGGAAACTGGCCTGCTGGTGGTGTGGGGCTTCGGCATCTGGCAGGTCTCAAAGGGTGAAATCACGGTGGGGATGCTGCTGGCGGCGGTGGCCTACATCGGTCGCTTCTACGGCCGGCTGGATGCCATGAGCCGAATCGTCTCGGACACCCAGAAGACCGCCTCGGCGGCCAAGCGTATTTTTGACATCCTGGACCACGTCTCCAGCGTGCCCGAGCCCGCGCAACCGGTGCCCATGGGCAAGGTGCAGGGGCGTATTGAGGTCAGCAATGTGGGCTTTCGCTATGGCAACCGCGAGGTCAACCGCGGTATCAGCCTGTCCATTGCACCGGGTGAGATGATTGGTCTGGTGGGCCACAGCGGATCGGGCAAGAGTACCCTGGTCAACCTGATTTGCCGCTTTTACGATGTTTCCGAGGGCTCCATCAAGGTCGATGGCGTGGACATCCGCTCCTACGCCATCTCAGACTACCGGCAGAACATCGGCCTGGTGCTGCAGGAACCCTTTTTGTTCTTTGGCACGATTGCCGAGAACATTGCTTACGGCAAACCCGGCGCCACACGCAACGAAATCATTGCCGCGGCCCGCGCGGCCCACGCCCACGAATTCATCCTGCGCCTGCCGCAGGGTTACGACTCCATGGTCGGTGAACGCGGACAGGGTCTGTCGGGTGGCGAGCGCCAGCGCATTTCCATTGCCCGCGCCTTGCTGATCGACCCGCGCATCCTGATACTGGATGAGGCCACCTCGTCGGTGGATTCCGAGACCGAGAAGGAAATCCAGAAGGCGCTGGAGAACCTGGTGAAGGGCCGTACCACCATCGCCATTGCGCACCGCTTGTCTACGCTGCACCGGGCCGACCGTCTGGTCGTGCTGGACCGCGGCCGGGTGGTGGAAGAGGGCTCGCACGACGTGTTGATGGCCGCCCAGGGTGCCTACTTCAACCTGCACCAGGCGCAGGCCCGCAATATGGACGTTGACATGGATGCAGCAGAATGAACGAACCCAGCCTAATCCCCAGCAGCACATGGACTTTGCAGCGCGATGCGTTTGGCAAGCTGGTCTTGACCCGTGGCCTGGACGAGCAGTTCCTGGGCGTGGTGCCCATCCGTGCCTTTCCCATCCAGTCACCCGATGTTGGCATTTCGCTGGTGAATACGGATGGCCAGGAAGTGGCCTGGATTGAACAACTCGCTGACGTGGCCGAGCCCGCGCAAAGCCTTATTCGCCATGAGCTGGCGACCCGTGAGTTCATGCCGGTGGTCAGCGCTATCCTGTCGGTCACCAGCTTTTCCACGCCCTGCACCTGGGCGGTGGAGACCGACCGTGGCCCTACGCAGTTTGTGCTGCGAGGCGACGAAGACATCCGTCGCATTGGCACCGAGGGCACCCTGTTGATTTCTGATTCGCACGGCATCCAGTACCTGGTGCGTGACCAGTACGCGCTGGACGCCAGAAGCAAGAAGATTTTGGACCGGTTCCTGTAAGCGAAGTGGGCCGTTCTTGGCTGGCTACGGCGTGCCGATGAAGAAGTAGGCGTTCACTGGTCCGCTGCTCGACTGCCCCAGGCCGATGTACGCCGGGCCAAACGGCGTTTCGCCGCGCACGTAGATGACCGTCGAGTTGAGCAGACCGGTGCGACGCGGTTCCGACACGGGGTCTGCCACCCGGCCGACTTCCAGCGCCAACCCCAGGCGCAGATCGCCGCTCAAGCCCAGCGGCATGCGGCCCACGATGCGTTCTGCCCGAATGTGGCCATAGCTGACCCGGTCTCCCATGAGCTGGTCATTGGCGAAACCGGACAGGTTGAGAAAGCCGCCCAATCGACCCATCTCCTGCGGTGGGACCACGCCATAGGTCGAGCCTGCGTAGCTGCCACGCAGGCCCAGCACCCAGTTGTCGAGCTGGTACGAGCCATCCAGGTTCAGGTTCAGCCGGTTGTAGTTGCCATCGGCCGACTCAAACCAGCTGCCCTTGCCGGACCAGCCGGTGGTGGATATGTGCAACTGGTTCTTTTGGTCCGTCTCCCAGCTGGCCAGCCAGCCGTGAATCTGCAGTGGGTCAGACGGCAGCAGGGGCAGGCCGGTCTCAATGGACACGGTCTGGTGCTCATTGCGAAAACCGAGCCGTACCTGGCCTGTCATCCCCAGATTCATGCCCACCGTCAGGTCCAGCCGACCCACGCTGTTGCGGTAGTCCGAGATGCGCAGATCATCCACAAACAGCGAAAAGCTTTCCTGCCGCACCGAGGCCGCGGCGTCGACAAAATAGCGTTGCGCCGGGTCCAGCGGCTGGTACAGCTCTGTGCCAAAGCCGGTGTTGGAGCCCAGCTCCGCCGACACCAGCAGCTCACCACCCAGCGCATTGAGCCACGTCTTTTGGTAGGCCGTGCGCAGGCTGAAGGTGGAGCGGCCCGTCAGCGTGGAGTTCAGGTTGAGGCCCAGTCGCACATAGTCCGGGCCCCAGGCCTTTTCAATGGGGTTGATGCGCAGCAGATTCCTGCCGTCTTCGCGGGTCAGCGTGTAGTCCACCCGCTCGTAGTAGCCGTCACCGTAGGTCCGCAGCAGGTTGCGGTTGAGCTGCGGGACATCCAATCGCTCTCCCGTTTTCTGCTCCAGGTAACGCGCGATGGCGGCGGGGTTGACCGCCTTGAGTCCTGCAATCTCGATGGCATCGACCATGGGCTGCGGCACATCCCCGGGCGTCCGGCGCTGGCGCCAGGCGGCATAGGTTTGAGGATCTACCGTGAGGCTTTGCAGTGCGATGGCCGCTTGGGCCGCCGCGCGGCCCCGGTCGGCTGCTTCGGCGCTGCGCTCAAACTGCGCCGCTGTCAGGCCGGTCAAATCGGGTTTGATGTAGATGTCGCCGGTCGTCAGTTTGGCTAGCGATTGCGTGACGTTTTGCTCGGTGAGGATGGACACCATCTGGGTCGAGACGGACAGCAGACCACTGATCTCGCTGGCCTTCAGCAGCGGCGAGCCCACGTTGACGGCGATTACGATGTCGGCGCCGCACAGGTCGTGCACTTCCTGGATTGGCAGGTTGTCCACCAGCCCACCGTCGACCAGCTTTCTGCCGCCGTACTCCAGCGGCGCCATCAGGCCCGGTACGGACATGCTGGCGCGCATGGCCAGCGTCAGGCTGCCGTCGCGAAACACCACGCGTTCGCCGGTTGCTATATCGGTGGCGATGATGGAGATCGGCAATGCCAGCAGTTCGATGCGACGGTCTCCCGCATCGGCACGCACCAGCTGGTTGAAAAACAGCTTGATCTTTTGGCCTGACACCACGCCCGGTGGCGTCACCACGCCTGCGGCCGTGATGCCTGCTTCGCTACCCGGGAGAAAACGCTTGGACAGCCGCTTGCTGCGGTAGTTGATATCGTTGTAGCCCGGGTTGTCCTGGAACAGATCATTCCAGTCTGCCCTGGCCATCTCGGTGCGCAGCGTGGCGGCGTCCAGCCCGGCGGCCCATGCGCCGGCCACCAAAGCGCCCATGCTGGTTCCTGCGACACAGTCCACGGGGATTCGCAAGCGCTCCAGTTCTTCCAGCACGCCGATATGGGCCGCACCCCGGGCGCCCCCGCCACCCAGCACCAGGCCCACCTTGGGCCGGTCGGCCGCCTGCGCGCCGACCGCCAAACAGCACAACAGCAAGGGCAGCAGACAGGACGGGTGGTTCTTGAAGATAGGCATCGGGTGACCGGGGGCGGTTGGCAGGCAGCTGTTTATAGCAGCTTGTCCCACGCATAGCACCACTCTGCGAGCATGGGTGACAATGCCTGCAGATGTGCCGCCAGCTGCCATCACACTACTTGGAGTTAGCGTTGTCCATGAGCCCTTTTGAACTGGTGTGTGGCCTGCTGTTTGCGTTGGCCATCGTTCACACGTTCTCGACCAAATACTTCGAGCATCTGGCGCACCTGCAGCCCCACCACGCGGGGCTATGGCACTGGCTGGGCGAGGTGGAAGTGGTGTTCGGTTTCTGGGCGCTGGTGCTGGCTGTCACCATGTTCTTGATGCTGGGTTCGGCCGCTGCCGTTGAATACATCGACACCCGCAACTACACCGAGCCCATGTTCGTTTTCGCGGTCATGGTGATTGCGGCCACGCGGCCGATATTGCAGGCGGCGACGGCGCTGCTGCAGTGGCTGGCAGGCGCTGTGCCGCTGGCCGGCAGTCTGGGCTACTACCTGGTGGTCATGGTTATGGTTCCCCTGATGGGCTCATTCATCACCGAGCCTGCGGCCATGACGCTGGCGGCGCTGATTTTGGGCAACCGCTTCTTTGCCCGTAACCTGAGCACCCGCCTCAAATACGCCACCTTGGGCGTGCTCTTTGTCAATATTTCGGTGGGCGGCACGCTGACATCGTTTGCTGCACCACCGGTATTGATGGTGGCGGCCCAATGGGGCTGGGACACCTCTTTCATGGCGAGCACCTTTGGCTGGAAAGCCGCCATCGCCGTAGTGGTCAATACCGTGGGGGTGTCCGTGTGGTTTCGAAAGGAACTGGCTGCATTGCCCCTGCAAGCTGCAGCCAAAGACGCTGCCCCGGCCGTGCCCCGGTTGTTGGTGGCGGTGCATCTGGCGTTTCTGGCGGGCGTGGTGGTGTTTGCGCACCACCCGGCCATCTTCATGGGCCTGTTTTTGTTCTTCCTGGGCATTGCCCATGCCTATGAACACCACCAAGACCGGCTGATTCTGAAAGAGGGCTTGCTGGTGGCGTTTTTTCTGGCGGGCCTGGTGGTGCTGGGTGGCCAACAGCAGTGGTGGCTGCAGCCGCTGTTGATGCGCATGAGCAGCGATGTAGTGTTTGGTGGCGCCATTGCACTGACCGCGTTCACCGACAACGCGGCCCTGACCTACCTGGGCTCGCTGGTGGAGGGTCTGAGTGACAGTTTCAAATACGCGCTGGTGGCCGGCGCAGTGACCGGTGGCGGGCTGACCATCATTGCCAATGCGCCGAATCCGGCCGGCATCGCCATCCTGCGCCAGCATTTTGATGAGGGTGTCGTCCACCCCCTTGGCCTACTGGTGGCGGCCTTGCCACCCACGGTGGTGGCTGCTGTGGCCTTTTGGGTGTTCCGATAGTGCGAGGGTCAAAATAGGCCTCTAGCCCTCGTGAAATAAGCATCTATGGCTATACAAACAATAGCAATTCAAACTTCCAGGTTGTCAATCAGCCGGGTTGCGCCCAACCGCGCTGCGGCCAGCACCACCATGGCGTCACCCGCGTGGGCGGCCTGCAGATCCGCCTGGCGCCGCACCGCCACGTAGTCGGGCCGCCAGCCGAAGTTGCTCAGGGTTTGCATGGCCTGGGATTCCAGGCGGCTGATGCCCGCGGCGTCCAGTGCGGGGTTGGCTCGCAGCGCCTGGGCCACGGTCTTCAGGGTTGCCGACAGCTGCACGGCCTGTTGCCGTTCAGCGGGGCTGAGGTAGCCGTTGCGCGAAGACAAGGCCAAGCCATCGTCACTGCGCTGGGTTTCACCGCCCACGATGTTCACCGGCATGGCAAATTGCTTGACCATGTTGCGGATCACCATGAGTTGCTGGTAGTCCTTCTTGCCAAACAGCGCCGTGCGGGCCTGCGTGCAGGACAGCAGCTTCAACACCACGGTACAGACACCGATGAAAAAGCCGGGGCGGAAGTGGCCTTCCAGAATGTCGGCCAGCTCGCCCGGCGGGTGCACCTTGAAGGTCTGCGGCTGCGGGTACATCTCGGCTTCCAGCGGCGCAAATACCAGGTCGCAACCGGCGGCCTCCAGCTGCTGGCAATCGGCGTCCAGCGTGCGCGGGTAGGTGTCGAAGTCTTCGTGCGGCGCAAACTGCAGCCGGTTCACAAAGATGGTGGACACCGTGATGTCGCCCAGCGGCTTGGCCTGGCGCACCAGCGCCAGGTGGCCAGCGTGCAGATTGCCCATGGTGGGCACCACGGCGGGGTGGCGAAAAGCGCTGAGGTGGTCGCGCAGGTCGGAGAGGGTGTGAACGAGTTTCATAGGCAAGTCACCAGGCGTGCAGGGCGTCGTCGGGGAAGGTGCCGCCTTTGACTGCGGCCACGTAGGCTTCAAAGGCGCCGCGGATGCTGGTGGCGTCCTCCATGAAGTTGTGGACAAACTTCGGGTTCTTGCCCAAGTTGAGCCCCAGCATGTCATGCATCACCAGCACCTGGCCGGCGGTTCCCTTGCCTGCGCCGATGCCGATGGTGGCGCAGTGCACCAGTTCGTCGGTGAGCTCCTTGGACAGCGGTGCCGGCACCATCTCCAGCACCAGCATGCTGGCGCCAGCATCTTGCAGCTCGTGGGCCTGGCGCTTGAGCAAATCTGCGCTGACCTGGGTCTTGCCCTGTACGCGGTAGCCGCCCAGAGAGTGCACGGTCTGGGGTGTCAGCCCCAGGTGGGCACAGACCGGGATGCCGCGTTCGACCAAAAAGCGCACGGTCTCCGTCGTCCAGCCGCCGCCTTCGAGTTTGACCATGTGGGCACCGGCCTGCATGATGACCCCGGCGCTGCGAATGGCTTGCTCTCTGGACTCCTGGTAGGAGCCAAACGGCAGGTCACCAATGAGCCAGGCCGTGGCCTGGGCGCGGCGCAGGCCACGCGACACCATTTCGGTGTGGTACCGCATGTGCTCCAGAGACACACCGACGGTTGTGTGCAGGCCCTGGCAGACCATGCCCAGCGAGTCGCCGACCAGGATGCTATCGATACCCGCTGCATCTGCCACCGCCGCAAAGGTGGCGTCGTAGGCGGTGATCATGGTGATCTTTTCGCCCCGTGTGCGCATCTCGGCCAGACGCGGCAGGCTGATGGGTTTGCGGCTGGGCATGGGGGATGCGGGGGGCAGGGTGCCGTAGGGCGTGGCGTGCAGCGCGGCTGCGTTGCTGTCGGTAGGTTGTTGTGTCATGGGGGAGGAGGGTTCCGGTGACGGTTTGGGGACGTGATCGGGCGAATACTAACCGTATCGCGATCAACGTGCTGCTGTTTACGTGGGAGAGTACGCCAGCCGCACGTAGATAGGCGCAAAGGCCTCGGCCTGGGTGATTTCGATCAGGGTTTCCTTTGCCAATTCCAGCAACGCGATGAAGGTGACCACGAGCACGGGCGCACCACTCTCGGGGTCAAACAGGTCCTCAAAACCGACAAAGCGACGGCCCTGCAACCGCTTGAGCACCATGCCCATGTGCTCGCGCACCGACAGTTCTTCGCGGGTGATCTTGTGGTGCTGGACCAGCTTGGCACGCTTCAGGATGTCGCGCCAGGCCTCCTGCAGATCGACCAGGTGCACATCGGGGAAGCGGGGCACCAGGGACTGTTCGATAGTGATTTCGGCCTTCAGGAAATCGCGACCAAACTGGGGGATGGCGTTGAGGCGGGCGGCGGCCAGCTTCATCTGCTCGTACTCGATCAGGCGGCGTACCAGCTCGGCACGCGGGTCTTCGGCCTCCAGTCCCTCGGCCACCTTTTTGGGCGGCAACAGCATGCGCGACTTGATCTCGATCAGCATGGCCGCCATCAGCAGGTATTCGGCCGCCAGCTCCAGGTTGCGCTTGCGGATCTGGTCCACATAGACCAGGTACTGCTTGGTCACGCTGAGCATGGGGATGTCCAGAATATTGAAATTCTGTTTGCGGATCAGGTACAGCAGCAAGTCCAGCGGGCCTTCGAAGGCCTCCAGAAAGACCTCCAGCGCGTCCGGCGGGATGTACAAATCCTGTGGCATCGCAAATAGCGGCTCGCCATAGAGCCGCGCCAGTGCGACCTGATCCACCACTTGGGGCATGGCGGGCAGAATGGCCAACGCCGGATCGGCAGGGTCCGCCGGTGGTGCGAGTTGCGTCATCAAATTGCTATCGAAACAATAGCTTCTCGTGCTGATTTGACGAGGGCTAGAGGTTCAATGGGCTCTTACTTGTCGTTGGTCTGGTAGACGTAGGGTTTTTGGGCAACCCGGGCCTTGCGGTAGCCGAACCAGGCGTCCCGGTCAACGATCTTGTTCCACAGAAGGCTCAAACCCTGGCGCTGCTGGGCTTCCAGCTTGGGTTCATTCTTCTTGAGCTGTTCAATGAACTGGGTGGTATCGGACTTGTAGTCCGGACGTCGGAATAAATTCATGGAATAACCTCGTTGAGCCGCTTTGGCGCATTTTACCGGGTCCGCCTAGGCCAGTTCGCCAATGTCCCGAACGTCGAGGGGCGGAAACCGGCTCCCGTCATCGATCAGCTGGAAGATGCGCCCCAGCTCTGCCTGGAGCTGCAGCCGTGCGACCGGGCTGCAATCTTGCAGTGCCGCAGCCAAGTCCATGTTTTTCGAAGAGAGGGTCAGCCCCTTGGTGGCAAACACGACATGGTTGGCGCGCTCCTGGACACAGATGACAAACATATTTCCACGGTAGGTGGTGTGGACTCTTTGCAGAAACACAGAATGGGCCGGGTGGTCGCTGTCCAGGTTGATCGCCATGACGCCCTTTGGCCGTAGCACGCGGCATGTGTCTTCATAAAAGGCCTTGCTGCTCAATTGGGCGGATTGGCCGTCTGCGTCAAAGCCATCCACAAGGATGACATCAAAGGTCTTGCGCGTATCCCGCACGAAATCAGCACCATCAGCGCAGACCACTGAGAACCGCGCGTCGTCATCGGGCACCTGAAAGTGTCCGCGCATGGCGATGACATGTGGATTGATGTCCACGACAGTGATGCGGGTTTCGGGCAGATGGTGGTAGCAGAACTTGGCCAGCGACCCGCCGCCCAGGCCAATCATCAGGATGTGGGCGGGCTTGTGAACCATCAACAGAAAACCCATCATGGTTCGGGTGTACGGCACCACCAGATGCGTGGGCTGTTGCACCGACATCAGGCTTTGCAACTCTCCCTGCCGAAAGCGCATGGAAACGTGGTCGCGATCCGCGTAGACCACGGGTCGTGGATGGGACAACTGGTCCATGAGGTCACGCATTCTGCGCGATCCACCGGGGCCAGTTTGTACAGTACTTTTGCACCTCGGTTTGCAAGACAGCAGGCGCTATTTCCACGCCATCGCTGGCAAAAACGATGACGTTGCCGTCGTCGTTTGTGACAACTTCCGCGATATTGCCAGCGAATACCGTGCTGAGGCGAGCAACCAGGACTTCATACAAGGCGTGGGTGTTGTGCAGGTTGACGACCAGAACACCCTGAGGGGTCAAGGCCTGTTTGCAGGCCTCATAAAACGGCAGGGAACACAGTTGGGCGGGCTGCCCCTGGTGGTCAAATCCGTCCACCAACAGGACGTCAATCTGGCCTGCAACATTCCGGACATAGTCGGCGCCGTCGGCTTCTATGACACGAAAGTAGTCGTTGTCGTTGGGTATCAGAAATTCACGCCGCATGGCGATGACATGCGGGTTGATTTCCACGGCCGTAAAGGGCGTTTCCGGGAAATGCTGGTGGCAGAACTTGGCCAGACTTCCGCCACCCAGGCCAATCATCGCGATGTGCTGCGGGTGGCGATGGAGCAGCAGAAACCCCATCATCACCTGGGTGTAGTCGACCTGCAATGCGTTGGGCCGACTGATGCGCATCAGGCTTTGCTGTTGGTGGATCGTGAAGTGCAGGGCCTTGGTGTCGGTGTCTTCGTAGACAAAGGGCTGCGCGTGCGTGGTGCGCACGGGGCTCGCAGGTTCATGCAGGGGGCTGTTCATATGTCTTGTGGGGGTAAAAAAACCTAAGTCTGTGCAGGTTCTGCAAGATGGCGGGCCAGGGCTCTGGACGCCAGAAATACCCGCGCCATGCTGGGCTTTAGTTCAGTCCACGCGGTGTCATCAAAGCCCTGTGGACATCGCACACCGGCCAGGCTGGTGAGCCCGTTCGGATTGTCCTTGACCGCGAAGGCCAACCGATTGCTGGCACCCGGGTCGTTGACCGTCAACAAAGAGCCGTGGAAGCCTGCCTGGACTCGGTCCAGAATCATTTCGTAGTGCAGGTTGCAGCCATGCAGATTGGCCACGAACATGCCGTTTGGGTTCAGTGCCGCATAGCAGTCGTCATAAAACTGGCGCGAACACAGGTCAGGAGGCAAGCCTTCAATATCGAATCCGTCGGCCAGCAGGACATCAAATTTTTCGTTGGTATCGCGCAGATACTTGGCTGCGTCTGCCAACTGGACCGTGAACCGGTGGTCGTCTGGCGGCACTGCAAACGTGGCCCGGTGCGCAATGACATGGGGATTGATTTCGATGACCGTGATGTCGGCCTGCGGCAGGTAGCGGTAGCAAAACTTGGCCAGTGAACCGCCACCCAGACCCACCATCGCAATGCTGCGGGGATCGGGGTTGTGCAGGAGAAACCCCATCATGATTTTGGTGTATTCAAATTGCAACTCATCGGGGCGCAGGCTGTGCATGCGGCTTTGCACATCCTTCAGCGAAAAGAACAGCGACTTGCTGGTGGCCGTTTCGTAAATGACAGGTTTTGCGTGGGCTCTGCCTGCCAGGTTATCGGGTTGTGTCATGCGTCCCGCTCTCTTTGCGCAAGGTATCTAAA
The DNA here is from genome assembly GCA_030645355.1 of Rhodoferax sp. Taxonomy (GTDB): domain Bacteria; phylum Pseudomonadota; class Gammaproteobacteria; order Burkholderiales; family Burkholderiaceae_C; genus Allorhodoferax. The sequence continues at coordinate 13,436 of JAUSNJ010000118.1, read as the reverse complement.
CCTTGTATGGAATTTGGACAATTTCGACAGTTAACTTAAATTTGTCTTTGAGTTAAATACTATGACAATAACATTATCATGTTTTTGTGATTTTACGTTGCAATCGGCGTGGTGATGGCGGGCTACGTGCCTAAAATGACAATCCAATTAACATTGAAGCCCAATGGAACTCAAAACTGCACGCCTGACGGTATTGGTCGATCCCGCTAAGAAGAAGGCATTTGAGACATTGTGTGCCCGGCAGGACCTGACACCGTCCCAAGTCGTCAGGCGTTTGATTCGCGATTACCTGGTTCAGCACGGGGCAGAGTTTGTCCCCAGTGGACTGGCCGCAGAGCCCGAGACACCGGAGGCCGCGCCGTGATCTCCTGCTCCCACTGACTGTCCAGGCAACCCATGCACAGTTTCACGCATCCCGGCGATTGGCTTCACCTGGATTGGGTGTTGGTGGTGGTCTGTGCCTGGTTGCTGATTGGCTGTGCCGGGGTTGTCGCATTGCGCCGGTTCCGCCTGGTCGCAACGGTGTTGTTTCCCGCAGGTGCTTTTTTTTCCATCGTGTTGATGGCAGTCGCGCTCAGTGCCGCCTTTGCCGGGCCCGAGGTTGCGGTCTTGCCGTTGGGGCTGCCCCAACTGCCGTTTCATTTGCGTCTGGACAGCCTTTCGGCCTTCTTCCTGCTGCTGATTGGTGGCGTGTCGGCCGGCGTTTCCACCTTTGCCGCCGGTTACTTCCGAAAGGGCGAGGGCACCCCACCGGGGCTGATCTGTCTGGAATACCACGCGTTTCTCGCCAGCATTGCCATGGTAGTGCTGGCCGATGACGCCTATGTATTCATGGTGGTCTGGGAAACCATGGCGTTTTCCTCTTTCTTCCTGGTCATGGCCAACCACCGGATTCCCGAGATCCGGCGCGCCGGCTACCTCTACATGCTGGTGGCGCACATTGGCGCGCTGGGCATCTTGTTGTGCTTCGGCCTGTTACAGGCCAACACGGGCGACTACACCTTTGCCAACATGCGGGCCCAGCACCTGACGCCGTTCTGGGGTTCCGTGGCCTTTTGTCTGGCAGTATTTGGCTTTGGCGCCAAGGCCGGGCTGCTGCCGCTGCATGTCTGGTTACCGGAGGCACACCCGGCCGCGCCTTCGCCGTTTTCGGCGTTGATGAGCGGCGTCATGCTGAAGATCGCGTTGTATGGCATTTTGCGGGTGGGGTTTGACCTGCTGCAGACCCGCATCTGGTGGTGGGGCGTGTTGCTGATGGCCGTCGGGCTGGCCACCGCCTTGTTTGGCGTCGTGTTCTCCACCGTGCAGGTCGATATGAAGCGCCTGCTGGCCTATTCATCGATTGAAAACGTTGGGCTGATCTGCGCCGGCATGGGGCTGTCCATGCTGTTTGCGGCCTATGGCATGCAGGCGCTGGCGGCGCTGGCGCTGACGGCGGCTCTGTACCACATGATCAGCCACGCCTTCTTCAAGAGCCTGCTGTTCTGCAGCACCGGCGCGGTGTTGCACGCCACCGGTGAGCGCGGCCTGGGCAAGCTCGGTGGCCTGATGCGCTATATGCCCTGGGTCGCGTGGCCCACGCTGATCGGCGTGCTGTCGTGCGCTGGCCTGCCACCGTTTGGTGGTTTTGTGGCCGAATGGCTGCTGTTGCAGAGTTTCCTGTTCACCACCGGGTTGCCCAGTTCGTTTCTGGACATGCTGGTGCCGGTCATGGCCGCCATGATTGCGCTGATTGCGGCGCTGGGGGGCTACACCATGGTCAAGTATTTCGGTGTGATCTTCCTGGGCCAACCGCGTGACGCAAAGCTTGCACAAGCGCACGACGCCGGCATGTGGGAACGTCTGGGCATGCTGTGGCTGGTGACGGGCTGCGTGGCGCTGGGGTTGTTTCCCAACCAGATGATTGCGCTGATGGAGCCCGTCACCCAGTTGCTGGTGCGCGGCGGGCTGGCCCACACCGTGGCCGACAGTGGCTGGCTGCTGGTGCCGGTGCACATAGACCGTGCCAGCTACGCGCCGGCCATCTTTCTGCTCGGCGTGTTGGCCAGCTTTGGCCTGACCTTTGTGCTGGTGCGCAAGCTCTACCACGGGCGCATGCGCCGGGTGCCACCGTGGGATTGTGGCCACCCCTGGCAAACGGCGCGCATGCAGGACACGGCCGAGGGCTTTGGCCAGCCTATCCGCCAGATCTTCGAACCCTTCTTCCGCATGGTCCGCCGCTTGCCAACGGCCTTCGATGCAAAGCCCAGCTATCGGGTCGAGGTGGAAGATCCCCTGTGGCATTGGCTGTATGTGCCCCTGGTATCGCTGGTTGAAAAGGTGTCCCGGCTGGTGGGCCTGCTGCAACAGGGGCGCATTGCCGTGTACCTGATGTACAGCTTTGTGACGCTGATTGTTGTTCTGCTGGTGGTCAAGTGATGAGTGCCATGGGCGTGCTGTCACAACTGCTGGCGCTGGTCACGGCGCTGGTGCTGGCGCCGCTGTTGACGGGGTGGGTCAACCAGTGGCGCCACTGGTTGCAGAACAAATCCGGGCCCGGCCTGCTGCAGCCCTACCGCATGCTGCACAAGCTGTTCCAAAAAGAATCGCTGGTGGCTGAGCATGCGTCGCAGTTGTTTCGCATGGCGCCCTATGTCATCTTCGGCTGCATGCTGCTGGCCGGTGCCATTGTTCCAACCCTGTCCACGGATTTGCCCTTGTCGCCTGCGGCCGATGCGATTGCCCTGGTGGGCTTGTTCGCGTTGGCGCGGGTTTTCATCTCCCTGGCCGCCATGGACGTAGGGACCGCGTTTGGAACCCTGGGCGCACGCCGTGAAATGCTGGTGGGGTTCCTGGCCGAACCTGCGTTGTTGATGGTGCTGTTTTGCGCGTCCATGATCACGGGTTCCACTTCGCTGACGGTCATTGTGGAGACGCTCGCGCACCGGGAACTGGCGATCTACCCCAGCATGCTGCTCGCGGGTGTGGCCTTCACCATGGTGTCGCTGGCCGAGAACGCCCGGGTGCCGGTGGACAACCCGGACACCCACCTCGAATTGACGATGATCCACGAGGCCCTGATCCTGGAGTATTCCGCGCGCCACCTGGCGCTGCTGGAGTGGGCGGCCAGCCTGAAACTGTTTGCCTATTCCTGCATCGGGCTGGCGCTGTTTTTTCCGTGGGGTGTGGCGGAGGCCAACGCGCCGTTGGCCCTGCTGCTGGCGCTGCCGGTGCTGGTGTTCAAGCTGGCCGTTGGGGGCATGGCGCTGGCCATGATCGAGACGGTCAGTGCCAAGATGCGCATCTTCCGCGTGACGGAGTTTCTGGGCACCGCTTTCCTGCTGGCCGTGATCGGCCTGCTGGTCAATGTGTTGTTGGGGGTTGGATGAGCACGCTGGCCCCGCAACTCATCAATCTGTTTGCAACGCTGATCCTGTTGCTGTCGTTTTCGATGATTTCGCAGCGGCGCATCGTCTCGCTGATCAATCTGTTTGCCATCCAGGGCGCGGCGCTGGTGGCTGCATCCTTTTTGCTCGGTTACGTGACGCACCAGCCGGACCTGTATGTGTCGGGCGTGTTGACGCTGGTGCTCAAAGTCCTCTTCATCCCCTGGATGCTGCACCGCCTGATCCGCAAGCTCAATGTGCGCTGGGACGTGGAGACGCTGTTCAACGTGCCCACCACCATGCTGGTGGGCATTGGGCTGGTGATCTTCTCGTTCAGCCTGGCCTTGCCGATCTCGCGCCTGTCGCAATCCATCGCCGGGGGCTCGCTGGGCATTGCACTGGCCTGCGTTCTGTTGTCTTTCATGATGATGATCACCCGCTCCAAGGCGGTGCCCCAGGTCATAGGTTTCTTGTCCATGGAAAACGGGCTGATCTTCGCCGCCACCACGGTGACCAACGGCATGCCGATGATTGTGGAATTCGGCATTGCGCTGGATGTGCTGGTGGGCGTGTTGATCCTGGGGGTGTTCATGTTCCAGATCCGGGAAAAGTTTGACAGCCTGGACATCCACAACCTGGAAACGCTGAAGGACGACTCGGCATGAGCGCCCTGGTTTTTGTTTTGGGCATTCCGCTGCTGGGCGGGCTGGCGCTGGCGTTCTACGGGCACCGTCTGTGGGCGCGCGATGTAAACGTCGGCTTCAGCCTGGGCACATTTCTGGCTGCGTGTTTTTTGACCAATCACACCATCGACCACGGGCCCGAGTTGCTGTGGGACCAGCAGTTCTATATCGACCAATTGAACGTCTTTCTGGTCACGCTCACCGCCTTTGTCAGTCTGACCACCGCCATCTTCTCGCGGCCCTATATGCGCGTGGAGCAGGACCACGGCAAGATGACGCCACCGCGCATGCGGCTCTACCACAGCATGTACCAGCTGTTCAGCTTCACGATGCTGCTGGGCTTCACCACCAACAACTTAGGCATCATCTGGGTGGCCATGGAGGCCGCAACGCTGACCACCGTGCTGCTGGTCAGCGTGTACCGCACCTCGGCCAGCCTGGAGGCAGCGTGGAAATATTTCATCCTGTGCGGTGTCGGCATCGCCCAGGCGCTGTTTGGCACCATCCTGCTGTACATGGCGGCCGACAAGGTGCTCGGAGCGGAGCACGCCACGCTGCTGTGGACCAGCCTCAACGACGTCAAGGGCCAGTTGGACCCCACCATCATCACGCTGGCCTTTGTGTTTCTGCTGATTGGCTACGGCACCAAGGTGGGCCTGGTACCGCTGCACAGCTGGTTGCCCGATGCCCATGCGGAAGGCCCCACGCCGGTGTCGGCCGTGTTGTCGGGTCTGTTGCTCAACGTCGCCATGTACGCGGTCTTGCGCTGCAAGGTGCTCACCGATGGCGCCCTGGGTACGCAGATGGCCGGCCAGTTGATGATGGGCTTTGGCTTGCTGTCAGTCACGGTGGCGGCGTTCTTTTTGTCACGGCAAAAGGACGTCAAGCGCATGTTCTCCTACTCGTCCATCGAGCACATGGGCCTGATCACTTTTGCCTTTGGCATGGGCTCTCCACTGGCCAACTTTGCCGGCCTGCTGCACATGACGGTGCACTCGCTGGTCAAGTCCGCCATCTTCTTCACCGTGGGCCACGCCACGCAAAAGGCGGGCACCCAGGTCATGAGCGAGATCCGCGGCCTGATCAAGGTGAACCCTACGGTGGGCTGGGGCCTGATGCTGGGCGTCATGGCCATTCTGGGCATGCCGCCGTTTGGCGTGTTCGCCAGCGAGTTCCTGATTTTGACCACGGCCATGCGCGAACAGCCTTGGGCTGCACCGTTCCTGTTCCTGGCGTTGGGTATCGCCTTTGCATCGATCCTGGCACGGGTACTGCCCATGGTGTTTGGCGACACCACGCTCAAACCCCTGGCCCATCCACCGGCTTTGCTGCCGGTGTTTTTGCACCTGGTCCTGGCCCTGGTGCTGGGTCTGTATATCCCTCCGTACCTGAATGGCTGGTACGTGCAGGCCGCTGCTTTGTTGGGTGGGTGACGTGATGAAGATTCCCGGTCTGGATGTGGAGTTCGCGGCCCTGTCGGCACCGGTGCCGATCTGGCATGCTCGGGTCACTGCGCCGCATTGGATGGCCGCTGCCGGTCTGGTGCGCGAGCGCGGGGGCCGTTTGCTGGCGTTGTGGGCGGGCAGTCCCGTGGCTGCGGATGCTATTGAATCAGTAGCTTCTTCTTCAATGGCGACGAGGGCTAGCGCCGTATATGTCTCTTATGTCTTGCTGGAGGGCGTGTTCTGGCTGGCGCTGCCGCTGGACGCGGCAGACGGCCCACCGCAATACCCGGATCTGTCCGTGGTCTTTCCCGCGGCCGCTCGCATGCAGCGTGCGGCCGCGGACCTGTCGGGCATCCACGCTGAGGGTTCGCAAGATCCGCGCCCCTGGCTGAACCACGGCGCCTGGGGCATCGACCACCATCCGCTGTTGCAGGACCCGCAGGCCGTGGTGCTGCCCGCCCCGGGTGCGCTGGTGGACTACCCGTTTGTGCGGGTGGAGGGTGATGGCGTGCACGAGATTGCTGTTGGCCCGGTGCATGCCGGCATCATCGAGCCCGGGCATTTCCGTTTCTCGGTGGTGGGTGAAAAAATCCTGCGGCTGGAGCAGCGCCTGGGCTACACGCACAAGGGCATCGAGCAGCGCATGGCGCAGATGGCGCCACTGGACGCCCACCGCCTGGCGGGAAGGGTGTCGGGCGATACCACCGTGGGCTATGCCTGGGCCTATTGCATGGCCCTGGAATCCGCCACGCAAACCACCATCCCGCCGCGCGCGGCCTGGCTGCGTGCGCTATTGCTGGAGCGCGAACGCGTGGCCAACCACCTGGGCGACCTGGGTGCGCTGGGCAATGACGCGGCTTTCGCATTGGCGCTGGCCCAGTTCTCGCGCCTGCGTGAAGACTGGCTGCGCAACGCCAAGGCGGCCTTTGGCCACCGGCTGATGATGGACTGCATCACGCCCGGCGGCGTGGATGTGGACCTGGAGCCCGCGCAGATCGCCCCCATGCTGCGCCTGTGTGACACCGTGGAGGCTGAAGTTCGGCGCCTGGCCGACATTTTTGAAGACCACGCGGGCCTCCAGGACCGTTTTCTGACGACAGGCCGGGTGACGCCGGCGCTGGCCGCCCAACTCGGTCTGACTGGCCTGGCCGGACGCGCGAGCAGCCAGGCCTGGGACCTGCGCTGCGACCACCCCTTCGTGCCTTACACCGATTTGCGTGTGGCCATGGCTGTTCAGAAGAATGGCGACGTGGCGGCGCGGGTCGCAGTGCGCTTTGAGGAGGTGTTTGAGTCGCTGCGCATGATCCGGCATATGGTGACCCATTTGCCGGTCGGTCCGCTGCGGTGCGACGTGGTGTTGGGCGATCAGGCCGCCCTGGGTGCCGGTTGGGTTGAGGGCTGGCGCGGTGAGCTGTTCGTGGCGCTGGAGCTCTCTGGCGCGGACCAGGGCCACCGCATCCTGCGCTGCCACTTGCATGACCCATCCTGGCAAAACTGGCCGGTGCTGGAGCACGCGGTCATGGGCAATATCGTCGCGGACTTTCCGCTGATCAACAAGTCGTTCAACCTCAGCTATTCGGGGCAAGACCTATGAATATCACCCCCACGTTCCGCCGCTGCGCGGGTCACTGCCCCCCAGGGGGGCGCTTTTGGCAAAACCCCAAGTCCACGCCTTGGGGCGGCCCGGCGGCGAAATGATCTGGAAGATCGTCTGGCAGATCGGTAAAACGGGCATCCGCAGCGAGCCTGCGCCCGATATTGGCCCAGCGGTGCAGGTGGAGGAGTCGCGCATCCAGCAGGAGCTGCTGGACATCCTGGGCCAGGCCCTCTGCATCCGCCAGGTGGACGCCGGTTCGTGCAACGGCTGCGAGCTCGAAATCAACGCGCTGGGCAACCCCTACTACAACCTTGAGGGCCTGGGCATCCGCTTTGTGGCCAGCCCGCGCCACGCCGACCTGCTGCTGGTCACAGGCCCGGTGTCGCGCAACATGGAGATTGCACTGAAGCGCACGTATGACGCCACGCCCGAGCCCAAGCTGGTCGTGGCCGTCGGCGATTGCGCGTGTGATGGCGGCATCTTTGGCGAGGGCTACGCCACTTGTGGCCGGGTTGTCAACGTCATACCGGTGGATGTGGTGGTGCCGGGTTGTCCGCCCGAGCCGGTCGAGATTTTGCGCGGCATTCTGTGCGCGGTGCGGCGGCGGATACCGTCTGGTACGGCAACGGCCTGAGTACGATCAGGCGTCGTTGGATGGACCCGAGGCAAAGCGGCCGTTTTGCACATCGTCCATGATGGGTCCCCAGGTGAGAATCATGAGCACAATCGCCAGCGGAACGGTCGCCACATAACCGTAGGTCTTGAAGCCGTAGGCGCCCACCAGGGCTCCACCAAAAAAACTGCCGACCAACAGCGCATGGACGCGCAGCTTGATCCGGTTGGCGACCACCTTTTGGCTCACCGGCAGACGGTTGAAATAGAACAGCTTTCCCAACTCGATGCCAACATCGGTCAGCAGGCCGGTGACGTGGGTCGTGCGGATTTCCGCATGTGACACCTTGGTAATCACGGCATTCTGCAAACCCATGATGAAACACAGCAGCACCACAGTCAGCGGGACAAACAGACCTGCAAAGTGGTTGATGGCGGTGCCAAAGATGCCGAAGATCAGCAACAGCGCGGCCTCCACCAGCAGGGGTCGCGCAAATGCGCTGCGCATCTGGCGGCGCTGGGCCCAATTGACCATCCAGGCCGTCGTCATCGATCCACCGATAAAGGACATGACCAGCGCGATGCCGGCGGTTGCCAGCTGGATTTGCCCAAGAATCAGGTTGTCGGCCACCGAGGACAAAATGCCCGACATGTGGGACGTGTACTGCCCCACCGCCAGGAAACCACCGGCGTTGGTTGCGCCGGCCACCGCGCACAGCGTGCTGCCCAACCGAAGATTGGTTTGGGCACTGCGGTGGGTGTCGGTCCACCAGTGGATGCGGTGGCTCACAACGGTCTCAGTGGATGCGCATGCCAGGTTGCGCGCCGGCCCAGGGGTTGAGGATGTAGATGCCGGGGTTGGACTTTTCATCCCCGTGGCTGGCAGCAAGAACCATGCCCTCGGACACGCCGAATTTCATCTTGCGCGGCGCCAGGTTGGCCACCAGCACGGTGAGCTTGCCGACCAGGTCCGCGGGTTGGTAGGCGCTGGCGATGCCGCTGAACACATTGCGCAGTTTGGGCTGGCCGGCGTCGTCCTTCTCGCCGGCGTCCAGGGTCAGGCGCAGCAGTTTGGTCGAGCCTTCCACCGCCTCGCAATTGACGATGGCGGCAATGCGCAGATCAACCTTGGCAAAGTCATCAATGGAGATGGTGGGTGCCAAGGCTTCACCGCCGGGAGGCGTGGTTGCTACAGTTTCAGTAGCGCCTTGCGCAGCAACGGCGAGGGCTGGAGCCTCAAACAATGCATCAAGCTGTTTGATGTCGACACGTTGCATCAGGTGCTGGTACTCGCCGATGGCGTGGCCCGCAGGCAGGCCGCCGTTGGCCTTGCCAAACGACAAGGGGCCGCAGTTCAGGAAGGTTTCCACGTTGGTGGCCAATGCTGGTAGCACGGGCTTCAGGTAAATGGTCAGCAGGCGGAAGGCTTCGATGCACACGGTGCAGACGTCGTGCAGGCGCGCTTCCATGCCCTCCTTCTTGGCCAGTTCCCAGGGCTTGTTGGCGTCCACATAGGCATTGACCTTGTCGGCCAGCAGCATGACTTCGCGCAGCGCCTTGGCGTATTCGCGCGATTCGTACAGGGCGGCAATGCTGTCCTGGCCTTCGCGCAGCGTGTCCAGCAGGCCGGCGCCATCGGGTGACACGGCGCCCAGCTTCCCGCCGAAGCGCTTGCTGATGAAGCCAGCGGCGCGCGAGGCGATGTTGACGTATTTGCCAATCAGGTCGCTGTTGACGCGGGCCATGAAGTCTTCGGGGCTGAACTCGATGTCCTCGTTGCGCGGCGTCAGCTTGGTGGCCAGGTAGTAGCGCAGCCATTCGGGGTTCATGCCCAGGCTCAGGTACTTGAGCGGGTTCAGGCCGGTGCCGCGGCTCTTGCTCATCTTCTCGCCGCTGTTGATCGTCAGGAAGCCGTGAACAAACACCGCGTTGGGTGTCTTGCGGCCGCTGAAGTGCAACATGGCAGGCCAGAACAGCGTGTGGAAGGTGATGATGTCCTTGCCGATGAAGTGGTACTGCTCGGTCGCCGGGTCGGCCATGAAGGCGGCATAGGCGGCGGCGCCCTTGGCCGCGTCGCCTTCGATCTTGGCAAAGCGGTTCTGCAGCGAGGCCAGGTAGCCGATCGGCGCGTCCAGCCAGACGTAAAAGTACTTGCCCGGCGCATCGGGAATCTCGATACCGAAGTAGGGCGCGTCTCTAGAGATGTCCCAGTCGCCCATCTTGGGCTTGCCGTCCTCGCCGGGCTCGATCCACTCGGCAATCTTGTTCAGCACCTCGGGCTGCACCGCGCCGCTTTGCGTCCACTGGTCCAAAAAGGCCAGGCAGCGTGGGTCGGACAGCTTGAAGAAGAAGTGCTCCGAGGTGCGCAGCACCGGCGTGGCGCCAGACAGGGCCGAGTAGGGGTTGATCAGTTCGGTGGGGGAGTAGACCGCACCGCAGACCTCGCAGTTGTCGCCGTATTGGTCCTTGGAGTGGCACTTGGGGCACTCGCCCTTGATGAAGCGGTCCGGCAGGAACATGTTCTTGTCGGGGTCGAAGAACTGCTCGATGGTGCGGGTGTCGATCAGGTTGTTGGCCTTGAGGTCGCGGTAGATCTGCTGCGCCAGCAGGTGGTTCTCGGCGCCGTCGGTGCTGTGCCAGTTGTCAAAGCTGATGTGGAAACCGTCCAGGTATTCCTTGCGTCCAGCGGCAATGTCGGCCACGAACTGCTGCGGCGTCTTGCCGGCCTTCTCGGCCGCGATCATGATGGGCGCGCCGTGGGCGTCGTCCGCGCACACAAAATGCACCGCGCTGCCATGCATGCGCTGGAAGCGCACCCAGATGTCGGCCTGGATGTACTCCATCATGTGCCCGATGTGGAACGGGGCGTTGGCGTAGGGCAGGGCGGTGGTGACGAAGAGTTGGCGTGGCATCGGGGAGGCTTTCAAGAGACAGCCCCCGATTTTAGTCCGTCAGCGTTTTGGGTGGGATCAGGCGGCTTGGCTGTTCTGCTACGTGTCCCCCGCCCGCTGCGCGGGCTCCTCCTTGACCTGCGCAGAACAGCCAAACCGCCTGATCCTGCGTGGCTTGGCTTTGTGTGCCTACAAAAAAAGGACTGTTCGTAGCAGGAGGCTTGGGGTGAGCGCCAAAGTGAGGTCAAGGAGGAGCGGAGGGCTTGCCCTCTGCGGGGGACACGAACGGCGGCGCTCACCCCAAGCCTTCTGCGGGCTCAGCAGAAATCGGTGCCCGTAAAACTCACCGTAACCGCAGCGGGTCCCGGCGTCGATCGATGCGTGCGGGTTCGGGCCGGTCGCCCAGCAGGCAGACCGCCTGGGGATCGGTCCATTCAAAGAAGCCGCAAATCTCGTGGCGCTGGCGCTGGGCGTCGGCATAGCCCAGGGCCATCAGTTCGGTGGTGTAGCCGGTCTCGAACAGCAGGTAGCTGGCCAGCGCCGAACCCTTGACGTCGGCCTTGCGCGATGAAACCCCGACACCGCCCAGCATGGTGCGTACGCCGTGGGGCAAGGCGTCAATGTGTTTGGATGCGACCTCGTCCAGGCGTTCACTGGGCGAAATGACCAGCAATTCCAGTGGCCGCAAGGCGCTGGCCCGGCGCGCTGCTTCAGGGACCAGTTTGATGGTCTGGTTGATGCGCCGGGCGCGCTCCACATCCACGGCCAGTGCGTCCAGGAAGATGTTGGACAGCGCATGGCCGGCGATCTGGGCAATGGACGGGTAGGCATTGACCTTGGGCACCAGTGCCTCGTCCTTGGGCTCATGCATGCGGCCCGCGCCGACCACCAGGATGCGCTCGGCGCCCAGGTGGATGGCCGGTGAGCAAGGAGCGGACTGGCGCATGGAGCCATCGCCAAAGTACTCGTTGCGGCCATTGATGTGCAGTTCGGTGGCTGGAAACACAAACGGAATCGCGCTGGAGGCCAGCAGGTGGGCATGGGTGATCTTGTCGCGCACCGAAATGCGCTGGCTGCGAATCCACGGCTGCAGGCGCTTGTCGCCCTCAAAAAAAGTGACGTGCTCGCCCGAGCTGTAGCTCGACGCGGTGACGGCCAGGGCCTGCATGTGGCCCAGGCGGATCAGTTCGGGCAGGCGCTCCAGTGGCACCAGGCGGGCCAGCAGTTCGTGCAGAGGGCTGTTGTCCAGCAGCGAGCGGGGCTTGACCCGGCGCCATTTGGCCAGAATCCATCCCATGGACAGCAGCGTGAGCCAGGTAGCACCCGAGCGCAGCATGTCCAAATGGCCGGTGCGGTAGACCTGGTCGGCGTGGAACTCCCGCCAGGTCTTGGCAATCATGCGCACGGTGGCGTCAAAATTGTCCGAGCCGCAGGCCAATGCCGAGGCATTGATGGCGCCCGCCGACGTGCCGGTGATGATGGGAAATGGGTTGGGGTCGTTGCCGGCGCCGCAGGCCAGCCGGATATCGGCAATGGCTTCGAGCACACCGACCTGGTAGGCGGCTCGCGCACCGCCGCCGGTCAGCAGAAGGCCTGCAGGACGGGGGGTAGACGTTGCTTCAGGCATAGCGACCATTATGGGATGTGGTGCGCACTTGGTAAACGCTATGGTGGCATGGAAAAAACGGGGGTTAACCCGTATCAGCCTGCGCCCGTCAGGGCAATCCGCATGTCAGCTACGGCACGGGACGGGTTCGATAGACTATGCGCATCTTCAGGAGAAATTGAATGACAGTGACAGTGCAAGTGGTTCTTGATGCGATCAAGAGTGTGATCGATCCGAATACCGGCAAGGATTTCGTGTCGACCAAAGCGGTGAAGAACCTCACCGTGTCCGATGGCGATGTGGCCTTCGACGTTGAACTGGGCTACCCGGCCAAGAGCCAGATTGCCGGCCTGCGCAAGGCCTTGATCGCTGCCGCAAAGGGCGTCGCTGGCGTAGCCAATGTGTCGGTCAATGTGACCGTCAACATTGTGGCCCATGCGGTGCAACGCGGCGTGCAACTCTTGCCCCGGGTCAAGAACATCGTTGCGGTGGCCTCGGGCAAGGGCGGCGTGGGCAAGAGCACCACGGCTGTCAACCTGGCCTTGGCGCTGGCCGCCGAGGGCGCCCGCGTGGGTCTGCTGGACGCCGACATCTACGGCCCCAGCCTTCCCATGATGATGGGCATTGAGGGCCGCCCCGAGTCGGACGATGGCAAGACCATGGACCCGCTGGAAAACTACGGCGTGCAGGTCATGTCCATCGGTTTTCTGGTGGCGCAGGACGAGGCCATGATCTGGCGCGGCCCCATGGCCACGCAGGCGCTGGAGCAGCTGCTGCGCCAGACCAACTGGAAAGACCTGGACTACCTGATCGTCGACATGCCGCCCGGCACCGGCGACATCCAGCTCACGCTGAGCCAGCGCGTGCCCATGACCGGCGCCGTCATCGTCACCACGCCGCAGGACATTGCGCTGCTCGACGCCAAAAAGGGCATCAAGATGTTTGAGAAGGTCGGCGTGCCGATCCTGGGCATTGTTGAAAACATGGCTGTCCATATCTGCAGCCAGTGCGGCCATGCGGAACACATCTTTGGCGAAGGCGGCGGCAAGAAAATGGCCGCTGACTACAACATGGACTACCTGGGCGCGCTGCCCCTGGACATGCAGATCCGCCTGCAGGCCGACAACGGCCGGCCCACCGTGGTGGCAGACCCCGACGGCGACGTGGCCGCCATCTACAAGGCCGTGGCCCGCAAGGTGGCGATTACCGTCGCCGCCAAGGCCAAGGACTTTTCGTC